>NYWD01000068.1 GCA_002684855.1 Planctomycetaceae bacterium | reverse complement strand
CGTATTGTTCCCTGGGTGGAAGAGACACATGGCATTCTTATCACAAAGCTCCATCTCCCCGTCTCCCACCTTGCACCTGTTGGTGCAGTCACTAGCAGCNGTGGCGCCCTCCTTCTTGGTGCTGGTGTCNGTAGGGCAGGGGATACACTCTGTCTGCTGCTGCTCTGGCTGGTAAGATCCTTGTGGACAGTTGGTGCAGGCGTTCATACTGGCGTTCAGNTATTGGCCAGCCAGGCAGATAGGCAGGGAGCAGGCGTCGCTNTCCACAGATCCTTGCTTGGAGGTGGTGAAGCCTTGTGGACACTCTTGACACGCCAGGTGGACACCCTTCTTTCTGTAGCTTCCCAGGGGACACTGGACACAGTCNCCAACCAGGTCAAGCTGCTTCCCATCAGGACACTCTGCTCTGCACTCNGTTATGCTGAGTGACTCCTTGGTCCTGGTGGTCATNCCTAGTCCGCACATCAGGCAGAAGAATTTCCCCTCCTCAGGTTGNTATTTGCCATGTCCACAGGGTCTGCACAGCCCNGTCACCTCATCAAAATATTTACCAGCAGCNCACTTCTCCTTGCAGTCAGACACTCGGGTCGAGCCTTCGGTCTCAGTGACGCCAGGTACGCCTTGGATCTCAGGACATTGTGTGCAGGACAACTGTGCTTCTGATGGGTTGTACTGNCCTATGGGGCAAGCCTCGCAGGTCAGGGAGAGGTCATCATAGTAGGACCCTGCAGGGCATGGTACACAGGTATTGTCCACAACAACTGACCCTACTGGGCACGTGAATGACTGGGAGATGTCGATGGATGCCGGGTCTAGTAGGGTGCCTGGAAGTGTGTTATCCACGCTCAGTTGGTTTTCATCAAAAATAATTTGCTGAATCAGTTTTTCCAACTTCTCCCTCTGTCCATTGTTTGAATTTATAGCCTCATCTCCCCCAATTGTTGGGAAAGAAATTTCCAGGTCATATTTCTGGTCCACATCCAGCTGCCTTCGCACTCTCCCGTTATTCTTCTGGATACAGTCCACCTTCACCCCCAGGTCCTCACAATCCTTTTCATTAATCTTGTCGCATGCTGAGAATCTCCATTCTTTGTTCAGTTTCTGGAGAGCATCAATAATCTTTGTCTTCAGTACACCTTGACCAGCCTTGCTACACAACACCTGGGCCAAATATTGGAGTTTGATCTTGAAAATCTTCTTGGCCGGGGTGGCTGCGGAACANGCAGGGTATATGAACTGTGATGCNGGGTTTTTGTTGGGGTTTGGTCTCCAGAATCCTTCTGCTCCACAAGTGTAGAATTCAGGGACAGGCTGGGAGAATTTCATCCCAGGGTCACACTCAATACGGCAAACCTTGAACCTGCCACCTGGACCCCAGTCTTCGCAGTTCTGTGACCCNCTCTCGGGAGGATCCAGTGGAGGGCAGAAAGACTCCACAATATAGATCTTGAATGCACAGGTTGCAGAATTTCCTGCATCATCATAGGCAATGTATTGTATTTCATAGACACCCCAATGGAGTGCCTGGCCGGGTGTGATTGATGGCTTCATAATCCTAAGAGTGGAGATGCCCTGATTGTCTACAAACTTGGGTATATCCCAGGTTACAAAAGCTGACCCGTTGGCAGTCGCCATCCAGAGGTCTCCTGGGCAGTAAGCCACGGTGGGGGCGATCTTGTCATTCTGCTGGCTGGAGCAGTCAGGTCCAACATAGCCGGGCTCGCACTTACGCTCACCNCAGATACTGGGCATGATTCTCTCCACACCNCCCACNGTNTTCTCGTACCCAGCCCAGCGAAGGATCAAACCNTTGAACAGAATTGGGGCATCCTTGCAGGATTTAAAATTCTCATCCAAGTTCAAGCTTTTCACTTGCAGTGGAATTTCTCTGTTGGTATCCAGGGCTCTGTTCCAGGCCTGAACACGAGTCAACTTTCCATGGAAGCCAGACTCGGTTCTCAGTCTCCCGTCTCCTGTCTCTGTGCTTCCAAGGGTGACATATCCAAATTCTGGCAAAACTCTGTCCTGTGCAAATCCATCTCTCATGTCTGCTCTAATTCCATCAGCTGTGAGAGTTAGCATTCCTGTTTTGCCCGACCATGTCAAAGCCACATGATGCCACTGTCCATCTGCAATTGGCACTGATGGGGGAAATTGGAGGAAAACCTTCTCATTTTCAAAGAAATTGACAAACACGCCGCTGTTTTGNGCCTGNACCAGNACTCTCTTGTTGATGGGGTAGTATTCATGATCAACAGAGTAGAGAGAGAAATAGGTTCCAGTCTCATCAGGGGTGTCAAAAGAGACCCACATGGCAATGGACAATTCATCACTCNGAAGCCTNAATGGCACCACAAGTGAGGCGCTGGATGACTTNCTCTCATCTGTAAAGTGAAGGTCGTAGTTTATTGTGATCTGCTTGCGACAATCCTCGCCAGTCAGGTTGAACGGACATCTACAGTAGAAGTCATTAGTGAGGTCAATACAGGTGGAGGCAGGTGGACAAGTGCCAGGAGTGCAGTCGTTGATGTTGACTTCGCAGTTCTTTCCTTCGTATCCATCTGGGCAGATACACTTGTATCCCTTTCCTTTGTCCACGCAAGTTGCTCCATTTTGACAAGCTCCCTCTGCACAAGCATCATATTCATATTGACATCCTATACCAGTGTAATCCGCGGAGCAGGAACAGTTTAGTCCATAGCCCAGGTCTTTGCAAGCACCTCCATTCATGCAAGGGTCTCCAATGCATCTCTGGGGTGAAGTCTCACAGCGTTTACCATCAGTTCCTGATGGGCACGCGCAGAAGAAATCTTGGAAAAGGTCCACACACAGAGCGTTGTTTTCACAAGTGGATTCATCACATCTTTTTTCATCAATTTCGCATTGTTTTCCTACCCAGCCTTGTGGGCAACGGCATTCAAAATCTCCCACAAGGTCTTGACATTCTCCTCCGTTTCTGCAAGGATTTGACTCACAGTCATTGACATTAGTCTGACAGAACTCTCCCTGGTAACCATCCCTACACTTGCATTCAAACTTATTATCCAGGTCCAGGCATTCCAAGGTGCCACTGGGGTCGCATGGTCCGGTGCTGCACTCATCATTCTCAATATCGCAGGTGGGAGTGCTTGAAAACCCAGGCCTGCAGGTGCAGACAAAGGAATCCAATGTGCTGGTACATGTTCCTCCATTCTTGCAAGGATCATCTGCGCAGTAGTCTATTGTGTGTTGGCAGTTCTTCCCTGTATAGCCTGGCTCACACACACAGGTGTAGCCATTCACCTCATCCACGCAAGCTCCTTTGTTTTGACAAGGAGAGCTGGAACAATCGTCAATGTTGACGTCACAATCAGCTCCTGACCACCCAGGCTCACAAACACATTCATATCTGAACAGCTTATCAACGCACATTCCTCTGACACAAGGATCATCAGCACAGAGGTCCTGCTTTTCTTCACATCTTTTCCCTGTGAACCCTCTTGGACAATCACATTGGAAATCATGGACAAGATCTGTGCAGTTGCCTCCAAGAAGACAGGGTTGTTCCAGACAGTCATCAATGTTTTCTTCGCAATGTGTCCCTGTCCATCCTTCCGTGCACTGGCAAGTATACCTGCCTTGTGGGAGTGTTCTGCATACAGCTCCGTTACCGCAGGGGTTACCATTCTCAGAGCAAGGGTCCTCTGTTACATCACAGTTCTCTCCTTTGAATCCATCTCTGCAGAGACACTGGAAGTTGTTAGGTCCAGGTAAGTCCTTGCACATAGCTCTGTCTGGACAAGCTCCCTCTACACAGTCAGATATCTCATCCTGGCACTGCAAACCTGTGAAGCCCTCGGGACACTCGCACTTGTAGCTCTGTGGCAGATCAACACAGGTTGCTCCGTTAAAGCAAGGCCTGGATGCACACTCATCAACATCTATCTCACAATACTGCCCAGTAAACCCAGCAGGGCAGTAGCATTTAGGCCTGTGATGAATTGGGACGCACAGTCCCCCATGCTCGCACAGGTTGTTATCGCACACAACAGCTTTGCAGTCATCCTTGCTGGCAGCTCCGGTGGTTGCAGTTTCTTCTCCTGATTGACATTTGAAGCACTGTCTCTGCCCGGCTAGAGGCTGGAAATGGTTGGTAGGACAGGGAGCACATGGTGCCAGCCCTGTGTTGCTGTAGTAGCCAGGAGAGCATTTCTCACGACATTGGGCGGGGTCATTTGCGCCAGGTTGGAAGGTGAACATTCCCTCGGGGCAGTTCTCACATGTCTTGAAACCATCTTGTGGGGGCTCCAGTGTGAAGCTGTTTCGTGAACATTCAAGACAGGGGACAAGGCCAGTTGGACTGTAAGTACCATAACCACAAACAGGAATACAATCAGCAACTGATTTAGAGCCTTCGTCTCTCGTCCATCGTCCAGTTGGACAGGTTTTACAGGATCCTTGTCTGGCGTCATCTTGATATTGGCCTCTTGGGCATCTGGTACAAGAAGAAGCATTGCGACCAGCAAAGAAACCAGCCGGGCATTCAAGACAACGTGGGACAAGCTCATCAGCAATTTCATTGAGAACTTCTCCAACATTGCAGGCAAAACCACGATAAACGCTGGAATCTGAGGCTGTGAGGGTGGGGCACTGATCCCCAGCCCCAACCTTGATAAGAGGGCTGATAACATCATTGGTAGATGCAATGGAGAGATCAAAGATGAGAGAGTGGGTCTGGCCACACAAGTCATATATCCTGGGCTGGGAGATAGTGGGGTCGACCATCATAGTGTAGATAAGTTCTAAAATATTGCCACGAACATCCCCCACCATTGTTTTCTTGAAGCTGACGGTAGTCTGCACACCTGCGGAACATCTTTCTGTCAAGATCTGGCTGAGCGCTTCGTAACTCTTCTCAACAACCTCAATGTACTCCTCAATGCAATTAGTTGGAATCTCTGCACTCTGAGCCCTGTAACTCATTGTAGCGACGACGTCGTAAGTAGATTCTCTGGTATTTTCTGACACACAATCCGGGACCACGCGAGATGGGATCCAGTTACTTCTTGGCTCTGTATTCTTGCACGAGTAGGAAAGCTGTTGTTGACCATCTGTGAACCTGTAACCATCGCTGCAGGTGGCGATACATTCGTAACCATCCACTCTTGGAATGCAGTTGATGTCGCCATGGGCAGGGGGCTTCAGCTCCCATGCAACACAGGGTGTGGGTTGGATAGAAACTTGGAAGTGACATGTGGCGACATTATCATTCTTATCTCTGGCATAAACAGTTACATTTTCATAATCACCAGTCTTGATAACAGCTCGCTCAGGAGAGAAGGTAACAGTAACCTCTCCAGACGGATCGGATGCGTTGACCTGTGGGCGGAGATTTTTGAAATTGACAGGATACTCGGTTTTTTCATCGACTAGCTCGATGACAAAGCTCTGAGGACAAGTGAGAGAGGGAGGCGTGTCATCAGGAACTGTCAGATTCACTTGACAAATAGCCACATTTCCATCGTAATCATAAGCGAAGTATTCAATCATCATGTCTTCGAATGTTGTAAGAGGAAGGCTGAAACCTTCTGGTCTCACATCGGTTCTTGCAATGCTGCCAGAGTTATCAACAGCCACGGGTTGGGTGAAGTTAACCGGGAGAAGGAAGCCATGTGGTTCTTTTTGCACCACGATGGGGTGGGCTGGGCAGTTTCTAAATGCTGGCGGTTCATTATCTACACAATGAGGGAATCCGTTGTTGAATCCAAGATGTCTGTTCTGAGGTGGCTCGTCCTCGCACCCCATCAGCTCAAACTTGAGGCAGGGGTTCTTGTCGAAGGAGACAATGCCGAGAATGACAAACCTTGCAGTGACTGGCTGTGGCAGGGTGATCATTGCCAATTCACCATAATTACCTGGGTCACGCGCAGTCAGGTTGAAGTTGGGGAAGTAAACCACGTAGTTGTCGCTCTCTTGTTCTTTATAGAAGAACCTAATTTCTGTGGGACGACCCACGACATCGTCGGTGATCACACCCTTGACGAGAATAGCCTTCACCCTGTGAATGGTCCCAAGATCCACAGAAACATAGGTAAACGCTTCCTGCTGCCCACACCATCCAGTCACGGCGTTCAATCTGATATTTCTAGCCTCGTAATTGCCTCTCTCCGATGTGGCGTTGATGGCACTGTCAGGAATCTTTCCACTTGTTATTCCCAGGGGCTTCACAACTTTGCATTCGGGCTGCTCCACACATTCAATTGGTTGGGGATTGATGGGGATGTATCCAGGCTTGTCACAAGTAAAAGAAACCTTAGATCCTTGCTCATAGCTTTCAGACAGTTGCTGTCCATCTGGGGGTCGAAGAGGATCCTCGCAGACAGGCCCCTCACATCTCAGATTTCCAAAATCCCAGACACCGTCCTCCAAACAGGTGACAATATTCCCATTTCTGGAGGATGCTCCGGTAAGGCGGAACGCCTCGTCCTTGCAGCCGAAGAAAAAGTTAGCCTGGTAGCGAGTGTCAACGGACTCTCCGTAATCTGCCCCAGGAATGAGTGGGGGTGATCCACAGTCAATTCTGGGGCATTCTGG
>NYWD01000067.1 GCA_002684855.1 Planctomycetaceae bacterium | reverse complement strand
TCTCCGCCGCGGCCTTCTCCGCCGCAGCCTTCTCCGCCGCGGCCTTCTCCGCCGCAGCCTTCTCCGCCGCGGCCTTCTCCGCCGCAGCCTTCTCCGCCGCAGCCTTCTCCGCAGCGGCCTTCTCCGCAGCGGCCTTCTCCGCCGCGGCCTTCTCCGCAGCGGCCTGCTCCGCAGCGGCCTGCTCCGCGGCGACATCCGAGGCGTCCGCGTCCTCGGCTTCCGAGCTTTCCGACTCGTCCTCGGAAGGCTCCGTCGTCTCCGAGTCGCTTGCCTCACCCACCTCGGCATCGCCGTCTTCGGCGGTGTTCATGTCCGGATCCGTGTCCGTCTCAGCCTCCTGCGACATCGCCTCGGAAGTCTCGGCGACCTCCGCTTCGGTCGGCGAAGTCGTTTCCTCCGAGGTTGATTTCCTTTCGGCCGATCCACATCCGGCGGCGAAGACGATCGCCGAGGCGATCGCCAGAGTTCGAATCGATTCCTTCAGGTCTGACATGTTGATCCTTGGATGGTGGTGTCGAAGGTGAATCTTCAGGAGGGACCCCGCGGAGCCTACGTCGAGGCGTCGGATTACGCGAATCCATGATCGTCCAATTCGATTTCCAGTGCTTCAGACGGCGATTCCAGCGGAGCCGGTCCGCCGGACTCCCCCGGATCGCCGCGGCCGCCGGAGCGGCCCGCCCGAGGCGGATTCGCCCCTGCTCACCGGTCGATCGGCATTCCCGTCTGCACCTTCCAGAGCCCCTCGTAGATGCCCCGGAAGGCCAGCAGCTGCTCGTGGGTGCCGGACTCGACGACCCGCCCCTTGTCGAGGACGTGGATCCGGGTCGCGTGCCGGACCGTGGAGAGTCGGTGGGCGATCACGACCGTCGTTCGGCCGCGACAGATCGTCTGCAGGGATCGCTGGATCGCCGCCTCGGTCTCGTTGTCGACGCTCGCGGTCGCCTCGTCCAGCACCAGGATCGGGGCGTCCTTGAGCACCGCCCTCGCCATCGCGATGCGCTGGCGCTGGCCGCCGGAGAGTTTCTGTCCCCGCTCACCGACGATCGTCTCGTAGCCGTTCGGAAGATCGCGGATGAAGTCGTGCGCCTCGGCGAGCCGGGCGGCCTCGATGAGGCGGTCCTCCGGAGGCTGTTCCCACCGCGTCGGATCGTCGCCTGGTGCAGGCCACCCGTAGGCGATGTTCTCCCGGACCGTTCCTTCGAAGAGATAGACGTCCTGACTCACGAGGGAGATCGCCCGCCGCAGGTCCCGGAGTTCGAATTCGCGCACGTCCCGGCCGTCGATCCGCACCGGGCCACCCGTTTCGTCCGGATCGTAGAACCGCAGCAGAAGCTTGATCAGCGTGCTCTTCCCCGCGCCGGTCGAACCGACGATCGCCGTCGTCTCGCCGGCCGGGAGATCGAGTTCGAGCCCGTCGAGAATCGGGGTGCCGCGGACGTAGGAGAACCGAACGTCGTCGAACCGGAGTCCGCCTTCGATTTCGGCGAGGGGCAGTCGTCGTGGTCCATCCACGATGGTCGATCTGACCGCGAGCAGATCGAGCACGCGACGCGTCGAGGCCATCGCCCGCTGGTACTGGTCGAGGATCGCGCCGACCCGCGTGAACGGCCAGAGCAGGCGCTGGGTCAGGAACACCAGCAGGCCGAAGGCTCCGACCGCGAGTCCGCCCTGGAGGGCGAGCCAGCCGCCGTAGAGCAGCGTCACCAGGAAGCCGGCCATGATCACCACGCGGATGAGCGGGCTGAAGGCGGCGCTGAGGACGATCGCTCGACGATTCCGGGCGGCGTATTCCTCGCTCTCGGCGCCGACCCGCCGGAGCTCGGCCGATTCCGCCGTGAAACTCTTGACCGTCGCGATCCCGCTGATCGCGTTGGCCAGCCTCGCGTTGAGATTCCCGACCTGGGACCGGACCTCCGCGTAACGCGGCTCCAGCCGCTTCTGGAACCAGATCGAGCCGAGAATGACGATCGGGACCGGAAGCATCGCGAGCCATGCCACGGACGGCGAGATCAGGAAGAACGCGATGGTCACCGTCGTGGCGGTCACCGCCAGCTGGATGATGTCGTTCGCCCCGCCGTCGAGGAATCGCTCGAGCTGGTTGACGTCGTCCGAAAGGATCGCGATCAGACCCCCGGTCGATCGATCCTCGAACCAGCGGAGCTCCAGATCCTGGACGTGGCCGTAGACGTCGACCCGGGCTTCGTGCTGGATCGCCTGGGCGAGGTTCCTCCAGGCGACGCCGTAGAGCCACTCGAAGACGGACTCCAGCGACCAGATCACCACCGTCACGACTCCCAGCAGCACGAGCTGGTGGAAGGGATCCGGGAATCCGAGCCGCGCGACGAGGGAATCCTGCTTCTCCACCACCACGTCGATCGCGGCACCGATGATGAAGGGCGGCGCGAGATCGAAGAGCTTGTTGAGGATGGAGCAGGCCGTCGCCCAGCGGATCCGCCCCCGGAAAGGCCGCGCGTAGCGGAGCAGGCGAGGAAGGGGGTGCCCCACCTCGGCCGTCGGAAGGATCGTCTGGGATCGCGGACTCGTCACGTTCGTGCCAGTCTACCGGCTGCGCGAAGGCGCCAGGAAGAACGAACGCGGCGCGGGTCCGAGGACCCGCGCCGCGTCGTGTTCCTCCGCGTGGGCGACACTCGATCAATATCGATAGTGGTCGGGCTTGTAGGGACCCTCGACCGGCACGCTGATGTAGTCGGCCTGCTCCTGGGTGAGTTCGGTGAGGTTGGCGCCGAGCTGGCCGAGATGGAGCCGGGCGACTCGCTCGTCGAGATCCTTCGGCAGGGTGACCACGCTGGTGCGGTCGTAGTTCTCGGCGTTGTCATGAAGCTCGATCTGTGCGAGCACCTGGTTGGTGAACGAGGCGCTCATGACGAAGGACGGATGTCCGGTCGCGCAGCCGAGGTTCAGGAGCCGTCCCTCGGCGAGGATGATGATCGAGTGGCCGTCGGCGAACTTCCACTCGTCGACCTGCGGCTTGATGGTGACCCGCTCGATCCCCTTGGTCGACTCCAGGCCGGCCATGTCGATCTCGTTGTCGAAGTGCCCGATGTTGCCGACGATCGCGTTGTGCTTCATCTTCGCCATGTGGTCGGCGGTGATGATGTTGAAGTTGCCGGTGGTGGTGACGAAGAGGTCCGCGGAATCGACCTCGTCGTCGAGCCTGACCACCTCGAAACCCTCCATCACGGCCTGGAGGGCGCAGATGGGGTCGATTTCGGTGATCTTCACCCGGCAGCCCTGGCCCCGAAGGCTCTGGGCACAGCCCTTGCCGACGTCGCCGTAGCCGCAGACCACGGCGACCTTGCCGGAGAGCATGACGTCGGTGGCACGCATGATGCCGTCGACGAGCGAATGGCGGCAGCCGTACAGGTTGTCGAACTTGCTCTTGGTGACCGCGTCGTTGACGTTGATCGCGGGGAACAGCAGCTCGCCGGCCTCCGCCATCTGGTAGAGGCGGTGGACCCCCGTCGTGGTCTCCTCGCTGACGCCGCGGATGTTCGGCGCCGTGATCGTCCAGTAGTCGGCCTTCTCGTCCTTGACCGCGGCCAGCAGCTGGAGCACGCACTTGAACTCGGCGTTGTCGGTGGTCTCCGGCCCCGGCACGTCGCCTCCGGCACGCTCGAATTCAAGTCCCTTGTGGACGAGCAGCGTCGCGTCGCCACCGTCGTCGAGGATGAGGTTCGGTCCCTGTCCGTCGGGCCAGTCGAGCGCCTGGAAGGTGCACCACCAGTATTCCTCGAGCGTCTCACCCTTCCAGGCGAAGACCGGAACGCCTTCGGGGGAGTCCACGGTGCCGTTGGGGCCGACGGCGACCGCCGCCGCGGCGTGGTCCTGCGTCGAGAAGATGTTGCAGCTCGCCCATCGGACCTCGGCGCCGAGCTCCACGAGGGTCTCGATGAGCACCGCGGTCTGGATCGTCATGTGAAGCGAACCGGTGATCCGGGCGCCCTTGAGCGGATGCTTCCCCGCGTACTCCGAACGAAGCGCCATGAGTCCGGGCATCTCGTGCTCGGCGAGCTCGATTTCCTTCCGACCGAAGGCGACCGTCTCGGAGGAGAGGTCGGCGACCTTGAAGGGCATGCCCGACTTGAGCGGGAGGTTCGTGTCGAGGAACGTGGATTCTGAGGCGATGGTGCTCACGAAGAGTCTCCAGGAAAGTCGGTTGCGGGGGCGAGATCGGAACTTCAAGCGGTCCGGGATTCGGGCCAGCCCACCGGTTGATGCAGGAAAGAGACGGAATTCATCCATTCATCCGATTAATGGATCAATCACAGGATAGCCCCCTTCCAGGGTGTCGGTCAACGATCTGCCCCACGGGATTTCGCCACGAAGATCCCGCCCACGCGCTCAACACGCGGTAGGCTTCCCGGTCACTTTCCAGGAGTTTCCCCGATGCCCCATGGAACCGCCCGATATCTGGCCGCCTTCGGCCTCCTCCTCGCCGCCACCGCGACCGCGGTGCGGGGGGGCCCGATCTCCGTCGGCATTCAAGAGGCTCCCGGGGCTCGCCAGGGGGCCCCCTACCTGTTGGATGTCTGCGTGGTGAGCGGGCGAAGGCTTCCCGCCGACGGCGGCGTGGTGATGGTGCTCGAAGGGTCCGCCGGAGGCCTCCAGACCGGACGGGAGATCCGGGTCTGCTGCAAGTCGTGCGAGGGTCGGTTCCTCAAGGAACCCGCGAAGTACCTGGCGAAGGTCGATGAATTGATCATCGCCGACCAGATGGCCCGCTACCCGAAGAACCTGCCTTGCCTGGTGATGGATTCGAAGAAGCTTCCGGATCCCTCCGGATCCGCGGCGAAGGACTGCACGCTGGTGATCTACAAGAACCGACTGGTGCGTCTCTGCTGCACGCGATGCGTCCGCAGGTTCCAAGCCGATCCAGCGAAGTACCTCGCCATTCTCGACGCCGGGGCCATCGAGGCCCAGAAGGACGACTATCCCCTGACCACCTGCGTGGTGACGGGTGGCGGGCTGAGAACCAACAGCCCGTGGTTCATGATCGGGGACCGCGCGGTCCGGACCTGCTGCGGCGGGTGCAAGGGCAGGGCGATGAAGAATCCCCGTGCGGCGGTCGCCAAGGTCGACGCCGCGAGGCAGCGGGCTTCGTCAGGGACCGGCGACTGAGCCGGCGCTGGAACGGACGGGCTTCGGGGATCCCGGGCCGGCACCGCCCCTCCCCCGACGTGCGGCGTTGACGTCGCTGGGATCACCGCGGCTTGAAGAGCGCGGCCGCGAAGAGCCCCGGGCCCTTGCCCCCGGCCATCGGCCGCAGGCGACGCCAGGTCGACCGGGTGAATCCGCCCCGCTCGCCGAGATCCGCGATCCCGGACTCCTCGAAACCGAGATGTTCGTGCCCCATGGTGAGCTGGTAGGTGTCGCGGTCGTGGGCCACCATGTCGACCACCAGCAGGATGCCACCGGGCCGAATCACCCGGGCCGCCTCGGTCATCGCCAACGACGGTTCGGGAAGATGGTGGAGCACCAGCATCATCACCGCGGCGTCCACCGACTCCGATTCCATCGGAAGCTCGAGGAGATCCCCTTCGACGAACCGGATGTTGCGGAATTCGGCGAGACGCCTTCTGGACGCGTCGAGCATCGCGGGCTCGCGATCGACCGCGATCACCTCCGACACGACCGGGGCGAGACGCTCCGCGGCATCGCCCGTGCCGCACCCGAGATCCGCGACGACCCACGCCGGATCGAGCAGGCTCAGCATCGCATCGGCACCGAAACCGGTCCCGAAGAGTTCGTGTCGAACCTCGTGCCACTCGCCCCCGATTCTTCCGAAGAACGCCTGCGAGTCGGCTCGACGCCCGGCGAGCACCTCCTTGAGTCGCATCGCGTCCTCGAGGAACACCGGACTGGATTCGAGGCGGTCCCGAGCGGTCTCCCAGAGCCGGCGAAGGTCGGGATCGAGGGCATCGGCGGGAAGCCGGTAGAGGCTCGCCGTTCCCTCCGATCGCTTCGCGATCCACCCGTGTTCGTGCAGCGCCTTGAGATGCCGGCTGACCGTGGACTGCGGGAGCTGGGCGGCGGTGGCGAGTTCCCCGACCCCCAGCTCCGTTTGCTCGACCAGCCTCAGCAGCCGCACTCGGGCGAGGTCACCGAGCTGTGCGAGATTCGAGAGCCACTCGTCCGGGCGTGCGGTGGGAGGCGAATCGCTCAAGGCGTGGGGCTCCTCAGACGCCGGGCGGCAGTGCGATGGTCGGACCGGGCACCTCGCCGAACTCGCGGAGCCGATCGGAGATCACCTGGTTCCCCGGCTCGATCCCGTATGCCTGGCGCAACCGGCGGAGTGCCAGCGCTTCGTCGCCGAGCCGTTCGGCCAGGTCCGCCGCCGCGACGTACGCCGCGCTCGTGGACTCGAGTTCGATCGCCCGCTCGATCGCATCTCGAGCCGTATCCGGATCGTCGAGTTCCATCGCGAATCCCGCGAGTTCGAGCCAGGCCCCCGCATCCTCGTTGTCGATGGCCCAGGTGCGAAGCAACTGGAAGGCGCGGTCGTACTCGCCGTTCTGGAATTCCGCATCGCCGAGGAGGAGCACCAGATCACGGTCACCCGGACGACGAGCCGTCGCGGTCATGAAGACCTTCGCGGCGTCCCCGGGACGATCCAGTTCCAGCATGCACCGACCGTACATCTCGAGGGCGTCGGCGTTGCCGGGTTCGCGTTCGAGGATCCGGTCGTAGAAGCCGGCGGCCGACTCGTATCGACCCCATCGGAACTCGTGGTCACCGTCCTTCTGGAGTTTCACGCTGGGAGGCGTCGATCGCTTCTCGCCGGCCGACTCGCATCCCGCGGCCGACGCGCCCAGGGCGATGATCGAGGATGCGAAGACCAGTCGGAGAAGGGTCCGAGCAGGACCGGAGGGACGGATGATTGGATTCATGGAGGCTCCTGCGCAATCGGGCTGGCGAGGCCGGGGAACGTCACCCCCCCGGGGGCCGCATGATACGGTGGTCCGGTCCCTCCTGCGATCACTCTCGCCCCTGCGGATCGATCAAGACATGCTCCGAACGTCGATTCTCCGACATGAGCCGGCTCCGGGAGGTCTTCCGGCGCACTTCGACTGGCTGCTCGAGCACGCCCCGGGAACGGGCGAGGAGGTCCGCGCCGTACCGACCTTCAGGCTCCACCGTCGCCCCGACCGTCTGGAGGTGGGCGAGAGCACGGAACTCCAACGGATCGACGACCATCGCGGCAGGTGGCTCGGACGCGACGAGCATCGGACCGTTCGACTGGATCCGCCCCTCGGGGAGGCGACGCCGGTCCGGACCGGGGAGATCCGGGCGTCCCTGCGGAGAACGGACGGCGTGATGGAATCGACCGTGCGGTGGTCCCAATCAGGTTCCGACGCCAACTATCGGATCGAACCGATCACCGGAGATCTCCTGCTCGTCACCCGGACCTCGATTCCCGCTCGACACTCCTCCGGAGCCTCCGCCGAATGACCATCCTCATCGGGATCGTGTTCACCCTCGTTTCCGCCGCCTTCGCGGCGATCGCGGCCCTCGGCCTTCCCGGCACCTGGCTGATCATCGCGTTCGCGGCCCTGATCGACGTGATCGAGCTGCTGTGGAAGGGCGACGCGGAACCGACGTTCGGCTGGGTGGCGTTCGTGATCGCCCTCCTCCTCGCGGCCCTGGCCGAGGTGATCGAGTTCCTCGCCGGCGCCGCCGGCGCAAAGGCGGGCGGCGCCAGCCGGAGGGGCACCGTGGGCGCACTCGTCGGTGGTTTCGCGGGTGGAATCGTGGGCACCTTCGTGATTCCCATACCCCTGGTCGGCACGCTGGTCGGAGCCGCACTCGGCGCCGGCGGTGGAGCACTGGTCGGCGAGCTCACCCGGGAGGGCGCGGGGCTTCGCGACACGCTCAAGCCGGCCACCGGCGCAGCCGCGGGCCGGGTCGCGGGAACCGTGGTGAAGATCGGGTTCGCGATCGCGATCTGGCTCCAGCTCAGCGTCGCGGCCTTCATCTGAGCGGGGACGATCGATCGATTCAGATCGTCGCCTCGGTGACCCGAAGGACCTCTTCGACCGTCGTGCGTCCGTCGAGCACCTTCCGGAATCCGTCCTCGCGGAGCGAGACCATGCCGCGTTCGCAGCAGATGCGACGGAACTCCGTCACGTTCGGACTCGAGGCGATGAGATCTCGAAGGTGGTCGTCGAAGACCAGGAGCTCGTAGAGACCCAGTCGGCCCGAGTAGCCGCTGTTGCGACATGCGTCGCATCCCCTTCCCTGCGGGAGCGTGGCTCCATCGATGCCGTGGACGACGAGGAAGTCCCGCATCTCCTCCGGGACGGGCGTGTCCTCGACGCAGGCGGGACAGATCCGCCGGACCAGTCGCTGGGCCAGCACGCCGTTCAGCGCCGCCCCCACGAGAAACGGCTCGACTCCGATGTTGATGAGGCGGGTGACCGAACTCGGCGCATCGTTGGTGTGGAGGGTCGACAGCACGAGGTGGCCGGTCAGGGCCGCCTGGACCGCGATCGAGGCCGTCTCGTGATCCCGGATCTCACCGACCATCACCACGTCCGGATCCTGCCGCAGCAACGCCTTCAGGGCGCGAGCGAAGGTCATGTCGATCATGGCATGGGTCTGGATCTGGGTCACCCCGGGCAGGTTGTATTCCACCGGATCCTCGACGGTCGAGATGTTCAACCGCTTCATGTCCATCTGCCGGAGCGAGGAGTAGAGCGTGGTCGTCTTGCCCGATCCGGTCGGTCCGGTGACGAGGATGATCCCGTGCGGCTGCTCGATCTGCTTCTTCCAGAGGACGAGCGTGTCCTCGCGGAACCCGAGATCGTCGAGCGATACCTGGATCGCCTGATCGTCGAGGATCCGCATCACGGTCTTCTCGCCGTTCGCGGTGGGAACCGTGGACAGCCGGAGGTCGAGCCTGCGGTTCGAGACCGTGGCCCGGATGCGACCATCCTGGGGCAGGCGGCGTTCTGCGATGTCGAGATTCGCCATGATCTTCAGACGGCTGGTCAGTGCCGCGTGCATCTTCTTCGGCGGGGTCATGGCCTCGTAGAGGATGCCGTCGATCCGGAGCCGGACCTTCAGGTGCTTCTCCCCCGGTTCGATGTGGATGTCCGACGCGCCCTCCTGCAACGCGGTCTGGATGATGTGGTTCACGTAGCGGACCACGGGCGAACTCTCGGCCTCGGCCTCGAGATCCGTCTCGGACTCCTCGCGCTTCTCGAACTCGACGTCGTCCTCCTCGACGTCGGCGAGGATCGCCTCGATGTCGGTGCTGGGCTGGTCATCGCCGCCCTCGAGGGCGTGGATGGCGTCGACGACCTCGCCGCCGCAGACCAGGACGTGCTTGACCACGGAGACGCCGAGCCGTCGCTTCAGCTCGTCGAGCAGGAAGACGTCGTCCGGACTGGTCGTCCCGATCACCGTTCGCGTCCCCTCCGTCCGGAGCGGGACGACCCGGTGCTCGAGGCAGTAGTCGACGCCGAGTCGTTTCATCTGGGCGGCGTCGACGGCGTCGGAGTCGACCCTCGTGAAGTCGATCCTCGCGATCTCCGCGACGCCCCGCTGCACGATCGACTCGTCGATCTCCATCTCGAGGAGGATCGCGGCGATCGGTCGATCCGGAGTCTGCGCCTGGAGGCGTCGCGCGGTGTCGAGGCTCTCCCCGTCGATCTCGTCGCGGCCGCGAAGGAGATCCGCCAGATCCCCCGTTCCGGAGGAGGATTCGTTCTCGGGCACGAAGAGATCTCGAAGCGCATCGTCGGGGCGAGTGGGGCGCACCCGGTCGCGATCGATCGCCATCGCGGCGTCGATCTCCGAATCCAGCCCGGAGCCCGTGTTGAAGTCCGGCGGGCGTGAATCGAGATGCGCGGACCGTGCATCGGCCGCGGACGGCGTCGACGCGGAGACCCCGGCGCGGTCGGAGGTCGATCCGTCCGTCGCATCGCTTTCGGTTCCGGCGTCGGCGCCCGGTTCCTTCGGCGCATCGACGGAGGGTTCGCCGAGGTCTCGCAGCAGTCGCTCGATGTCGAATCGTCCCACGTCGTCTCCAGTCCGGGCCTTCCCGGATCCCCGGCTTGGTCCCGCTGGTGCTCCTGCGGTCAGAAGTTCCGCTTCACACCGACCTCGATGCGTCGAGCGTGTCTCGGCTCCGAGAGGCGAGACACGAAGACGACCCCGTCGATGCCGATACGCTCGACCTCGAATCCGTACTCGTCGCCTTCGTGGGGTACGTCGAACACGTCGCCCACCATGATCCGATGACCGTTCAACACCGCCTGGGCGCGGGGCGAGTCGGGGGCGAGGATCGCGCTCACGTTCATCAGCGCACCGATCTCGTCGATCGTCTCGTCGAAGGCGTCCTTGATCTGGTCGATGGTGTTCAGGGGTCGATGATCGACCGAGGCCATTTCGACCGCGGCGAGATCGATCTCCCCCCAGTATCGGAAGGGCTCG
This sequence comes from Planctomycetaceae bacterium, assembly GCA_002684855.1. Taxonomy (GTDB): domain Bacteria; phylum Planctomycetota; class Phycisphaerae; order Phycisphaerales; family SM1A02; genus UBA12014. Next base: position 47,458 of record NYWD01000067.1, on the reverse strand, counting down.
TCCGTCTTGAGGTCGTCGGTGGGGACCTGCAGGTCGTTCAGGCGATCCTTGTCGAGTCGTTCGAGGACGCGGAGATCCTCGAGCCCGATGACGGCGCCGTCCTTCTCGGCGTCGAGGATCCACTTGCCCACCGCAACGCGATCGCCGCCGTCACCGGTCGACGCCACCCCCCGGCCGAGGAACCGCATCGACCAGAGCCCGGCGACGGACGCGAGCAGGACGCCGATGAAGAGCATCGTGCCGGCGTCGATTCGACGTCCGGTGCCGCTCTTCACGGCCTCCGCGAAACCGTCGTCGACCGAGAAGTCGACCGTGCCTCCGCGAATCATCGGGTCGTCGATCGAGGATTCGACGCCGTCGGTCCGGTGCTTGTCGTTCATTCCGCTCATGCGTCACCTTCCATTTCACCCTCGCAGTAGATGACCACGGTCATCCGGGCATCGAGCCGTCCCTGCACGACCTCCGCGTCCTCGGTCCGCCCGCGGGACTCGACCAGGCTTCGCGAGAACTCGAGATCGCGGATCCGCGTGATGCGGGGAAGCCGTTCGAGATCGATCAGGAATCGATAGAGCCCGCGGAAACTCCCCTTGATGTCGAGCGACAGCGGGATCTCCGAATAGCCCTGGGTCTCCGTCCGCTGGAGGGCCCGGATCGACGCGATGCCGAGGGCGTTCCGCTCCCCGATCCGATGGATCTCGGCGAGCATGTCGTCGACCTCGTTCGCGTCCGGGATGTTCCGTCGGAAGTCCGAGAGACGGAATTCCGCGTCGTCGATCGCGTTCCGGACGTCGCCCACCTCTTCGGTCAGCTGATCGAGTCGGACCAACGTCGATTCCATCTGCGCGATCTCGCGGCGCGACTGCTCGATGTCCTGGTTGCGGGGCTCGAACACGAAGAACCACGCGGCGACGGGGATCGCGGCGAGGACCACCAGGAAGACCATCTCACGGATTCCAAGATTCATCGGCCATCCTCCATGTCGGTGGAGACGACGCCCGCGACGCGCCGCGTCTCGCGGATGTCGGCTTCGGGATCGATTTCGAGGAGAACGCGGTACTCCCTCATCGGGCGACCGTCGACCTCCTTCTCCTGGGTGTGATCGAGCCGGACCCGGCGGAAGATCTCCACCTTGACCAGCGCATCGATGAATCGCGAGATCTCGTCCAGCGACGGGGCGAGTCCCTCGAGCGTCACCCGCGACGACCAGCGTCGTGGTTCGGGACGGGATTCCTCGACCGGGGGCTCGGCGGAAGGACGCCTCCGGTTCGATCCGAGGGTCGCGACCGCCGACGGCTTCGGCCGTGCGGGCTTGATCTCCGTGGACTCGAGTCCCACCCGGATCAGGCTGAGTTCCTTCGGCATCTGCCGTACGAGCTCCGCGAGAAGGTTCGAGCGCGGGACGGTGTCCACGAGCCCCACCGCGACGTGGGCCTTGTCCACCATGCGGCGGACCCTCGTCTCGTACGCGTCCATCTCGGCGATCCGATCGGCCGCCGCGACGAATCGCTGGTTGACCGCGGCCCGGGCGGAACGGACCCCGGTCCAGTTCCGCTGCGTCACCACGAACGCCGTCGTCACCCCGAACATCACGAGTACGAACAGCGTGACCGCGAGCACGTTCATGCGACGCTCGGCGCGTTTCGCGACGTAGTCGTCGGGGAGAAAGCCGGAATTGAAGTCCTTGTTCTTGTTCATGACGTCTCCAGCCGGTCAGGCGGCGGCTCCCATGGCGCACAGTCCGCACGCGACCACCCACTCGGGATGCTCCCGTCTTGGATCGAGGGGACCGACTCCGGTCGGGGTCTGGTCCAGCAGTCGGCGTACCGGATCGCCGACGCTCGTCTTGATTCCGAGGCGACGGGCGAGATGACCCGCGAACCGGCGACTGTGCGACTCCCCGCCGAGCATCACCATGCGGTCGATCGGCCCGCCGAGCGAGGCCTGGGCGTAGCGGGCGCACATCGAGAGTTCGTCGGCGATGGTCTCGTGCACTTCGATGAAGTCGGGCTGGGCGCAGGCGGTGCTCACGCCCGCGAGGGTCGGAGCCGGCTCGCCGGTGCGGCGATCCTCAGCGACCATGGCCGCAGCGGGATCGGCGAATTCCGCGACACCGGGTTCGGCACCGGCCTTCGCGAGACCCGCCCGAAGCATGACCGAGCCGGCGACCGGATCACCGGGCGATCCGCCGCCGAGGGTACGCGGGGCCATGGTGGAGGTCTCGGCCTCGCGACGGCGAATCCGCGCGTCCGAGGTCGTGCAGCCCCAGGTGGTGGCGGCGATCTCGTCGAACTGGCGACCGCCCACGTGGATGATCCGGGCGAAGACCAGTTCACCGCCGCGAGCGACCGCGACCTTGACCGCACCCCAGCCGGCATCGACGTACATCGTGCTGACCGAACGATCCTCGTCGCGACGGTGGAGATGGTCGAAGGCGTGAAGCATCGGGACCTGGTCGGGTTGGACCCCGACGAGATCGTGTCGGCATCGCTTGAAGAGGTCGACGTGACGCATGACGTCGTCGCGGGCGATCGCGAGGATCACCCGGTCCCGCTCGCTTCCCGGGATCGGGAACGATCGGGCGACGACCGCGTGGGGGAGACAGTTCATCCGGCCCGCGACCTCCGCGGCGACCTGGTCGTCCGGGGTCAGCGGACTGGAATCCTCGATCCGGGTCTGCTGCACGATGAAGTGGGAACTGGCGGGCGAGCAGATCACCCGCTTGCCTTCGAACCCGTGCCGGCGCAGGGCGCCGGGAAGTTCCTCGGCGAGGAAGGCGAATCGACGATCGACGTTGCCTCGGGCCTCGTCAGGGATCTCGAGCAGGGCCGCGGCCACGATCGACGGCGCATCGCCATCGGCGACCTGCAGCAGCTTCACCGAGGCGGCGCCGAAATCGGCGACCACCGGCGAGATCGTCTTCGAGAACATCCTCCGAATGCGCATGTGATGCATCTCCAGGAACGTGGAGGAACATCCACGGTCCAGAAGTGGCATCGGCCCGCGCCGGGGGGCTGTTGAGTGGTGGCGGGACGGTTGATCGAACCCGTCGAGCGGCCGGGGAGGATCGTGCGGACTGCGACGACGGATCCGGTAACCCGGATCAGTCCGTCGCGACGGCCTTCGCGACCCTCGCCAGCCCCGAAAACGCCCGGGGAAGGTCCCAGGCCTGGCTTTCGCGGTCACCCGTCCGGTTCGAGATCACCCGCACCTCGACCGCCCGGCATCCGAGCAGTCGCGCCGCATGCAGGACCGCGGCGCCTTCCATCGCCTCCGCGACGGCCCCGGTCCGGGTGGCCAGTTCCGAGGCCGCGGCGTCGGTGCCGGAGCACGTGCCGACCGTCGCGACGGGTCCGACGACCGCGTCCGGCAGGCGTTCCGCGATCGCCGCGAGAAGATCCGCATCGGCGGGAACGCCGTCGCCCTGCATGAATTTCGAGAGCGGAAAGCCCATTTCGGCGATCGACTGGAATCCCGTCGGCGTTCGAATCCCCTCGTCCGCGAAGATCGCGAGGTCGCCGATCACCACGTCTCCGATCGAGACCGCTTCGGCGCCGGGAAGGGAGCCCGCGATCCCGGAGGCGATCACGAGCGGAGGCGAATCCGATCCCTGCAGGGCGAGCGTGGTCGCGATCGCCGCGTTCACGCGACCGACCCCGGACACGACCGTCCGGAGACCCGCCTCCCGGAACGGCTCGGCTTCCCGATCGGTGGCGACGACCACGAGACATCGGTCCGCATCCATCACGACGGTCGGATCCAGATGTTCCTGAAATAGACGGGCAGATCGCCGCCCTCGAACACGATCGCCCCCGAATCGGCGGGTGGATCGTCCCCGTCGGACGCTCCGGTCAGCGAGACGTTGTTCTGCACCAGCACCCCGTTCACCATCATGGTGATTCGAGCGGGCTCGGTGACCACGCCGCCGTCGAGTCTCGGCCCGCGGAAGTAGATGTCGACCGGCTGCCAGCCCGGTGCGGGCAGCGCGGCGTTCACCAGTGGCGTCGCGTGCTCGAGCACCGATCCGGTGCCCGAGGATCGGGCCGGCCGCCCGTAGTCGTTGCGGAACTCGATGCGGAATCGGTCGTGCACCCGGATCCGGGTCGACGCCGCATGCACGCCGACCCTTCCGGGCGTCCGGGGAAGCGAATATTCGAAGTGGAGCTGGAAGTCCCGATAGGACCGCTCGGTCCGGATGTCACGGGGACCCGCGAGGAGGTTCCCCTCGTCGTCCACCTTCCATCCGTCGAGATCGCCCTCGCCTTCGACGCCCTTCCAGCCCTCGAGGCCGCGTCCCGGAATCAGGAGGATCCGGGACTTCCCGTCGAACCCCGGCGGTGGCGCATCGAGCGTCGACAGGACGGCCGTCACACCCGTGCGCGAGGCCACGCGTGGTGCGCTTCGAACGCCGTCGTTCGGATCATCGTCGTTGGCGTCGATCGCCGGCTGCGTCACGAGATCCTCGCCGGACCGGGCCGACGGCGGCCCCGACTGCCGGGGCCCCGCGAGGGCGAGCCCGGTGATCGCCAGGGCGAGGATTCCGGCGTTTCGGATCATTCCCCGCCTCCGCCGACGAACCTGGCGACGATCGATTCGACGGGGACCGTCTCCTGTCCGCCGCCAAGAAGATCCTTGACGACGACCCGCCCCTCGTCGAGTTCGCGTCCGACGATGACCGCGTGCCCGGCCCCGGCGCGGCTCGCCTCGGACATCAGTTTCCCGACGTTGCGGGTGGCGCGGTAGCTGCGACGGGCATGGACGCCGGCCTGCCGCAGCGACGCGAGGATCCTCGCCGCCGGACGTTCCGCGGCGGCGTCGGCCACGAGGACGAAGACGGACGGTCGTGGCGGTTCGATCCCCTCGAGGAGCCCCCGGTCACGGAGCACCAGGCCGAGGACGACGTCGCCCATGCCGAATCCGACTGCGCTCGTCGGCGGGCCGCCCATCAGCTCCACCAGGCCGTCGTACCGGCCACCACCGGCGATCGCCCGTTCGCCACCACCGGTCTCGTGGACCTCGAAGACGGTGCCGGTGTAGTAGGCGAGACCGCGGACGATGCCGAGGTCCCACTCGCACCAGTCGGAGACGCCGGCGTCGTCGAGCGATTCGCGAAGCGCGATCATCGGCTCGAACGCCGCCACCGGGACCCCGGTCTCGGCCGCGATTTCCGCGGGATCGACGTGGAGCGGTCGACGGATTCGAGCGAGCCGGTCGAAGGCCGCGAGGCCGTCGACATCGAGCCCCAGTTCGCCGGCCTTCTTCACGAAGTCCTCGGGCGGCAGCTTGTCGCGACGGTCGAGGAGCTGGAAGGCCGCGTGCATCGAGTCACCCGCCACCCCGAGGGACCCGAGGGCGGATGCGACCGCATCGCGGTGGCTCAACCGGACCGTGGCGACGTCGGGGCGGAGCCCGAGCGCATCGAGCGCCGAAAGGCCCGTCGCGACAACCTCCGCGTCCGCGGACGGATCATCGAGGCCGAGCATGTCGACGTTCCACTGGAAGAACTCCCGCAACCGACCTCGCTGCGGACGCTCCGCGCGGAAGTGCGAGGGGATCGCGAACCACTTGACCGGTCGCGGGAGGCTGTTTCCGCGGGCGGCCACCATTCTCGCGAGCGTCGGGGTGAATTCGGGACGAAGGGCGTAGTCGTCGGTCCCACCGGACCTCCGGAAGGAGAAGAGCTCGCTGACGATGCCCTCGCCGCTCTTCACGGTGTAGAGCCCGAGATGCTCGAACGTCGGTCCCTCGATCTCCTCGAATCCGTGCCGGATCGAGGCGGAACGCCATGCATCCTCGATGCGGCGCCGGATCGCCATGTCCTCGGGATAGAAGTCGCGGGTGCCCTTGGGGGCCTTGAAGCTCGGCATGATCTCGGTCTGCTCCGGGAGGGCGGAGGAACGAAGCGGCGTTCGAGGAACCGGCGTCGATGGTCGCCGGTCGTCGGCACGGGGTCAACACGGCGACCGAGGCCCGGTCGATCGATCCGACGGCTCGGAAGGCGGGCCACTCCGCCCTTTCGGAGGATACCGCGCTCCGAATCACGACCGGGTGGTGTCGGGACGCCCGGGGAATCCGACCACCGCGATCGGACCGGCCTTCGCCTCGAGGGCCGGTCGTCCCGATCCGGAGGGGCCGCCGATCAGGGCGCTCCGGCGCCGGCGGGGACTTCCGCGGTCACCTCCTCCATCAGGCCGATCCCGGAAGCGAAGGCCGTCCCGCGTCCCCCGCCTCTCGGCCGGTCACCTCGTGGTGAACCGATGAACCATGATGTGCCGGTAGGTGCCGTCGGGCTGCAGGACCACGTCGGGCCAGCCCGGTTCGCCCCGGCGGTTGATCGCGTCGGGCCACGCCTGGGTCTCCAGGCACACGCCGTCGTTTCGTTCGTACACGGCGCCACCCTTGCCGGTCATTCCGTTGAGGTAGTTCCCGGTGTAGAACTGGAGCCCGGGCTGGTCCGAGGCGATCGTCATGGTGATTCCGGTCTTCGGGTCACCGAGCATCACGACGTCGCGGAATTCCCCGGGCTCGCCGTCGAGACAGAAGTTGTGATCGAAGCCGCCGGGGTCCTCGTCGCTCGCCGGGAAGGCGTCGATGTCGCGTCCGATCGGCTTCGCGACCCGGAAGTCGAGTGCCGTCCCCTCGACCGGCGCCGGCTCGCCGGTCGGGATCAGCGTGTCGTCGACCGGGGTGTATCGCTGTGCGCCCACGACCAGCAGGTGATCGAGGATGGACCCCGAATCGTGACCGCCGAGGTTCCAGTAGGTGTGGTGGACGAGGTTGCAGGGGGTGGCCGCGTCGGTGGTCGCGGTCATCTCGACGATCAGTTCGTTCTTCTCCGTCAGCAGGTAGACGACCTCGGCCGTCAACGTTCCCGGATAGCCCTCCTCGCCGTCCGGACTCGTCCGCGTGAAGCGGATTCCCGGCCCGCGGGTGGTGAAGACCTCGGTGGCCTCCCAGACGTACTTGTCGAAGCCCCGATCACCGCCGTGCAGGTGGTTCGGCGCGTTGTTCCGGGCGAGCTCGTAGGTCTCGCCCTCGAGCTCGAAGGTCCCGCCCGCGATGCGGTTGCCCACCCGCCCCACCGAACACCCGAAGTACTGGCTCTTCTCGGGATATTCCTCCACGGAGTCGAAGCCGAGGACCACGTCCACCGGCCTTCCGTCGCGATCGGGGACGCGGACGCTGGTGACCATGGCGCCGTAGTCGCTGAGTTCGACCTCCATCCCACGCTCGTTCCGCAACGTGTAGCGACGGACGGTGGCCCCGTCGACGTCACCCCACGAGGTGGTCTCCACCCGGGCCGTGTTCACCGAGCACCCCCCCGCGACGGCGAGCAGGCAGGCGAAGAGGACGAGCGGGACGTGGCGCATGGTTGAATCTCCAGGGTTCGGGAGTCCGGATGGTATCGGTTCGGGGGTGTCAAGGCGTTCCGGTCCGCCGTCGCAGCAGCAACCGACGGAATCCCTCGTCCGAGATCGCCCCGGCGATGATGACCGCGCCGATGACCGCGTACTGGATGTTGTCGGGAATCCAGTCGATCAAGGTGATCGCGTTCTGCAGCACCTGCATCAGGGCCGCCCCGATGATCACGCCGATCACCGAACCCTCGCCACCGCGCAGACTGCAGCCCCCGAGGACCGCCGCCGCGATCGCGAACAGTTCGTAGAAGTTGCCGAAGTCCGCCGGCTGGGCGCTTCCGACGTCGAGGATGAAGAGCATGCCGCCGAAACCCGCGAGTCCGGCGCAGATCACGTACGCGAGCACCACGTAGCGATCGGTCCTGACCCCGCCGTGCCGCGCGGCCGACGCGTTGCGACCCGTGGCGAGCAGATGCCGGCCCCACACCGTGAACCGGAGGAAGATCACCGCGAGCGTCGCGATCGCCACGAGGATCAGGAGCGTCGATGGAATCGCGAATCCATCGAGTCCGGGCACCTCGAATCGCGTCTTCACGAGGCTCCGCAGGCCCTTGAATCCATTCTGGAATCCGACCGTCTGATCACCGGTGACGCCCCGGGCCATCCCGCGGTAGATGAGCAGGCCGCAGAGCGTGACGATGAAGGGCTGCAATCGGACCCGCTGCACCAGCAGGCCGTGGCAGAGTCCGAGCAGGAGACCGAGCAGGAGCACGCCCGGGACCGCGAACCAGATCGGCACGCCGTGTTCGACCAGCAACCATGGAAGCAGGCAGCCGACCAGCGCCACGACCGATCCGATCGAGAGGTCGATTCCGCCCACGATGATCACGAACGCGGCCCCGATCGAGATCACCCCGAAGAGCGAGGTTCTCCGCAGCAGGTTCTCGATGTTGTACGCGGTGAGGAAGTAGGGCGTCAGCGCGGAGGTCGCGACACAGGTCGCGACCAGGAGGCCGAACACGCCGAGGATCTTCCCTGCACGCTTCACGAGATCTCCGATCGCGCGACGTCCGCCGCGGGGCCACCGGTGGCGAGACGCATGATCGCCGACTCCGAGGCATCGTGTCGAGCGAGCGTGCCCGCGATGCGTCCTTCGTGCATCACGACCACCCGATCCGACACCGCGAGCAGCTCCTCCATCTCGCTGCTCGCCGCGAGGACCGCGGCCCCGCTCCGCGCGATCCGGTCCAGCAGGGCGTGGATCTCCGCCTTGGCGCCCACGTCGACGCCGCGAGTCGGCTCGTCGAGCAGGAAGACGATCGGATCGCATCCGACCCATCGCCCCACCGCGACCTTCTGCTGATTGCCCCCGGAGAGGCCTCCGGCGAGAAGGTCGTGGATCGCCGGTCGTACACCCATCCGCGTCACCAGCGATTCCGCGAGTCCGCGTTCGGCCCGGGGCCGCCGGATCACCCCACCCGCGGCGGTTCGCGCCAGTCCGGGGAGGACCAGGTTCTCCGAGATCGATTCATCGAGCAGGAGCCCGTCGGACTTCCGATCCTCCGGAACCAGCGCGATCCCGGCGTCGGCCGCATCGGCCGGTCCGCGGATCCGCCTCGACTCGCCGTCGACCAGGATCTCCCCCGCCACCCGTCGATCGATCCCGAAGATCGCCCGAAGCAGCTCGGTCCGCCCGGCCCCCACCAATCCGCCGAGTGCGACGATCTCCCCCGACCGAATCGTCAGGTCCACGGCGTGCTGCGGATGACGGATGGTCCTCAGACCGCGGATCTCGAGTCTCGCCTCACCGTGGTGGGATCCGGCGCCCGCTCTCAGGCCCGCGTCGACGGCGAGGTCCCGGCCGACCATGGATTCGACGATCCGATCCCGGACGATCTCGTCGCGTTCGAACGACCGGACGAAGCGGCCGTCTCGAAGCACCACCCCCCGGTCGGCGAGCCGCTCGATCTCGCCGAGTCGATGCGAGATGTAGACGATCGCGGTCCCTTCGTCGCGAAGCCGTTCGATGGTCTCGAAGAGCCGATCCGCCTCCGCGGCGGTGAGACTGGAGGTCGGCTCGTCCATGATGAGCACCCGGGCCTCGGTCGAGAGGGCCTTCGCGATCTCGACCAGTTGACGGGTACCCATGCCGAGGGATGCGACGGACGCGGATGGATCGAGGTCGAGTCCGGCGGCACGCAGGGCCGCGGCCGCCCGGACCGCGGCATCCGCCCGCCGGAGGAAGGGCCCCGTCCGGGGTTCCCGTCCGAGCAGGATGTTGGCGCCGACGTCGAGGTTGTCGGCGAGGCTCAGCTCCTGGTGGATGAGCACGACCCCGGCGTCGATCGCATCCCGGGGCGAACCGAAGCGGGTCGCGCGACCGTCGACGCGCAGGTCGCCTCCGTCGGGGGCGACGTCACCGGCCAGGATCTTCATCAGCGTGCTCTTGCCCGCACCGTTCTCGCCGACCACCGCGACGATCTCCCCGGCGGCGACGTCGAGATCGACGCCGTCGAGCGCCAGCACGCCGGGATACCGCTTCACGATGTTGCGGGCCTGGAGGATCACGGGCGGCCTGATCTCCTCGATTCGCGGGACCGGTCGGTCATTCCTTCCCGGTCTTTTCCCGGAGATCGGCCCAGAAGGCCTCCACGTCCGCGGCGCGGATCGTCCGGGCGGGAATCGCGATCATCCCGTCCTCGGGAATTCCGGGATCCTCGCCCCGAGCGATCTTCGAGAGCACCTCGATCGACTTGTAGCCGTACATGTAGGGATTCTGGACGATCGTTCCCGCCACCGATCCGTCGATGATGCCCTGGAGGGTCTCTTCGTCCTCGTCGAACGCGATCACCTCGACCGCCCCGGTCTTGCCTGCGCCGTCGAGGGCCTCGAGGATCAGCGGCGGGTTGTAGGCGAAGAGACCGACCATTCCGTCGACGTCGGGGTGCCGGCTGAGGACGTCCTCGACGTTGGCCTTGGCCTTCGCGCGATCGAACTGGTCGGTGAGGGTTCCGAGCACGGTGTACTTGGATCCCGCCAGCGGACCGCCGGGTTCGTCGAATCGTTCCGGATCGGCGTCCCGGTCGAGCAGTTCGTCGATGACGCCCTGCCGCCGGCGTCGAGCGTTGTCCTGCTCGATCCTCCCGACGAAGATGAAGATCTCCCCACCATCGGGCAGCGCCTCCTTGACGAGCCTTCCGCACATCCGGCCCGCGTCGTAGTTGTCCATGCCGATGTAGCAGCGACGAGCCGATCCGGGCGCATCCGAATCATGGGTGATGACCGGTGTCCGGGCCGCCGCGGCGTCGATCACGTCGACCTGGTTCCCCGGATCGATCGGGCTGACCGCGATTCCGTCGACCTGACGCGTCACCAGGTCCTCGAGCATCCGCTTCTGGTCCGTGACGCCGCCGGTCGGCATGAGCACGTCGACCTCCGCCCCCTGGTCGACGCCCGCGGCATCCGCACCGGCCTTCGCGATGGTCCAGAAGTCGGCGACGCCGTTGGTCACGTAGGCGAGCCTCGGGGACGCGACCGTCCCGGCCTGGGGACTCGTGGCCGCGCCGGGATCGGAATCTCCGCAACCGATGAGAATCAGCGACGCCAGCATCGGTGCCGCGAGATGAAGTGGGTTGGTCATGCCTTGGGTTCCTCTCTTGGAATCAATGAACGGTCATGCCGCCGTTGACGTGGATGTTCTGGCCGGTCACGAAGCTCGCCGCATCGCCTGCGAGGAAGGCCACGGTACCGCCGACGTCCTGCGGCAGCCCCCATCGCCCCATCGGAATCTGGGCGAAGTACTCGTCCTTCTCCGACTGGGGATCCTTTTCATGACGTTCCACGGGGATCCAGCCCGGGGAGACCATGTTGACGGTGATGCCCCAGGGGGCCAGTTCGGTCGCCATGGAGCGGTTCCAACCGTTCTGGCCGCCCTTCGCGGCGACATAGGGGCTGAAGTTGCCCACCCCGCGAGCGACCACCTCGCTCCCGATGTTGACGATCCTGCCCCACCGACGCGCCTTCATGCCCGGAAGCACCGCCTTCGCGAAGAGATAGGGACTCTTGACGAAGTAGTCGATCATGGACTGGTGGAAGGCCCAGTCGTACTCCTCGATGGGACGATGGGGTTGGTCCGGGGTCGCGCTGAGCACGAGAATGTCGAGGTCACCGAGCGACGTCTCGACCTCCTGGACGATTCGAGCGACGTCGCCGGCGTCGACCGCCGACCCTCGGACCAGGTGTCCTTCCGCGCCCGTGGCGAGGTAGTCCGCGAACGCGGCCTCGCCCCTCGATCGATCGTTGAAGTAGTTGATCGCGACCTTCGCGCCGGCGGCGCCGAGGCTCTTGGCGATCGCGAATCCGAGGCCGGTCGTGGAGCCGGTGACCAGCGCGGTCCGGCCGGCCAGCGAGAACTGATCCGGGCGTTCGTCACGGGTCTGGGTCATGGGTCCTTCGCCTCCTCGTCGGAGGCTACCACACCGCAATCCGGACGGACGATCCGGCCCCTCAGGCCGCTTCGTCGAGGGCTTCGGATGCGGCCGGTCGGCTCGAACGAAGTTTCGCGGCCAGTCGCTTCTCGGATGGCACGCGGACGTTGTGGACGAGCCCGATCGCCTGGAGCCCCCGGATCACCAGCCAGCTCGAGTCGAACTGCCACCATTCGAGCCCGTGACGGGCCGAGGCGGGGAACGCATGGTGGTTGTTGTGCCAGCCTTCGCCGAGGGCGAGGACGCCGACCACCACGTTGTTCCGGCTCTCGTCGCCGCTCTCGTAGGGCTGGGAGCCCCAGATGTGGCAGATGGAGTTGACGCTCCAGGTGATGTGGTGGACGACCATGATCCGGACGAGGCCGCCCCAGATGAATCCGAGGAAGACTCCGGTCCAGAACGGCGCACCGATCGCGAGGTTCAGCAGTCCGCCGAGAAGCGCCGGGATCACGAACCCCAGGCCCACCCAGAGCGGGAAGAGTTCGCTGATGCGTCGGATGCGTCGGTCACGAATCAGGTCGGGGACGTAGCGGTCCAGCGACTCCCCCGGCGGATCGAAGATCCAGCCCATGTGGGCGTGCCAGAATCCCGCGAGGATGGCTCGGAGGCCGTGATCGTGGCCGTGCAGGTGGGGAGAATGCGGATCCCCGTCGTGATCGCTGAACTTGTGGTGCCGGCGATGCGCGGCGCACCAACGAAGCAGTGACCCTTCGGCCGCCATCGATCCGAGGATCCCGATCGTGGTCGTGACCGCGGGGCCGGCACTGAAGGACTTGTGGGTGAACAGGCGGTGGTAGCCGACGGTGATCCCCATGCCCGTCGCGATGTACATGAAGGTCATCAGCCCGACCTGCGGCCAGCTGACGCCGTTGCCCCAGAAGTAGACGATTCCCACGCAGAGGCCGACCATCGGAAGCAGGATGGCGAAGAGGTTGGCGATGCGGCTTCCCAACGGAAGCCCGACGTAACCATCGATTTCCGTGGCTGCCTCGGGAGGTGAGGGTGTGTGCGTCGACGGGTTGCTGATCGTGCTCAAGGATCCACCAAGGTAGGAGGTCGTTCCGGGTAACGAAAGCGGGCGACGCCGAAGCGCCGCCCGCATCTTCGATCTGCATGTTACCGCGGATGCGATATTCAGCGCCAACCGCCGCGGCCACCGCCGCCGCCGCCGCCGCCGCCACCGCGGTAGCCGCCGCCGCCGCCGCCGCGCGGGCGATCCTCACGGGGACGTGCCTCGTTGACGTTGATCGAACGACCGCCGAAGTCCTGGCCGTTCAGGGCTTCGATCGCGGCGTTGGCCTGGCCGGAATCGGCCATTTCGACGAAGGCGAATCCACGGGGCCGACCGGTCTCGCGGTCGGTGATGACGGCGACGTCCGAAACTTCGCCGTGTGCCTCGAAGGCATCTCGGATCTCATTTTCAGTGGCGCTAAAGGGGAGGTTTCCAACGAAGAGCTTCATGAGCGGGATCTCTGCCCTGCTGTGCGATTTCCGAAAGCGACCATCAGGGCGAATCTGCGCTCGGAGTTTTCGATGTATCCGGCGATCCGGACACCCCATCGAACCGCGGATCCTACGCGAAATCCCCGACGGCAGTTGAAAAAGCCAGCGAATCGGGCCCGAATCCGCGTTTCGGGCCGGCGCTGGAAACGCATGGAGGCCGGGTGAACGTCCGTTTGAAGACCCTCAGCCGTGATCGTGGTGCCGATCTTGCGCTGATCGTGAATTCGACCGACCCGGCGACAAGAACTGGATTTCACACTTGATGGACGGCCAGGGACCACCGAGGCCGGTCGAAGGTGATCACCACTCGGGCCCGCCGGTGTACCGGCCGTAGATGTCGCCGAGGGCCTGGACCATCTCACCGAGGGTGCAGCGTTCCAGGGAGGCCTCGATCAAACCGTCCATCACGTTCTCACCGGCTCTCGCGGCGGCTCGAATCGCGTCCAGTGATCGAGCGACGGCGTCCGCATCGCGATCCCGCCGGTACGCCGTAAGCCGGTCGCACTGGACCGACTCGACTTCGTGCGGGATCTGGAGGATCTCGACCTGCTGGGTGTCGTTGCCGTCGGTGTATGCGTTGACACCCACCACGACGCGGTCGCCCGCTTCCATCTCCTGACCCACCCGGTAGCTCGCCTCGGCGATCGCGCGCCGGAAATACCCCTTGTGGATGCCCGCCACCACGCCACCCATGTCATCGATGGTCGAGATGATGTCGGCGGCGTCGGCTTCCATCCGATCGGTGAGCGCCTCGACGAACCAGGAACCCCCGAGCGGATCGACGGTCCGGTGGACGCCGGTCTCGTGGGCGAGGATCTGCTGGGTCCGGAGCGCGACCCGCACCGCGGTCTCCGTCGGCAGGCCCAGCGTCTCGTCCATCGAGTCGGTGTGCAGGCTCTGGCAACCGCCGAGGACCCCCGCCATCGCCTGATAGGCGACGCGGATGACGTTGTTGAGCGGCTGCTGTTCGGTGAGCGAGCAGCCCGCGGTCTGCACATGGGTCCGCATCCACCACGAACGTTCGTTTTTCGCGCCGAACCGCTCCTTCATCGCCGTGGCCCAGATCCGGCGGGCGGCGCGGAGCTTGCAGATCTCCTCGAAGAACTCGTTGTGGCTGTTGAAGAAGAAGGAGAGTCGGGGTGCGAACAGATCGACGTCCAGGCCGCGCGACATCGCGGCTTCGACGTATTCCATCCCGTCCCGAAGGGTGAACGCCAGCTCCTGGGTCGCGGTCGAACCCGATTCCCGGATGTGGTAGCCGGAGATCGAGACCGAATTCCAGCGAGGCACGTGCTTCGCGGCGTACTCGATCGTGTCGACCACCAGCTTCACGCTCGCCTCGGGTGGGTAGATGAACTCGTTCTGGCTGTGGAACTCCTTGAGGATGTCGTTCTGGAGCGTCCCGCCGAGGTCCTTCCAGTCGATGCCGCGTTCGCGGGCCATGCCCAGATACATCGCCCAGATCACGCACGCCGGGCCGTTGATCGTCTGGCTGACCGTGACGTCCCCGATCGGGATGTCGGCGTAGAGCCGGTGCATGTCGTCGATGGTGTCGATCGCGACGCCGCATCGACCGACCTCGCCGGAAGAGAGCGGATCGTCCGAGTCCCGGCCCATGAGGGTCGGAAGGTCGAAGGCGGTCGAGAGCCCCGTGTTGGCCTTCGTGCCGGTGGCGTTCTCGAGCAGGTACTTGAAGCGGGCGTTCGTGTCGTCCGCCGAGCCGAAGCCCGCGAACTGACGCATCGTCCAGAGCCTGGATCGATACATCGTGGGATGGACCCCCCGGGTGAACGGGTACTCGCCGGGCGTCGCGATCCGCGGATCGACACGAGTCGGATCCGCGGGATCGGTGGTCGGCACCGATCCGGGTCCGTAGAGGCCGTCGATCTCGTATCCGGAAAGGGAGACGGTTTCGGGGTCCGGTCGATCCGAAGGAGTGCGACCGGTCGCGTTCGAGGGATTCAAGGTGCTCATGGGTGCTCGTCGGTGGTTTGGAATGGGCCGATTCATGATATCGACGGTCGGCCCGCGATTCCCATGCGAATCGGACATCGCCCGCTCCGGGAAGTCACCGGTGCCGCCGGCATGGACGTCCCACGAGCCCGCGTTCCCGGTCGGGACGGCCGGGCCACCCGTTCCCGGCCCGGGCACCCGTCCGGCGAGGTCCGCCGCCCGCGTCGGTCCCCGGGGATCGGACGCCGTCGAGCCGGCCCGAGGCTCAACGACCGTGGTCGTAGACCCCGTGACCCGACTTGTCGCCGAGCCGTCCCGCGGTCACGAGCTGGCGGAGGAGCGGACAAGGGAAGAACTTCTGGTCGCCGAGTTCCCGGTAGAGCACCATCATGATGTCGTGGCAGACGTCCAGACCGATGAAGTCGGCCAGACGAAGCGGCCCCATGGGGAAGTTGCACCCGAGCTTCATGATCTCGTCGATCGCTTCGGGCTCGGCGACACCCTCCATCCAGGCGAGGAAGGCCTCGTTGATCAGCGGCATCAGGACACGGTTGGAGACGAAGCCGGCGCGATCGTTGGCGGGGATCGGGGTCTTTCCCATCCGTTCGGAGAGGGCCACCGTCCGGGCGACGGTCTCATCGCTGGTGGCGAGCCCCTTGATCACCTCGACGAGCTTCATCACCGGGACCGGGTTGAAGAAGTGCATCCCGACGACCCGGTCCGCCGCGTCACCGGTGGCGGTGGCGATCCGGGTGATGGAGATCGAACTGGTGTTGGTCGCGAGCACCGCGTGCTCGGGGAACGTCGCCCGCATCGACTGGAAGATCTTCGCCTTGACCTCCGGATTCTCGGTGGCGGCCTCCACGGCCCAGTCCGCCGTCCTGGCGTCGGCCATGTCTCCGACGTAGCTGATCCGGGCGAGGGCCGCATCCATCTCCGCCTGCGTCATCCGCTCCTTCTCGACGTTCCGGCCCAGCACCTTCGAATGGTATTTTCTGGCCCGATCGAGTTGTTCGGCGGAAACGTCGACCTGGAACGCGTCGATCCCGCTGGTGGCGGCGATGAGTGCGATGCCGGAACCCATGGTTCCGGCGCCGATGACGGCGATGCTGTTGACTTCGTGGGACATGTCGGCCTCGGAGTGGCGTTGCGGTGATGAAGGGCAGGAATGGTAGCGGCGCCGGGCATGGTCGTCTCCGTGAACCGCGCCCGATGTCAATCTGGATAATCTGGGGATTTTACGGTGTCAATTTGCGGCGGCGAGGGTTAGTTTCCTGCCAACGGGCCGCCCCGACACCGTCGCCGACATCTGCGGCGGTCACCCGGCGGTCGATTCTCGGGGAACGACATGTCCAGAAACGGCTCGATGCCGCCAGACATGACCGACCGGCCTGCAGGCATCCGCGATCCGCGGGTTCCGACGGGGACGCATCGGTGCGCCGCGAGGAACGACATCGCCCACCAACCAGTCGGATTCCCTCGCCGATCGTCGATTCAGGCAGGGCGGTCGTTCCGCCGCCGACGATCGCACCCCGAGTGAGCGGCTCCGTGCCGTCGCTCGCACTTCCGGAGCAGGACCATGAAGACCCCCGTGACCTCGATCCTCGCCATCGGCGTCTGCACCGCCACGATCATGGCGATTCCACCGACCACGCCCACCCGCGATGCACCGCCCCGCATCACCCCCGCCCCGGTGGCGGACGCCCCCGCCGATCTCGTCGTTCCGGACCAGCTGGTGATCGAATTCCGTCGGGCCGGAACCCGCGCTCTCCTCGCCACCCGCGAGGAGGGGCGGATCCTTCGTGACGCCTCGCCGGAGACCGCCGCCCTGCTGGACCTCATCGGATCGCGATCGATCCGACCGCAGTTCCCGAACGCCCCGGTCGCCCCGAAGGACGGTCGTCCGGATCTCTCGAATCACCACGTGGTGCGGATCGATCCGACCGCGGTTCCCGGAGGAATCGAGGGCGCACTCGCCCTGGCCCTCGCCCATCCGCTCGTGCGGAACGCGGAGTTGATCGGCGTGCACCCGGTGCACGCCACCACCAACGACCCCTATCTCGCCAATTGCTGGCATCTCTCCCAGGCCAACGACGCTGACGTGGATGCCCCGGAGGCGTGGGACGTGCAGACCGGCGATCCTTCGATCGTGGTCGCGGTCCTCGACACCGGTGTCCAGTGGTATCACGACGATCTCGCCGGCCCCGCGGCCACCGCGTCGGATCTCCGTTCCGCGGGTGGCAACATGTGGCGCAACCAGGCGGAGGCGAACGGCACGCCCGGCGTCGACGACGACGGCAATGGATTCATCGACGACATCGTCGGATACGACTTCATCACGAGTCCGCTCTACGGGTTCGGATGCTGGGCCGGCGAGGACTGCGATGACGCCGACAACGATCCACGCGACTTCAACGGCCACGGGACCCACTGCGCCGGGATCGTCGGGGCCATGAACAACAACGGCACCGGCGTCGCGAGCCCGGCCGGTGGATTCGGCGACGGGAGTCCGTCGACCGACGGCAACGGAGTCCGGATCATGGCCCTGAAGATGGGGCATTCCTCGAACTACAACGGCTCGGAAGCCGGATTCGTGGGGATGGCCGCGGCCGCGGAGGCGTTCTACTACGCGGCCCAGAACGGTGCGAAGATCGCGAGTTGCAGCTGGGGAAGTTCGAACAGCGGCGGACTCGCGGCCGCCATCGACTTCTTCATCGCATCCGGCGGACTCGTCTTCGTGGCCGCGGGCAACAGCAACAACACCAGCCAGGGATACGTCAACTCGAGGAGCGACTGCCATTCGGTCGGAGCCCTCGACACCGACGACACCAAGGCATCGTTCTCGAGCTACGGGTCGTGGGTCGACATCAGCGCCCCCGGCGTGAGCATCCTCGCGACCTACCACGACAGCGGATCCCCCAACGCGAACGGTTACGCCTACCTGAGCGGGACCTCGATGGCGACCCCGCTGGTCGCGAGCGTCGCGGCCCTCGCCTGGTCACAGGATCCAACGGCGACGGCCGCCGAGGTCTGGGCGGCGATTCGTGATTCGGCCGATCCGATCTCCTCCTTCAGCGGTCAGATGGGTTCCGGTCGCGTGAATGCCGCGAACGCTCTCGCCGCGATCGGTGGCGGTGGCGGCGGTGGTGGCGGCGGTGGTGGCGGTGGCGGCGGCGGAGGAAACCCCTGCGACAACGCCGCCGCGATCGAGGCCGGCACGACTCCGTTCCAAACGACCGCGGGCGCCGGTGACGTCGCCCCGGCGGGTTGCGGTTCGATCTACGACGTCAACTGGTACGCGTTCACGGCTTCCGCCACGGGAGCCCACACGCTCTCGACCTGCAACGCAGCGAACTTCGACACGAAGATCGCCGTGTTCGGATCCTGCGACGCAGGCTCGGTGATCGCCTGCAACGACGACGCCTCCGGATGCTCCGGATACACCTCGGCACTCGAATTCGAGGGTGTCGCCGGTGAGACCTACGTGATCGCCCTCGGCGGATACAGCAGCGGAGGCACCGGCAGCGGGTCGCTCACCATCACCGAACCGGATAACGGTGGCGGTGGCGGTGGCGGAAACCCGTGCGAAGACGCCCCGACCGTGGCGGTCGGCGAAACCGCCTTCGGCACCACGATCGGGAGCGGTGATTTCTCCAACGACGCCTGTGGTTCGATCTACAACGCGAACTGGTACCGATTCACCGCCGGAGTCGATGGAACCCACACCGTCACCACCTGCGACGCTGCTGACTTCGACACGAAGATCGCGGTCGTGGCCGGATGCGACGACACCGTGGGCATCGCCTGCAACGACGATGCGGCCGATTGCGGTGGCATGACCTCGAGCCTGACCTTCGACGCCACCGCGGGCGAGGAATACATCGTGATCGTCGGCGGATACTCCACCGATGGCGTCGGCTCGGGAACCCTCTCGATCATCGAACCCGACGACGGCGGCGGTGACGACGGCCAGGTCGTGCTCCTGTCCATCCTCGGCAACCCGAACCTCGGATTCGGCGTGGCCCGTGACGAGGACGTCGTGGCGATCGACCTCGCGACGAACGAGGCCGTCCTGTGGTTCGACGGCAGCGACGTCGGTCTCTCGAGTTTCCGCATCAGCGCCCTCTCGAGACTCGACGACGGCGACCTGCTCCTTTCGTTCACCGCCGCCGGAACCGTCGGTGGCGTGAGCTTCGACGATTCCGACATCCTCCGCTTCACGCCGAGCCAGCTCGGTGCCGCCACCGCGGGGACCTTCTCGCTCTGGTTCGACGGAAGCGACGTCGCCCTCACCACCAACGGCGAGGACATCGACGGACTCGACGTCCTCGACGACGGAACGGTGATCATCTCGACCCAGGGCGGCCATCGAGTCGGTTCCACTCGCGGCAACGACGAGGACCTGCTCGCATTCACGCCCACGTCACTCGGATCGACGACCAGCGGGACCTTCGCCCGGTACCTCGACGGCAGTGACGTCGGCCTCGCGACGTCGAGCGCCGAGGACGTCGATGCGGTCTCGATCAACGAATCCCTCGGGATCATCTCGATGTCCACCCGGGGGTCCTTCTCGGTGACCGGCGTCAGCGGCGCCGATGAGGACGTGTTCGACTTCACGCCGTCGACGCTCGGGAACTCGACCAGCGGTTCCTTCGCACCCTTCATCATCGGAAGCGTGATCGGAATCCCGTCGGGTGACGACATCATCGGCGTGTGCGAGTTCTGACGCCGGACCTCGATCGACGAACCAGGGGCCGTCCGATGCCATGATCGGACGGCCCCTGTCCTTCACCTGATTCGACTTCCCGATGTCGGTGGACGCGGACGATCGGGTCGGATCAGCCGTTCCACTTCATGAGTTCGGGACCGGAGTACTCGGCCAGCGGCCGGATGATCCGGTTGTTCGCGTGCTGTTCCATGATGTGGGCGCACCAGCCGGTGATCCGGCTCGCGACGAAGATCGGCGTGTACTGCGGCACGGGGATACCCATCGCGAAGTAGGTCATCCCGCACGGGAAGTCGACGTTCGGATGGATGTTCTTCTGGTCCAGCATGATGCCCTGGACCGCGTCCCCGAGATCGAACCACTTCTTCGCGTCCGCGTTCTCCTCCGCCGCGTAACGGAGTCCCCAGTCCCGGAGAATCCCGGCCCGGTGATCGCCGTTCTTGTAGACCCGATGACCGAATCCCATCAACTTCCGCTTCTCGGTGAACGCCCGCTCCATCCAGGCGTCGACGGACATGGACCCGTCCTCGGTGTCCTTCATGATGTCGGCGAGCATGGCCATCGCGGCCTCGTTCGCGCCACCGTGCAGGTTGCCCTTGAGCGCCCCCACGCCACCGCAGACCGCGGAGTGCAGATCGCTGTTGGTCGAGGCGATGACCCGGCACGTGAAGGTGGAGGCGTTGAAGTCGTGTTCGGCGTAGAGGATGAGGGAGACGTCCATCACCTTCGCCGCGATCTCACCGGGCTTCTCGCCCGTCATGCACCAGAGCAGGTTCGCCGCGTGATCGAGCGACGGATCCGGGTCGACCGGATCCTTGCCTTCGAGCGCTCGCTGGTGGATGCCGATGCAGACCGGGATCGTGGCGAGCAGCCTCATCGACTTCCGGAGTTCCGCCTCGGGCCCGTTGTCCTCGCATTCGGGGTCGAGATGACCGAGCAGCCCGATCGCGGTCCGCACCACGCTCATCGGATGGGCGTCCGGGCTCTCCTTCGCGATCCGCGTGATCGCATCGGTCACCGAAGCCGGCACCGACCGCATCGAGACCAGGTCCTTCTTGAAGGTCGAGAGCTCCTCGGCCGTGGGCTTGTGGCCGACCAGCAGCAGGAACGAGACCTCCTCGAAGGTGGCGTTCGCCGCGAGATCCGCGATCTCGTAGCCTCGATAGATCAGCTGGGTCTGGTTGACCGAGCAGATCCCGGTCTCCCCGATGGTCTGGCCGGCGAGGCCGCGGGTGTCAGTGGCGGTGGAACTCACGTTGGGTCCTTTCTTGGAGTGGAACCGATCGGCGATCGCCGAATCCGGGTCGGACATCCTAGCGATCCCGGATTTCGATGCCGGGATTTCCTCGCGAACCCCGGTTCTCCACGAAACGCTCGATCATCACCGCGATTCGGACCGTCGGCCATGGCCGCGGATGCCTTCGACGCACGGGCTCAACGCTCGATTCCGATGCGGAGGGCGCTCCCGGCCCTCGACGATCGCCGGAAGGATTCCGCCGCCGAAGGGACGACGCTCAGGATCGCCCCCCGGGGAAGCGCCATTCGTCGCCGGGCACGTAGTCGAGCAGGTCGTAGAGCTCCTTGCGGGTCTGCATGCGGTCGAGCATCGGTGCGACGGATCCGGCGACGCGGAGTTCCCGGAGGCCACGGACCACTTCGCCCATCGCCAGCCGCATCATGCTCAGCGGGTAGATCACCATCCGGTACCCGAGTTCGCCGAATCGAGCCGCCGGGATGATCGGCGTCTTGCCGAACTCCGTCATGTTCGCGAGCAGCAGGCCGGGCGATCCCTGGGCGAAGGCCTCGAATTCAGCCTCCGTCTGCAATCCCTCGGGAAAGATCGCGTCCGCGCCGGCGGCCCGGTAGCGATTCGCTCGATCGATCGCATCCTCGATGCCGGTCACGTGCCGGGCGTCGGTTCTCGCGATGATCATGAAGTCGGGGCTTCGTCGAGCAGCCACCATCTCGGCGATCTTCTCGACGAACTCCCCGGCGGGAACGAGTTCCTTGCCATCGAGGTGTCCACATCGTTTCGGGAAGACCTGGTCCTCCACGTGCAGCGCCGCCGCCCCGGCCCGTTCGTACTCGACGACGGTGCGGACCGCGCATTCCACTTCGCCGTACCCGGTGTCCGCATCCGCGATCACCGGGATTCGCGACGCGTCCGCGATCTCCCGAATGGTCCTCGCGACCTCGGTCAGGGTCAGGAGACCGATGTCCGGCGTGCCGGCGACGTTCGCCGTCGCACCACCGGAGATGTAGCAGGCACCGAATCCCGCCTCGCGGACCGCGATGGAAACCAGGGCGTTGAACGCCCCGGGGATCATGACGACGTCCTGTTCGACGAGAGCCCGAAGACGGGCGCCGGGATGCTGCATGACGGATCTCCTGGACGCCATTCTAGCGACCGCGGGCGACGCCCCTCCGAGATGGAAACCGGTCTTCCGCACGTGCCCCCGTCACCGACGGGACATCGTCCCGCCGCGAACCGACTCAGGCGGCGATGCGGATCCGAACCGGACCCGCCTGCAGGTCGAGGGCCTCGCGATCCCTTCGATCCGAGCCGGGAATCCGGAACGCCTCACCCGGCGTCGTCGCATCCTCGCCGGGATGATCCGCATCGGAATCGACGGATTCGGTCGGGTCGTCCCCGACCACGCCGCTCCCGATCTCCACGGTGACGACCTCGCGACGCCCATCGGGCCATCGCCCCTCGACGTCGAGGCGGTAGGTGTTTCGCATGGCGACCTCCATCGAGTCGTCGCCGATGAGGAACAGTCGAGTCGGAGACGAATGACCGCCCGAGTCCCCTTCGGCGGTCAGCAGCAGAAGCACCGCCTCGAGGTCGTGTTCCGCCCGAAGTGAATCCAGCGGCCCACAGGTGAAGTGCCCGGCCTCGACGCCCGGATCGGTGAGATCACCCCCGGCTTCGGACACCCAGGCCCGGCACTTGAACATCGCGACCGACGCCTGCGCGGCGAGCTGCGGATCCTCTTCGATCCGCCAGCCCGCATCCATGAAGGACTCCAGTGCGGCGTCGGGGGCGGTGCCGGCGAACGAAGTCCGATCGTCGATCACGACGAGCCGTCCGGAACCCGCGGGGTGCGGGGGCGCGGGCACCGAATCCTGCATCTCGATGGCTCGCTCGAGGTCGTCGGCGTGATAGGTGACCTCGGTCGCACCACGTTCCATGAGCGCGTCGACCGCCTCCTCGATCTCCTCGTGGACGACCCACTCCTCGCGGCCGAATCGCAGTCCCGCGAGCGTCGAGCCCACGCTTCCCCGGAGGGTTTCCGTGAGGTCGGATCCGGCCATTGCGAAGGCGATCGTGAACGCGACGATGCAGGCGATCCCGGAAGTCACCAGAAGCTTGAGGGTGGTCGAAGTCCTTCGATGCGCGGAGGCCCGCATCGGCCCACGACGCGCGTTGGATCGCCGCGCACCGGCACGGCGTCGGGCGGTGGCGACCTGTTCACCCGCCGGTCGAACGCCTCCGCCCCCCCCGGCGGTCGAGCCCGGACGGGACGACGCATCGCCGACGACGTACCGACCGGTCAGCCAGTTGGTGACGGTGATCCGAGGACGCGCGGCGTCCCCCGCGGTCGGACGCGGCGGCGGTGCCGAGGTTCCACGACGCGCGGACGCGGGCGGCGGCGGTGCGGAAGGGGCCGTTCGTGGAGAGACCGGTCCGTCCGCGTCCACCAGCTCGATCGATTCCGCGGACATCGAGGGCAGATCGGCCGGCACCACCGACCACGGATCGTCCGAGGCGGCGACGAAACGAAGATCCGCGAGCATCTCCGCGGCCGAACCATAGCGCTGGGCGTAGTCGGCCATCGCCCGCCGGACGACCCAGCGGAGAGCCTCGGGGGCGGGACGTTCGAATCGACTGAGTCCACCATGTCCGGGAAAGGTGTTCTCGAGCAGGAAGTAGAGCACGGCACCCGCCCCGTAGACGTCGAACTTCGCGCCGTCGACCTCGTGCACCTTCACGCCCCGCATCGCCATCCGGACCATCTCCGGATCACGGAAGTATTCCGTTCCGTGCGTGGTCAGCGTCATGGCGGATCGCAGCGAGGTCACCAGGCCGAAGTCCACGAGATGGGCCCCGCCGTCGTGCACGATGATGTTCTCGGGCTTGACGTCCTTGTGCCAGAGTCCGTCACGGTGGTATCGGTCCAGCGTCCCCACCAGGTCGATCTGGTATCCCAGCATCTCCGCGAGCCGCTCGCCGCGGAGGCCGCCCTCCACACCGACCGCATGGGCGTTCCTCACCACGACGCCGAGATGGTCGCCGGGGTGGTAGGGCATCGCGTACCAGAAGCGGGTCTCGTCGAGCTCATGCGCGAGCACCAGGCCCAGGCGCCTCGCGGAATCGAGCGAACGGCTCTCGCGGACGATCTGCGGCAGCGAGCTGCCTTCAGCGAGCGCGAAGCTCTTGATCACGACCGATTCCGGACCGCCTGGAAGCGACCGGCGCATCTTCTCCTCCGGCCGTGCGATGTAGAGCTTCGCGCCGGAACCGCCCGCCGGCAGCGATCCGGTGATCTCGAAACCGGGGAAGTCGGCGTCACGAGCGGGCCGGTCCGCCCCCGGCGCATCGCGGATGTCCTCCACCGCACGGACTTCGACCCCCTCGAGGATGCCGTCGAGAAAGAGGAACTTCAGGGGTCGACGAACCGCGATCCCGTAGACCGAACGACCCACGATTCCGGCCTCCCGCCGCACCCCCGCCGCGAAGTGATCGGCCGCCGACCATCGGCCGATGACCACGTTCAGGATCGCGAACAACGAGAGGAAGACGGCCGCGATCACGGCGCCCACGGCGCGGGCGGCGTCACCGACGCTCCCCACCACGAACTCGAACACGTGACCGACGAGGAATCCGATCCCGCGACCGGTCGAGACCATGAGGCTGACCAGCAGGACGAGGGCGAGGACCCCCGCCGCGACCCCGATGAAAACCAGAATGATGCTTGCGAACGTCATGTTCCACTCCATCCGCCCGTGTCGCGGGCAAGTCGTCCCGGGTCCCCGCTCATCCGGGAGGAAGCGTCGAATCGTCCTCGACGAGCGCGGCGTGCCTCAGGTAGATGTCCGAGATCGCCTCGTCGAAGAGCCCGTCGTCGGTGCCGAGACCCGCCGAGGACGCCTCCGACCGCTCCTCCTCGGTGAAGCTGTAGGTGCTGATCATCTCGAAGAGTCGTTCACGAAGGACCCCGCGGACGCGCTGGAGATGCCGGGTCACCGTCGGCTCGCTGATTCCGAGTTGTGCCGCGACGTCCTTCCCGGAGGCGGCGTCGAAGACGCGCATCCGGTAGACCTCGAAGTGGAGGAAGTCGCTTTCCTTGCGGGTCGCGTCGATCGCCGCGTACACCTTCGCCTGGAAGACCAGTCGTTCATATTCCGCATCCGGCTGGGGATCCGTGGACCGCCCCATGTAACTGTCGTCGAGCGTCGCTGGTCGCTTGCCGCCACCACGCTTCAGTGCGTTCCGGCGATCGAGTTCGTCGCCCAGCACGTGTTTCGCGATCGACAGAAGCCAGGTGCTGAAACGAGCCCCTCGATCCGGATCGAACCGGTCGATCGAACCCGACAACGCGGTGAGCGTGTCCTGGGTGAGATCCTCCACGGTGGCCATGCCGACCGCCCCCCGACCCCAGCGGGTGAGCTGGGCCCGGATCACCGGGCCGAACACCGTCCAGAGTTCGAACCAGGCAGCATCGTCCCGATCCCGGAGGCGGGCGACGAAGGAGGTCGTCATGGGGTTCATCAGGAGCACGCTTCCTTCTTGGGAGGGGACCCTCGAGGGTTTCAGAACCGGGGATCGCGGATCTCCGTCCGCTCCAGCGATTCGAGGGTCGGCGTGCCCCCCCGGGACCGACCTCCCCACCATTGTAATGGAGGCCGGGGCGAAATCCGAGACCACGATGAAATCGAGGCTCATGGTCTCCCATGAAGATCGTGGAGCATCGACACCTCCGGTTCTTCAAGGACCCGTCGGATCGGGTCGCTGGAGCGAAGGTCGATGCAAGCCGAAGGAATTTCCCCATGTTCAGCATGAGTCGTTGCGTCTTGCGTTGGGGGCTGATCGGGGCGGCTGGCCTCGGCACCCTCGCCTTCATCGTCGGCCCCGACCGGATCGCGGCCGGTTTCGACCAGATTCGCGATCAGGCCCGCGCCGTCGCCGATGACTTCGTCGAAGATCCGATCGCCCTGCGTCGCCAACTCTCCCAGCTCGCGGAGCGGTATCCGGAACGAATCGCGGAAGTGACGGGTGAACTCGCCGAGGTCGATCGACAGATCGACCTGCTCAAGCGTGACCAGGACGTCGCCCGCCGGGTCGTTGCGATGACCGCCTCGGACCTCTCAGAACTCCGGATCGCGTTGACGGATTCCGAACTCGATGCCCGCGCCGGACGAACGGTCTCCATCCGGGTCGACGGACGCGCCGTCGACTTCGAAGGGGCGCGGAACGAGGCACGCCGGATCGCGACGATCCGCTCCACGTACCAGGATCGGCACGCCGGCAACGAGACGCAGCTGGATTTCCTCAACACCCAGAAGGGTCGTCTCGCCGAGATTCTCGACACCCTCGAGGACGAGCATGCGAGATACGAAGCGAAGCTCTGGCAACTCGACCGTCAGATCGACGCGATCGACCGGAACGAGCGGCTCATCGAGATGACCCAGCAGCAGCAGCAGGTGCTGGCGGACTACGACAAGTTCGCCGAAGTCGGCAGCCTGGACCAGCTCGAGGCGAAGCTGGCGGAACTCCGGACCGTGCAGGAGGCCCAGCTCCAGTCGCTCGCGAGCAGGGGTTCCCGATCCGACTACGAGAAGCGGGCTCGACAATCCCTCGATTCGGACGGTTGGGAGGATTTCTCCTGGGATGACTTCGACATCGAGCCCGAGACGACGGAGACCCCCGAGTTCGATTCCCGGGAAACGCTCTCCCGGGCGGATCGCTGATCCTGTCGAAGCGTTCCGTGCGACATGTCCGCCGATCGACCGTCACCGTCCGGCGACCTCGCCGGGCGGTGTTCGTATGCATCCACCACATCAAGCGACCGTGAATCCCACCGCCCCCGGCGAATCGCCTAAGCGATTGAAAAGCCCTGACTTAGGCGATCACCTGGATGGTCTGAATCACCGGAGGCAAGCCGTGCGGGGCTTTTTCTTCAAAAAACCGGCGAAGAACCTGACACCACCTGATTCCGGTGGCATACTTCCCGCGTCTTCGGCGTTTCTCCTTCGCCGAGACAGGGAGCAGGAAAGGGGCCTCGCGAAAGCGACCTCTTTCCGAACTCGGTTGAGTCGGTGCGGGAACACCGGCGCAGCTTGGAAAAAGGGTCCTTGAGATCCGCTGCACCAGGGAAAAGGGCACTTACCCGCAGCGGAAAAACGCGAGTTTGGGAAAAGGGAACTCCCATACGAGCTTCACAAGGGGCAGAGGCACGCAAGTGACTTCACCCACCTCCAGGCAGAGGCCGAGGAAACATAAAGGCCGGACGCGATCTGCAAAGACGCGTCCGGCCTTTTTTTCGTCCCGATGAGATCCATCCAGCTCGATCACCCGCCGATCAGCCGAACCCGCCCCGCCGATCGCCCTCCCAGGAGACACCGACCGTCGCTCCGGGGTAGTAGTGGGCGAGTATCTCCAGGCTCGATGCGCCACGGCGGGCCATCGATTCCGCCCCGTACTGGCAAAGACCCACGCCATGACCGTATCCCTGACCGAGGATCCGGAAACCGTCGGGCGTCGATTCCAACTCGAAGGACGCCGAACGCGGGCCGTCCTTCCAGGACCGTCGTCCGCCCGCCTCCGCGACCACCGAACGCAGACGACTCGCCGTCACCACGGCCGGCACCGCGTCGTTCTTCCCACCGATCTCGAAGTCGATCGGACGACCTGAGGCGTTGCGTCGACGAACGGCCACCTCGATCGGCCCCTCGAGCGACGCGAGCTTCCGGTCGGAGATCCGCCGTCCGTGGGCGTGCAACGCCCGGAGCATCGCATCCTCCTCGATGCTGATTCGCCAGTCGGCGTGGGGACTGGACGTGGTGCAGCCGCACCGCCGACGCGGCGTCCCGGCAGCGACCACCAGGGGAGGAATTCCGTTCACTCGATTCGTGGAGATCGCATCGATCGCGTCAGCCGGTCGCCCGCCGCAGGCGGCGCTGTAGTAGGCGGGGACGACCTGTCCACGCCACAGGAGAACCCTTCCCGCGGTCGTCTCGACCGCGTTCCTCGATCGCGTCGACGCCGCTCCCCCGCTCCACGCCTGGCTTGCCTGCCCCGCGACGAGATCGTAGTGACGGCGTCGCATCCAGAATGCCCGCTCGCAGACCGCGAAGGATCTCGCCGCGACCGCCTGCGCTTCGAACGTCGCGGGACGCCATGATCCGAAGAGCTCCTTCTCGAGGACTCCCGGCAGGTAGGCCTCCATCGGCAGGGTGCAGACGAGATCGAGTTCCGGGCTTCCCTCGGTGTTGCGGATGGGGACCACCCGGATGGTGCCCTCGAGTCGTCGGCCTTCGAAATCGATCCCTTCCTCGGAAGCCCCCCTCGCCGTGATCGCGAGCGAGCCCGGGCCGGGGAATCTCGCGGAGCTGCCTCTTCCCGCGCGCGACCAGCGTACGGACCATCCCCTGTCGTCTCGAATGATTCGCACCGGTCCACGAACCGCGCGACCCGCATTCCCGGATTCCGGCGACGTGATCCAGAGCGACTGCCCCACTCGTCCGAGCTCGACCGTCCGTCGCGTGGTGTTCGCGACCTTGATCCGGACGAGTGGTTCGACGGCCGGCGGGAAGGGCCGCAGATCCGGACCTTCGGTCGCGGCCTCGATCGCGACCGGCGGGTCGCCGGCGGCGCGATCGGCGGTGGTTCCATCGGTCCTCGAGCACGCGAAGGTCGTGAAGACCGGCACGGCCGCGGCCAGCAGCACCGTTCTTCGACGAAGGAGCGGCGGCTCGTCGGTGGAGCCCCTTCGACCTTCCTGGTTCGAGTCTTCGATGATCAATTCACACCCCCAGCGACGGGGCCGCCGGGTCGTCCCGTCGACGGCACCCACCTCGTCGCCCGGATTGTAGGCGGTCGACGTCCGAATGAGAAAACCGCCCGCCCCGGATTCGGGACGGGCGGTGGATCTTGGTTCCTGCATCAGCCGGTCATTCGAGCGTCTTGAGCGACAACTCGTGATCCGCGAGCCGTTCCTTGATCTCGTCGAGGCTGGTCTGCCCGAAGTTCTTCACGCCGAGCAGTTCCGCCTCGGTGCGTGCCGCCAGTTCGCCGAGCGAGAGGACGCCGAGCATCTGGAGGGCCTTGCGGGCACGAACCGAGAGGTCGAGCACCGAGATCGGCTTGTTGAGGATCTGGTCGGTGATGCCCCGTTCGTGGAGCTCGTCGATGTCCTCCTGCCGGAGCCTCGGGCCACCGGCGGTGTCCTGCCCGAGCCGGAGGCCCTTGCTCGCGAGCATCTGCTTGATCTCGGCGACGGTGGTGTCACCCACGTTCTTGTAGCTGTTGAGTTCCGCCTCCCCGACCCGGACGAGATCCCGCAGCGTGCGAATCTGCATCTTCTTGAGGCAGTTCCGGGCGCGAACCGAGAGTTCGAAGTCGGTCACCGGGATGTCGAGGATCGCATCATGCCGGGACGAGCTGCGATCCTCGTCGTCGTCGTAGTACATGCCACGGGAGGCCTGGACGTCCTTGAGGAAGAGCCTCGCCCGCGGTTCGTTGGGGTCGCTCTCGATGACCTGGTTCAGGATGTACTCCGCCTTGGCGAAGTCGCCCGCGTCCTCGTAGATCACCGCGAGATTGACCAGCGTCTGGAGCTTCGGCGTACCGCTTTCCCGGGCCGCCTCGTAGATCTGCATGGCCTCCTCCTCCTCGCCGACGAGGTCGAGGAGATAGGCGAGACGATGCAGGTGCTCCGGCTTTCCGCCGTGGGAAACCGCCTCGCGGTACGCGACGATCGCACCGAGCCGGTCGCCCGTGGACTCGCAATCGAGTCCCTGCTTGAAGACCGCGTCGGCTCGCGCTTCATCGATCGCGCCGCCTCCGATGACGGTGTCGAGTCCTTCGCTCATGTGCTCAATGCTCCGCTGGAAAGTGGTCCGGTCGGACGGAATCCGAGATTCTACTCGTCTCGCGACCGGTCCTCAACCTCGCGAACGACCTCGGAAACGCCGGTATTCGCCGAATCGGCGATGTCATCGGCCAGATCGCGGTAGGCGGAGGCTCCATCGAGGGCCGGCGCAGCGGGCCCGGCAGGCAGATTCGGACCGGTCGGGCCGCCCGCTTCGACGAGTGAGATCCCCCGCCAGGCCTGTCGTTCGAAACGAACCGACATGACGAGACCGAACATCAGGATGTAGGCGGTCGCCGCGATCCAGGGGCCGACCGACGAGAGTCCCGGGGCCGCTTCGACGAGGATCCAGCCAAGGCCGACGAGGAGCGTCCAGCCCAGGATCGACGAGACCAGTCCCGGCCAGACGGTGTCCCCCGCGCCGCGAAGGGCGCCCGAGTAGACGATGCCCACCGCGTCCATGGTCTGGAACAGCGCCGCCCAGATCAGCATGGTCGCGCCGATCGAGACGATCGCCGCCCTCGTCTCGGGCGTGGCGTCGCCACCGACGAAGACCCCGATGAGCGAATCGCGGAAGACGAGGAACCCGAGGCCGCAGACGGTCATGTAGCCGACCGCCAGTCCGAGCGCGATGCGGGCACGGCTCACCGCCAGATCCGGACGCCCGGCGCCGATCCACTTCCCCACGAGCGAGGTCGTCGCGACGGAGAATCCGACCGCGGGCATGAAGCTGAGATGCATGTAGCGGATCACGGCCCAGGCGGCGGTCAGATGATCGGTGCCGAATCGTCCGATCAGCACGGTCACGAAGATGCCCCAGCAGATCATCTCGTTTCCGAACTGCAGCGACGCGGGCCATCCGAGCCTGAGCAGATCCCGCATCGCGCGGAGATCGGGGAACCAGTTGCGACGACTCCTCACCTCGCGGTTGACCCGCGGTCCGAGGAACACCGCGAGCGGTATCAGGATCTCGACCGCGGTGCCGATCACGGTTCCGATGGCGGCGCCCGCGAGACCGAGGGCCGGCGTCCCGGGGATCCCGGGGATGCCCAGCTCCGGGATGCCGGCTTCGCCGAAGATGAGGATCGCGTTCGCGACGATGTTCACCGCGTTCGCGGCGACCGCCGAGATCGTGATGACGCCCGGCCGCTGATAGCCGAAGAACCAGTGGCTCATCGCCTTTCCCGCGATCAGGAGCACCCCGCCGAGGAGCAGGATCGTCGCGTACTCGGTCTCCAGCGCGACCAGTTCGGGCTCGTGGCCCGCGGCGTCGAAGATGAACGGCAGCACCATCGCCCAGGGAAGCAGGATCAGCAGCCAGGCCGTCACCGCGAGCCATACGCCGGCCCATCCGTAGCGCGCCGTGAGGTCGCGTCGACCCGCGCCGACGTTCTGCGCCACGAAGGTGTTCACGACGGTCAGCATCCCGAAGACGAACGCGATCGGATTGAAGGACCAGATCCCGCCGTTCCCCTGCGCAGCGACCTCGAGCGGACCGAGCCTCGCCACCATGAGCGCATCGACGAAACCCATCACGGTGTAGCTCGTCATCGTCGCGACGGTCGGCCACGCCTGCGCCCAGACCTCGCGAACGCCCGAGCGCCGCGGCTGGAGCGGGGATTCGAAGTTGGTATCGGATGCGGACACGAATGGTCGATCATAATCGCGATCCGTTCGCACGGATCAGATGCGATCGAGGACCCGGAAGGCCATCGCCTCGTCGAGGTGTTCGGAAAGGACGGAGGCCGAACCGTCGAGGTCCGCGATCGAGCGAGCGACCCGGCGGATCCGATCGAAGGCCCGTCCGCTCAGGCCGAGTTCCTCGATCATCCCCGCGAGTCTCCGGAGGATGGGACGATCGAGCGGGCACGCCTGGTCGAGCGCCTCGCCCGACAGCCGTGCGTTGAGGACGCTCGATCGAACCGCGCCGAAGTCCCGCGCGGCGATCACCCGATCACGCGTTGCTCCGGTCGTCGGACCATCCGGCGGATCGAGGAACGCCGTGATCGGCGTCGCTCGCATCGCCACGTGGAGGTCGAAGCGATCGATCACCGCGCCCCCGATGCGTTCGAGGACGCGACGATCGACGCCGGCTTCCGGATCGGAGCCCCCCCTGAGGTTCCGTGAACCGTTCATCGTGGCGACGACCAGCACCGATGCGGGGAAGCGAACGGTTCCGGCCGCTCGTGCGACCGTCACCATCCGGTCCTCGAGCGGCTCCCGCAGCGCATCGATCGCGGCGGCGGAGAATTCCGGCAGCTCGTCGAGCATCAGGATTCCGTGGTGCGCGAGACTCACCTCGCCGGGCCGGGGACTGGTTCCACCACCGACCAGGGACGCCGGACTGCAGGTGTGATGCGGAGTGCGGAAGCCGGGCCTCGACAGGTTCGACGCATCGAACGCGAGTCCCGCCGCCGAACGGACGCCCTGGACTTCGAGAATCTCCTCCCGCCCGAGTGGTGGAAGAAGATCCACGAGGCTGCGTGCGATCATGGTCTTGCCGCATCCCGGTGGTCCCACCAGCAGGAGGTTGTGTCCGCCGACCGCCGCGATCTCGACCGCACGCTTCGCCATGGGCTGTCCGCGGATGTGCGAGAGGTCGAGTGCGGCCGGAACATGTCGATCGAATTCCGCGGCGTTCGGCGCGTTCCCCGCACCGAGCTCCGGGGAGACCGGATCGTCGCCGGCCAGGAACGACGCCATCCCGCGGATGTCGGCGACCCCCACCACCGGAAGATCGCACACCAATCTCGCCTCGGCCACGCAGGCCGCCGCCACGATGATGCCCGCCGCCCGCGAACGTGACGCGAGTTCCGCCAGCGCCAGGACCCCGCGCACGGGGCGGACGGTCCCATCGAGCGCGAGCTCGCCGGCCATCGGCCAGTCTTCGATCCGCCGCCCCCCCGCCGACGGCCCGGGGATCGATCCGGCGGCGGCGAGCACCCCCGCGGCGATCGGCAGGTCGTAGACGGGCCCTTCCTTGCGCACATCCGCCGGGGCGAGATTCACCGTCAGGCGGGATCGTGGCCAGGTGAATCCGGCGTTCCGCACCGCGGTCCGAACCCGCTCGGCGGATTCACGAACCGCGGCGTCCGGAAGTCCCACGATCCCCATGGTGGGCAGACCATGGGGGGACAGATCGACTTCGATGCGACAGGACTCGGCACGAACGCCGTTGAGGATGAAGCTGGAGACGCGACTGATCATCGCGAGACCCTAGCCCCGACATTCCGGAATCCGGGACTCCCTGCGGAACCGCCGGCCTTCCCGCGAACACCGGGGACGGGATCAACGGGGTCGTCGGTAGCCGATCGGCTTCCCGTCGGCATAGGCCCAGACCGTGACGACGAGATGCTTCACGCCCCACTGCATCGCCCGCTCATGGGTCGGGTACAGGACATCGAGCCGGTTGCCCTTGATCGCACCACCGCGATCCAGCACCGGAACGACTCCGCCGTTCGCGTATCCGGGAACGGTGAGAAGCTGACCGAACTCGAACATCCTCCGGTCGGCGGCCACCAGCCGACCGGCGTTGGTGTGGACCGAGTATCCGCTGGCGGTGATTCCGTCCGCGTGGTCGCCGCAGGAACGATGATCGGGGCTGTACGCGGTCACCCGCATCCGCATCGACTTGACGGGAATGATCGGTCGTCCGTCGTGGAAGCGCAACGCCGGTTTCGGGTTCGACGCGATCGAGTCTCGAACGCCCGTCGCGGTGAGCATGGCGCCGCCGACGAGGACGATGCCGAGCAGGAACGTCGTGATGGGCCCCGGTCTTCTCATTTCGAAATGCTCCGGTCCCGTGGGAATCGCCCGACACGCCGGCGAGACGAATCACGAGACGATCGAGCCGAGAAGGTGCGCGGGATTCGACACGCGGCAATCCATTCCGGTGGAACGGCCCGGCCACGTGGGTTTCCGGACCGGACCAGATCGGACAGGACTCGTCACCATCGCCTTTGCGTACACTCCGACGATGCCTCTCTTCGAGATCCTCGCGTTCGGCGGCATCGGACTTGCCGCCGGCCTGATCGGCGGCCTTCTCGGGATCGGTGGCTCGACCGTGTTCATCCCGGCCGCGACCCTCCTGATCGGTCCCGACCAGCAGGTCTACCAGGCGGCGGCGATGGTGCTGAACGTGTTCGTCGCGGCGACCGCGACGCTCACCCACCATCGCGCCGGCGCGATCGACCGGCGCCTGGTCTTCCGGATGCTCCCCGCCGCGGCGGTGATGGTGCTGCTCGGAGTGGTGACCAGCAATCACCTGGATGCAGAAGTGCTCGTCGGTGTCTTCGGAGGATTCCTGATCCTGATGGCCGGGATCGAGGCCGTCCGCCTCCGACGGAGCCGCGGCGCCNCGCCGGAGCCCGCGGCGACCTCCGGCGCACCGCGACCCCCGGAGTCGCCGCCCGCCTCGGGTGCGGCCCTGACCACGGTCGGTGGATTCATGGGATTCGTCGGAGGACTGCTCGGGATCGGNGGAGGACTCGTCGCGGTTCCGGGACTTCGATTCTTCGCCGGGATTCCGCTGCGGACCGCGATCGTGNCCTCCGCCGCCGTGACGTTTCCGATGGCCGTCATCGGCGCGACCTACAAGAACCTGAGCCTCGGCGCACTGCTGGATGCCGAGGGCCGCGCGCTGTCCGCGAGCGATTCCCTGNTCATCGCCGCGGCGATCGTGCCCGCGGCGATCCTCGGCAGCTGGCTCGGCGCCCGCCTNGTCCGGCGGCTTCCGATCACGACCATCAGGGTCGCCTTCATCCTGCTGATGGGATTCGCAGGCGTGCGAATGGTCGGTTCGNTCTGAGGGGACCGACGGTTCGGAGGCACGCCCACGAACCGGACCCGACCGCACGCGTCCGTTCCGCCGGAGGCCTTCNGCGACGCGGTGCGGGTGGCGGATCAGCCGGAGGTCGGTCCCGGTCGCGCGGCGGGACCCGCCGGCGGCGGGACCGGGGTCCGGGTCGGACCGACGCACGGCTCCCCGTCGGGTGACACCACCCCGAAGACATGGAAGGGCGCGACCTGCCCGTCCGCGGTCATCGCGGAGAGCGAGGCGTACAGCACGCCCACGTAGTCGGATGCGGGCGTGGCCCGGATCTTCACCCGGGTGATGATGCCGTCCTCCGTCTCCTCGGTCGCGATGCCGAGCATCTGTGCCCGGCAGTCGGGCGACTCGCTGATGACCGTCGCGATCGGCGTCGTGACGGTGTCGAACTCGACCTCGAAATCGACGGAAGAGCCTTGTTGGATCAGCCCGAGGGGGAACCGGAAGCCGCCGGACATCCGAAGATTCCGGTTCGGCTTCGGCAGCGTGGTCTCGTGCCGGAGGTAGACGTCGATCATCGGCGTTTCCGGCCGGTCCGTCTCGATCACGAGGTAACGCGGATACGGGGCGGGAAGCCGGTCGAGATCGTAGGAGAGGATGTACTGGCTCCTCGGTTCGTCGGTGGTGGGATCGAAGCCGAGGTAGGTGGGTGGAAGACCGTGGAACGAGCAGATGGAGAACGGCACCCCGTCGATCGACTCGACGACGATCCTTCCCTGCCGGTTCTGGTTCCGAACCGCGTTGATGTGCGGTGGGATGGCGCGGACCGGAAGGGTGATCTCCGCCCTCAGATCGACCACTTCGACCACGGAATAACCGTCGAAGAGAACCTTGACGGAGGCGGTCTTCGGCCCGGTGTTCGGGGCGCCCTCGAGCACCGCGGTGAGGTCGACGCTCTCCCCNGGCGGAATCACGGTCCCCCCGAGATCACTGAGCGTGGTGCACTTGCAGGAGGGTTCCGCGGCGAGAATCATCAGCGGCTCCGTGCCGCGGTTGAAGATCTCGACCGATCCTTCGGCGTCCTGGTTCGGCGGAATGAAGCCGAAATCGAGCACGCTCGGAACGATCTCGACCGGCGGAGAATCGACGAGCGAGGTCTGCGAGACCGACGGCCCCGCCGTGCCGCGGGCATCCGGAAGGANGACGGCATCGGGATTCGTCGGCTTGACCGGCGTCTTCGAGGCGGCGTCCGAAACGTTCGGCGCGCCATCGCCGCAGCCCCCGACGTTCGCGAGGAACGCGAAAAGGAGGAGCGAAACCGCTTTCCGGGTCGCACGGTGACGNGAGGCGATGGGGAACTGGCCGTGGGTTGAACGCATGGATCGCTCCTTGAGATCGTGAAGNCCGGAAATGGTAGCACCCGGCCGGCCTCGGGCGGCTGCGGTTCGCGACCGCCCATTCATCGTCGACGGGGGGTCGAATGGTGAGAGCACGGCCGGAAAAACGGCCATTTTCGGGGCAATGTCCTTGCATTCTCGCCGTCGAATGCCATAGTTGGGCAACGGTGAGACCCACCGAGAAGCCCTTCGGGGCCTCCGAGGACCAGGAATCATCCGGGTCCTTGCCCAAACAGCCCTTTTCCCTCCCTCCGCCCCCGGCTTCGGCCGGGGGTACTTTTTTATCGCCCATCGCTTCGGGCCGTCCATCGAGGGGAACCGACCGACCGTGCCCCGATGTGGCCTGATCGACGCTTCTCGNGAGGCGCGCTCAACCACCCCGCCGGGTCGCGTCGCCACCCGCATCCTCGAAAACCCGCTTCCCGATGTCACGGACCTCGGGACGCCGGCTACCGGTTTCCAGCCCATCACGCCACCGAGTTCTCGATTTGCCGTTGAGTTGACCATCTCCGATGCGGACAATCGGAGGTCCGGGGTGTTCTGCGTGCGATGACCGTCGCACCCCGTTCACGAACCCCGTCCTCATGGGAGTTTGAGCCAGATGAAACGATCGATCGCCATGCTTACCTTCACCCTCGCCCTGTCCGCGGCTTCCACCGCGATCGCGCAGCAGAGCGAGAACCGGTGGCTGCGGCCCGAGGGCGGCAACCTCGACGATCCCGGAAACTGGTCCTTCGGGGAGGTCCCCGGTCCCTTCGACACCGCGGTCTTCGACGTCAACGCCACGCAGCCCTACACCGTCATCGGCACCAGCGGCCAGGTCGGTGCCATCGAGATCGGCGGCGACGAGGTGAACGCCCGATTCTCAGGCGGTTCCCAGTTCCTCTTCACCGAGTTCCTCGGCATCGGCGGTCGCAGTTCGAACAGCGATCTCCGACCCGGTCGTCTCCGACTCGAACTGGATCCCGGCAGTCCCGCATTCCTGAACTTCATCGAGGTCGGCAAGCAGGGTTTCGCAAGCCAGCTCTCCATCGCGTCCAGCTCGCGACTGGGCACGCTCTTCTTCGATCTGCGGCCGGCCGCCACGCTCCGCTTCGAGATCGACCAGCAGTCCGTCACCTCGTCATCGCAGCCCGTGCTTCTCGCGAAGGAGGGCGTCAATCTGGCGGGCGTCGTCGAGATCGCCGCGCCCCCGAACAGCCTTCTTCCGCCGCTCGGAACCTCGATCGATCTCCTGTTCTCCCCGCTCGGCATCGACTCGCAATCGCTCCCGACCATCGTCACCGTCCCCCGACCGGGTCGTCGCATCGCACCTGAGTTCGTGGATACCGACGGGGACGGGGTCTTCGACCGGCTGATCGGCACGATCCGCGTCGCGGAGACGACCAACGTCGCGGAGGAGGTCGAAACGCTCGAGATCGGCGCACCGACCATCGCGATCGAAGCCGCGGATCTCGATGGCGACGGCATCGACGAGATCGTGATCGCGACCGAGGCAGGCAAGCTTCGGATCTACCAGCCCACGGCCAGCGGCGGAATCGCCGGCCCCTTCGACTACGTGATCGGAACGGACCCCGTGGACATCGCCAGCGGGGACTACGACGGGGACGGCACCATCGACCTCGCGATCGCGAACTTCGGGGACGACGACCTGTCGATCCTCCTCAATCCCGACGAGGACCCCGACGACCTCCTCGCCGCCGAGAACCTGGCCGTTCCGGCGGGTCCGGCCTCTCTGGTGACGATCGACCTCGGGGCCGCCGAAGGCAACCTGCTCTCGGATGCCGCCGACCTCTTCGTGGTGTCCCGATCGACGGGGACCGCGACGGGGTACAAGTCGCGCGGGGACGGCACGTTCGAAAAGGTCTCCGAGGTCCAGGTCGGTGAGGATCCCGGGCCCTCCGCGCCGATCGACGACGAGAACAAGAAGGACCCCGATCCGCCGTTGGGCGTCGGTGGATCGACGAGCGGCCTCCGTGGCGGCCCTCAGACCGGAATCCTGACCATCGTGCAACCCGATCCCGGGAACGGCAGCCTGGCAGTCGTGGACACCGTCGCCTTGTCCGGCATTCCGACCGGTGTCGCGGCGGCGGACCTGGACGGCGACGGGACCGCCGAGTCGATCGTGACGACGACGACGGGCTATCTCGACATCGTCCGAGGCGAGACCGATTTCAGTCGCAGTTCGATCCCGCTGCCCCCCGGCAAGATCGCGACGGCCATCACCACGGGCCGGTTCGACGCGGTCCCCGGACCCGAGATCGTGGTCGCGGTGATCGATGAAGGCGAAGGGGAATCCCAACTGCTCGTGATCCGTCCTCGTCCGACGGAGGGACCGGGCGGCGGAACACTCCTCGATCTCGTGAACGTGATCCCGCTGAACGACGCCCCCACGGCACTCGCGCTGGGAACGGGCGGTACCTCCAAATCCGAACGCGGCACCCTCAGCATCGGCGTGCTCTCGCCGGTCGTGGAGAACCCCGACGTGAAGCTGCTCGGTCTCAACACGATCGAGACCCCCGCCTGCAGCAAGGCCGATTTCAACGGCGACGGCGTGGTGAACGGTGGCGATCTCGGCCTGATCATCGGCGCGTGGGGACCGTGCGAAAACTGCCCGCAGGATCTCGACCAGAACGGCGTCGTGAATTCGGCGGACCTCGGTCTGTTCCTCAGTCTCTGGGGCCCCTGCGCCATCTGACGACGACCGCCGTCGCGTCACCCCCTCGCGGGGGAACCGGCGGCTGGCGACGGGGGACCGTGAAGGACCTCCCGGAACGTCACCTGGTCCGCCGGTCCGATGGAATCCCGGTTCCGGTCCGTCGGTCGCCCCGCGGGATGATGACCGCATGGTCGGCGACGGACCCGATGGAGCGATCACGGCGGACTCCCGGCCGGCCGTCGACCGCCGACGATCGTGCCTCCCGCATCGTCCTCGAGGCGGTGCCGGAAGAAGCCCGATCCGGCGCCCGATCCGAGCCCTGATGTCACGAGCCGGCCGAGGCGTGCTACGCTCGAGCGGGCACGGGCGTGTCCCATCGCGGAACCCAGGAACGCCATCACCATGAGCAGGGACGAACGCGTCGACGACATCCTCGCGAAGATCCGGAGGGAGACCGATGAGGCCCCCGCCGAGGTGGCCGCTCGTCTCTGCGGAGACGACGAGAAGCTTCTGGCCCTGGTGCTGGCCGTTCTCGAATCGTCTCCCGGCGATCCGGCGGTGACGATCGATCTCGACGCGACGGTGGACCGGACCGCGATCGCCGACCCGGTCTCCGACATCCCCCCGCTCCCGGGCCGCCGTGGCTCCGGGGGCGACGAGGGTCCGCGGGCGGACCGGGGTGGAGGCGGCCGGTTCCGTCGACCCGACCGCGTGGGTCCGTTCCAGATCGAAGCCGAGATGCCGATCGGCCGAGGAGGGTTCGGCGAAGTCTGGGAAGGAAGCCGCGCCGAGGGCGGATTCCGACAACGGGTCGCGATCAAGATCCTCTCCCGCTCGACCAGCGACGACACGGTGGTCCGGCGATTCGAGCTCGAACGACAGGTCCTCGCATCCCTCGATCACCCGGACATCGCGCGACTGATCGACGGCGGCACCCTGGAGGACGAACGCCCCTGGCTCGCGATGGAATTCGTCGAAGGCACCTCGATCACGAGCTACTGCGACCGCGAACGACTCTCGATCGAGGACCGCATCCGGCTCGCGATGCGCGTCGCGAAGGCGGTGCAGCACGCCCACGAGAACCTCGTGGTGCATCGGGACATCAAGCCCGACAACGTGATGGTGACGCCCAACGGCGACCCCAAGCTCCTCGACTTCGGCATCGCCAAGATCGTGAATCCGGATCTCGGAGGACTCGGAAGCAAGGTGACGCAGGCCGGAGAGGGCGTGCTCACGCCGGACTACGCCGCGCCCGAGCAGTTCACCGGGGATTCGATCGGGACCCGTGCCGACGTCTATTCGCTCGGCGTGGTCCTGTACGAGCTCCTCACCGGTCGCCTTCCCTTCGACGACGCGGATCGTGGGTACGTCAGCATCCGTGACGCGAAACTGGAGACCGAACCGCTTCGTCCGAGCGAAGCGGTCTCGACCGCTTCCATCGACGAGGAGTCCGCGCGACGGATCTCCACCAGTCGCAACAGCGGACTCGACCGGATCCGGCGCCGACTCGACGGCGACCTCGACGTGATCATCCTGAAGGCCCTCCGCCGCGAGCCTTCCCGCCGCTACGGCTCGCCGCGGGAACTCGCCGAAGACCTCCAGCGACATCTCGACGGGCTGCCGGTCGAGGCCCGGCCCGAATCCATCGCCTACGTGACCACCCGGTTCCTCGCGCGACACCGCGCCGGATTCGCCGTGTCGGTCGCCTGCCTCCTCGCCGTCGCCTTCGCGTCGCTCGCGACCATCGCGGTGCTCTCCGCCCGCGCCACCGAGCAACAGCTCGAACTGACCTCCGCCCGCGCGGACGCCGACGCCGCCCGCGCGGAAGCGGCCGAACAGGTTCGAGCGGCACTGGCGGACCTCGAGATCGAGGCCGCCGCCTCCGGCACCGAGAGCCTGATCCGCTCGCTCCAGGAGGCGAATCAGCTGGACACCGCCAGTTCGCTGGGCGCCATGATGCTCGAGCGGCTGGAAAGAGCCAGCCGCGCGGTCCCCGACGACGCGACCATCCTCGCCCGCAGGCTCAGCCTCGAACTCCAGCAGGCCCGACTCCAGTGGCAGCGACGAACCCCCTCCCTCGGCGACTCCGCGGCGGCGAGGACGATGCGAGCCGGTGTCGCCGAATCGCTGGCGGCCGCGCGTCTCGCGCACCCCGAGTCGATCGACCTGCTGCTCGTCGCCGCCCAGCTCGCGCTGGAGGAGGCCGACGCCACGCCCCGTTCCGATCGCCTCCCCAGGCTCGAACTCGCGATCGACCTCTTCGAGGAGGCGGAGGAGCGATCCGGCCGGGACTTCGGACGCCAACTCACCATGCTTGGAACGGACCGCGCCGACCTGCTCTTCCTCGCCGACGACATCGAGGCC
The DNA here is from genome assembly GCA_002684855.1 of Planctomycetaceae bacterium. GTDB lineage: Bacteria > Planctomycetota > Phycisphaerae > Phycisphaerales > SM1A02 > UBA12014. The sequence continues at coordinate 6,152 of NYWD01000067.1, read as the reverse complement.
GCGATCGAGGGTTACCTCGCCTCGCACGCCTTCCACGCCGGTTTCGGGGAGGACGCGGACCGGGATCTGGCGATCCTCGAGGTCCGGATGGCCGACGGGCACAAGCGACTCGGTGATCGCAAGACCGCCCGCACGCTCATGGAGCGATCCCTCGAACGCCGGGAGCGGCTCGCGGACCGCGCTGCGCGGGTGGAATCGAATCGGGCCCGCCGGGATCTCGCCAAGATCCACCTCTATCTCCAGGAACTCCTCGCGGAGGATGCGCCCGCCACCGCCCGTCGGCACCTCGAACGGCATCTCGACCTCACTCGACAGGTCGCCTGGTTGGATCCGATCGATCGCCGGGGCGGTGTCACCGACGTCATGAAGGCGATGTCGATCGCGTCGAGGCTCATCCGGTTCGACGGCGGTGACACCACCGCGTTCGCCGAGACGATTCGTCGCTTCCGCGATTCCATCATCGAGCCTCGACTGCGAACCCTGCCCGACGCCGACGCTCGGAGACTGGCGATTCGCGCGGACCGGTACCTCGCCGAAGTCGCCATCGCGGGCCTCGCGGACGACAACGAAGGGGACCGGGCGCCAGGTACTTCGAACGCGATTCGCGATCGGCTCGATCGATCCATCGAGATCGGCCGCGCCCTCCTCGACCTCGAGACGCGGGACTCGGAGGTCACGGCGGAGGTCGGCCTCTGCCTCGCCTATCGCGCGAGCATCGTCGGCCTCGAGGACGACACGGCTCGACGCGACCTGGCCGAAGCGGGTCGACTGCTCGAACTCTCGTCCGAGCAGGGCTCCGGTGGATCGCTCCAGACCAAGCTGAGACGTCAGCTCGCCTCGCTCGACGCGTCCTGAGACTCGAGGGCCCGGCGAAGGGCCCGCTTGCCGATCGACCCGATGACGATGATCGCGACGAGGAGCACCGCGAATCCCGCGATGGTCACCGACCAACCTCGCTCCCGGACGACTTCGACGAGATCCCGCGAGCCGTCCGCGGCGGCCCCGGCCGCGAACACCGCGGCGAGGACGGTTCGCGGCGCCATCCCGAGCATGGTGCCGAACAGGTACGGGAGCACGGGGGTCCGTGCCCCGCCCAGTGCAAGATTGGAAAGGGCGAACGGGCTGTTGGGGCTCAGTCGCAGGAGACCCACGATGTAGGTCGATCGGACCGGTCCCGATCCGAGGATCGCGTCCCGGACGGCGGCCACCACCGGACGCGCGTCGATGATCCCCTCGACTCGCTCGCCCGAGACCAGTCGCGCCAGGCCGAATCCCAGCATGGCGCCCGAGGTGATTCCCAGGATCGCGCCGATCGATCCCCCGGTCGCGCCGAACGCCCATCCGGCGAGGATCGCCTGCGCGTAGGTCGGAAGGATCCCGAGACCGGCGGTCACCGCGAAGAAGCCCGCGAAGATCACGATCGCGACCCCGCGACCGGCATCCGCTTCGATCGTCCCGAGCAGGTCCGACGCGTCGCCCAGCCTCGCGAGCAGCACGAAACCCGCGAGGGCGGGAAGGAACGTCCAACAGGCCGCGAGGACGCCCAGCCCTCGGAGGCTGCGCTTCTCATCGGCGTCGAGCGGCTTCACCACGGGCGTGGATCGCTCCGGCGAGGCGTCGTCCGAGGGTTGGTGCGAGGAGCTGATAGGACGTATCCCGGGCGCTTCAGTCGCCGGCGTCGATCACGTTGAGATCCACCGCGGGCGGCGCATCGAGTTCGATGACTTCCGGCTCGGGTTCGATCACGTCGACGTCGAGCACCTCGACGGGGTCCTCGATGTCCAGGCCTTCCACGCCCAGGATCGAACGCATGTCCGCGAAGTAGCGGTCGGCCTCGCGCCAGAGATGCGCAGGCACCGCGACCTGTCGAGCCGAGAACCCGATCGTGGGCGGGTCCGTGTTCAGGAAGGCGATCTCGAACTTCCATCGCTCCTCCTGTCGCTCCGGATCGCTGCCGACCCGGACGAGGTCCCGACGAAGGAACCGGTGGATCTCGATCCGGCCCTGTGGACGATCGGTCCAGACCTCGTTCTCGAACACGAACCAGTCGTCGTACTCGGGATTCTCCGCCACGGTCACCATCGCGTTCCAGACTTCAGGATCGCTGTAGCCCGGAAACGTCGCGGTACGGCTTCCGCATCCGACGAGGGTCAGAACGGCGAGGAACAGGGGTAGAGGACGGATTGAGTGCATGTCGACGGGGATCCTTCGAGGGCCGGAAAGGGTGGCCCCGATCGCTGTCATCGGTCCGGACGCGGGTTCAACTTGATGCGGAAGCCCTCAAGGAGGCCCGAAGCACCCCCGTTCAAGGACCCTGCAGGGATGATTTCGCGGCGAACTTCCTCCAGATCCGAGCCTCGACGGTGCCGGATGGTCTCGATCAGGGCGTCGACGTCGCCCGGACCGCCTTCCACGACCATGCGAACGGATCCATCCGGTTCGTTCCGCACCCACCCCGCCACGGGCCGGCGGCATGCGATCTCGACGACCATCGCCCGGAATCCGACGCCCTGGACGACGCCGCGGAATTCCACCCGCTCCCTCCGGAGCGCGGCGGCGGACGCCCCCCTCACTCGTAGGCCTCGTCCGGGATCTCGGCGTTGTGGTGGACCTGCTGGACGTCGTCCTGGTCCTCGAGCGTGTCGATGAGCCGGAGGAACTTCTTCGCGGCCGCCACGTCGAGTCGGACCGTGGTCCCCGGCGTGTAGGTGAGTTCCGCCTGTTCGATCTCGAATCCCGCCGCGACCAGCGCATCCTTCACGCCGATGAAGTCCGTGGGCTCGGTCGAGACGGTGAGCAGCCCGTCCTCGTTCGAGACGTCCTTCGCGCCGGCCTCCAGCGCCGCCTCGATCACCTCGTCCTCGCCCGCCTTCGAAGCATCGAGGTGGATCACCCCCTCGTGCGTGAACCCGAAGGCCACCGAGTTCTGCGTTCCGAGATTCCCGCCACCCTTGTCGAAGATCGACCGGATCTCCGGGGCCGTCTTGTTCGCGTTGCTTTGGAGGCAGTCCGCCAGGATCGCCACGCCGCCGGGTCCGTATCCCTCGTAACGAGCCGGCTCGTAGGTCTCCCCCTCGATCTCGCCGGTGCCCTTCTTGATCGCCTTCTCGATCGTGTCCTTGGGCATGTTCACGGCCTTGGCGTCGTCGATCGCGTACCGCAGCGTCGTGTTGAACTTCGGATCGCCACCACCGTCGCGGGCGGCGACGATGATGGCCCGGCTGCAGTTGCTCCACTGCTTGCTTCGCTTCGAGTCGACGCGGGCCTTGCGATGCTTGATGTTGGCCCATTTGCTGTGACCGGCCATCTGTATGTTCCGTGAATTGCCTTCGGGTGCGATCGTCGGTACCGGCGGGACGGCCCCGCGGACCTCCATTGTCGTTCATTCGGCGAGGTCCTGCACGACGCCGCCCGACTCCGACCAGGTCGGCGTCACCGGGGGCGCCCTGCCCTCGGCGATCGCGGAAAGTCTCGCCTCCGCGGCCAGACCCCATCGACCGTCGATCCGGTCGTGCATGATCCGCGGGTCGATCAGAACCCGGCCCCACACGTCGCGCTGGAAGCCCGCGAAGGCGGCGAGCCGGCGTGCGAGGGATTCGTTTCGCAGGATGCGCTCCGAGATCCGGCTCCAGGCCGCGACCGCATCGGTCTCGCGGCCCGCCCGCCAGGAGGCGTCCCCGTAGTGCAGGAGCACCTCCGAGGAGACTGGCCGACCTTCGGCGGCCCGCGCCCGGAGCGACCGACCGATCAAGGCGAGCGCGCCGCCCGGATCCGCCCCGTCGTTCCGATCCTCGAGGTAGCGGCACCAACCGAGGGAGTCGAGGATGCTGGGATTCGCGGCATCCATCCGAAAGGCCCGGTCGAGGACCTCGGACGCACGCGAGCGAGCCGCCCCGTCTCCTTCGAGAAGCGCGAATCCGAGGTTGTTCAGCGTGAGGGCATCGACGTCGGGGTCGGTCGCCGCCGCATCGAGAAGGGAGATCGCCAGTTCCGGGCGATCGAGCAGCGACGCGTCTCCGGAGACCGCGGCGAGGATCTCCCGTCTCGAGCCCCCGGCCTCGTAGATCGCGGCCCAGTCGAGCCCGGCCTCGTCGCCCTCGTCGAGCATCGCGGCCACCGTGCCACGAGTGCCGCCGGACGCCATCGCGACCGCAAGGGCGGTCCGTGGCAGGCCACCTCCGGACTCGGTGCCGGCATCGGGCGAGCGAAGTGCGAATCGCAGCAGATCCGCGGCACCGGCGGGGTCGACGTCGAATCGCGCCAGTCCCATCATCCGCCAGTCGACATCGCGCACGGTGGCCGGGGCCGCGGGCCGAAGGCCGGTCAGCGCGGTCGATCCGGAGGCACCGGTTCCGACCCCGATCAGCGCCGAGGCGACGTCCGCCTCGACCGCCGAGTTCGTGTCGCGATACCACCGCCCGACGCGATCGACGATCTCGCGACCGCCCAGATCCGGAATCGTTGCGGCGACGGTCGCGAGTCGCCTTCGCTGGCGCGGGGTGAGCACCGCAGGGTCGAGACGGGCGACGGCGGAGACGAGAAGATCGACCTCGTCGGAATCCTCGAAACGAATCGCGTCCTCGAGCGCGTCGATCCTCCGAGAGACGGTGACCGGACGATGACCCAGGCGAATTCCGGCGAGTCGGGCCCGCTCCTCCTCGCCTCCCGGCGTCTCGGCGAGCAGCAGTTCGAGCCTTCTTCGGGGATGTCCCGAAAGCGATCCTGCGGACCGGCGGCGGAGCGAGTCCAGCAGTGCGGCCCGGTCTCCGTCCGCCTGCCGCAACGCGAAGATCGCATCCTGCAGCCCGGGGTCGGCCGGATGTCGATCCAGCAGCGATTCGAGCCGACGACGGCCGCCGGCCATCCGACCGGTCGCCTGCCAGACGCCGATGATCCGCACCAGCACCTCCTCCCGGGCCTGCCGGTCCTCGAGCAATCCGTCGAGCAACCGGGCCGCGGTGTCGAGATCGCCGGCGGCGATCGCCCGGTCCGCTTCGATCAGCGGACGGAACGCCGGCTCCGTCGCGACCATCTCGACCGCGAGCCCGATCTCGGAATCGGTCTCGACGCCTCCCTCGACGCGACGAACCGCGTCCGCCAGCCCGATCCGCGTCGACCATCGCCGGTCACCCAGTCGAATGGCCCGGGCGAGCGCCGCCGCCGCATCGAGCCCCCGGCCGCGAAACCTCGCCACCGCCGACCCGAAGGCCGCCCAGCTCTCTCCGTGGTCGGGCGTCCGGGCGATCAGCCTCTCGGCGGCGGCGAGCGCCAGTTCCGGTTCACCGGCGGCCAGCAGCGCCTCGACCCGCGCCGATTCCACGCCGGCATCGAACGGCGTCTCGCCGACCGCCAGCACCCCTTCGGGATCCGCGATGTCTCCGGCGATCCGCATCCGCACCACGCGTTCGACGGCGTCGTCCTTCGATCCATCCCTGGAACGAAGCGCATCGTCCGCGAGTCCCGGCCTCTCGTAGCGGCGCAGGAGCTCGGCACGAATCACGCAGGTCTCGGTCGACGCATCCACCAGCCGATCGTCGAGCAGCGCGTCGAGCAGGACCTGGTCGCTCCAGGGCCCGGCGACCAGTCGGTCGGCCACCGCGTCGAGCAGGCCGATCGAATCGACGACCCCCGCCGCCACCAGGACTCCGGACCTCGGACCGGAGGGAATGGCGGCGTCCACCAGCGCGACGCGGAGTTCGGACGGGACGGTGGCCGGATCGAGGCGACCGATGATCTCCGCGGCACGCTTCGGATCGATCGCGACGAGCAGGGTCGACGCGGCGCGGTCGTCGGGATTCTCGAGGATTCGATCCACCAGCGCTTCACGCAGTTCCGGAAGCTCGACACCCTCGTCACGAAGCAGGGCGAACATCTCGCGGTCGGCACCGGTCGGCGTGACGACCGAATCGAGCAGGATCTCCTGCATCGTCGCGTCACGACCGAGGGATGCCGACGACCACAACAACCTCGGACGGAGCACCGCGGGGTCGATACCACCGATCCTCGAGGCCGATCGCCATCGCTCGTCCGCGACGACCGGCCGGCCCCGCCCGGCGGCGGCGTCCCCGGAAAGGAGGAGATACTCGGAGGCTCGGGATGGCGGAAGCGTCTCGAGCAGGTCTCCATCGCCGGCGGCAAGCACCGCCTCCCGG
>NYWD01000066.1 GCA_002684855.1 Planctomycetaceae bacterium | reverse complement strand
CCAGAGGCGACATGATGGGCGGAAACTTCGGTGGCGGAATGATGGGAGGAGAGAGGAACAACATGATGGGCCGTGACATGATGCAGCGCAACGACATGATGAGGAGCCAGGACATGATGAGAGGAGACATGATGGGATCCAGGAACGACATGATGGGGTCAAGAAATGAGATGATGAACTCAAGGAATGACATGATGGGGTCCAGGAATGAGATGAGAGACATGATGGGAGGGCAGAGGAACAATGACATGCGGGACATGATGGGCTCCAGAAATGACATGAGGGACATGATGGGATCTAGAAATGACATGATGGATAGAGACAACTTCAGGGATGGTTTCGGAGGCTCGAGAGATTCCATGATGCAGCAGAGATCCATGTCAATGTCCAATGGAAGCTATGGGGGCATGAACGGAGGCATGGGCCAGAACGAACACAACTCATTCTCCCGCTCCATGTCTTACAGCAGCAACATGGCTGGCTCCTCCTCCCCTCCAGGACCTGGTGGTGACGGAATGAAGATTGGCACTTGGAACGAGGGAAGAGACAACGGACAGAACAACGCAGGCAACTTCCCTGCTGTGTCCAACTTTGAGATTGGCACCTTCAATGTCAATGACCCCGGCTCAAGATCATTCGGCAACGCGATGAACGGCGCCACCCAGAGCAACAATGGGCCTATCCAGCCTGGCATGGGGATCAGGGAGACCGGGATCATAGAGAAGCTTCTCCACAGCTACGGCTTCATCCAGTGTTGCGACAGACAGGCCAGGCTCTTCTTCCACTTTTCCCAGTTTGATGGGAACATAGAACATCTTAAGATTGGAGACCCTGTGGAGTTTGAGATGACTTATGACAGGAGAACTGGAAAGCCCATCGCCAGCAGCGTGTCAAAGATTGCTCCCGAGGTGGTGATGAGCGAGGAGAGAGTCATCGGGACCGTGACCACGGAGACAAAGATGGGGCCCGAGGGAGGAGAGACCCAGGGCAGGATCAGCTACGAGAACAGAGGAGAGTGCTTCTTCCTCCCCTTCCTGACCCCAGATGTTGAAGGGAATGTGACCCTGTCCTCCGGAGACAAGGTCAGCTTCCAGGTGGCTACAGTTCAGAGATCAGGCAACCTGGCCGCCAAGACTATCAGATTGGAGAACCCGGCCGCCCCTGTCAAGTACCAGGGTGTTGTCAACTCCTTGAAGGACACATTTGGTTTTATCGAGCGTGCAGATGTTGTTAAGGAAATCTTTTTCCATATCAGCGAGGTCATTGACGGTAAGGAGGAGGACAACTCCCACATCCAGCTCGGGGACGATGTTGAGTTTATCATTCAGACCAGGAATGGCAAGGAGGTTGCCTGTAACCTGGTCAAGCTGCCGGTTGGAACTGTCGTTTTTGAGGATGTCGGCACGGAGTATTTCACTGGACAGGTCCTCAAGCCCCTGGACCGCACGGGCAAGTACCAACAAACTGATCCCTTGCCCGGCCGAGTCAAGTACAGAGCCCCCGACAGGTCAGAGGTGGAGAGCTCCTTTGGAGAGAAGGACCAGGTCGGGGACTTCACTCTGAGGCACGGAGATTGGATCAAGTTTGTCATCGCTACTGACAGAAGGGACAAGCTCAAGAGGGCCACCAAGATAGAGCTGCTGGACGAATCCTTTAAGGTTAGCGACGAAAGGAGAGAGCAGGGCATCATTCAGGCAACGAAAGAGGGTTTCGGGTTCCTGAAATGCGTTGAGAGGTCTGAGAAGATGTTCTTTCACTTTTCCGAGTGCCTGGAGGTCAACAGGAAGCTCGTGCTCGGGGACGAGATGGAGTTCACCGTGGCGCCTGACCCCGCCACACTCGGCCGCCAGCTGGCCACCAGGATCAAGCATCTGCCGACAGGGACGGTCAAGTTCGACATTGTCATCGCCCAGAACATCCTCGGCATCGTGACTGAGGAGCCAGCCGCCGTGTCCTGGCCCAAGTCCCCCTCCAAGTCCCCGGAGTCCCCCTCAAAGACCGAGGGCTCAGGCAAGATCGTGTATGAGCTGAACGGGCTCCAGCTGAGTATTCCCCTGTATGCCGGGGACTGCGACCTGAGGAACACCCCCAAGGTCGGGGACAAAGTCCAGTTTAACATCAACCAGCTGAAGGCCACCAAGGAGACCAACGCAGTCAACATTCGGATCCTGGAAAGAGCTAATCCTGTTGCTGAGACCAAGAGCAATGCTGACACTTCAGTAACTACTCCTCCAAAGGAGAAGAAAGAGGCTAGCCGCCTGGGAACGCCACAGAAGGGATATGTTGCCGCCCTAAAGGACGGGTTCGGCTTTATCGAGACTCTTCTCCATGACAAGGAAATCTTTTTCCATTTCTCCAATGTTGAGGGGAAAGCGGAGAAGCTTGAGGTCGGTCAGGAGGTGGAATACTCCATCTACTCCAGGGAGAAGGGAGGCAAGGTGTCAGCCGAGGGAGTCAANCCTCTCTCCAGAGGATCCATCCCCAAGATTCCCAGCAAAGAGGACGTCTTCAATGGCAAGGTCGTGAGGCCCCTGAGGTCAGTCAATCCTGACCAGTCAGACTACTGCGGCCTCATCGCGGCCAAGTCCGAAGACGGGACAATCCTCGGTCAGTACGAGTTTGGGATTGCGAGTCTCCTCAACAAGAAGGAGCTCCTGCAGGAGGGAGACCCCGTCAGCTTCCAGGTGTCACAGACAGAAAACTTTGCTCTCAATGTCAAGAGCAACAAACAAAAGTTGAGAAGTCATGTCGAGGCTGTCAAAGGCCAATTTGGATTCCTCTCATACGAGCAGGAGGAGGGGAAGAAGCTATTCTTCCACATGTCTGAGGTCGAGGGTGGCGAGGTGCTCCAGGTCGGCGACGAGGTGGAGTTTGTGGTTGTGACCAACCAGAGGACACGGAAGCACTCTGCATGCTGCGTGAGGAAGCTCTGCAACGCCCAGCGCCCGGAGAGACTCATCTCCAAGCTGAAGACCATGAACATCGAGGAGAAGGCGCGCGGGGCGGCCAGGGTGGTGGTCACCAGGCAGCCAAAGGGGCCCGACGGCACCAAGGGATTCGCCCCCAGGGGCGGCAAGCAGAAGAGCCCGGTGGTGGTGATGGACCTGATGGAGCAACTCACCGCGCACTGAAGGCCTCCGAGGAAAATTGTGTGGGCTTTTAAAATTTGTGACAAAACTTTAAGAAACATTCCTGAACAAGAGCAATGGTTGTGTTGGGAGGCATATCAGCAGTGGCTTTTTTGTTTGTAATCGCAACAAATCATCATTCAATCGTGGAAACAGCAGAGAAGATCACGGCATATTCAACTGTCGGGATTTTGTAAGCAAACGATAAGTATAAATTTTCCTCGTATCAAGATCGAAACCCTACTTTTCTCTTAAAATTGGCGCGGTTCATAGAAATTTAAAATCAGTGAGATTAAGAACTATGCTGTTGCATAAAAGTATAGTTTAAATAGTTAAAATGCTGGTATTGAATTAATGAAATCTTAAGTTTTTTGCCAAAACAAATGTGATAACTAAAATTTTAATTAAGTCTGAATTCATAGTTTATATTTATGTTTATAGGAGCGCATTTCTATATGATAATTTCATTATGCAGAAAGTTTTGAATTTTAAAACCAATTGAAACTTTCACACTATGAACCATCTTTTAAACAATGAAATTGTTTGAATTGTCAATTTATTTGCTATAATCAAAAGAACTACTCAGCCACCTACTAGTTGTTTATCGCTAGATATTTCAATTTAAATGAAGGGTTTCAAAACAGAATTTTACATTCTACTCAATTTCTTGTGTTCAACATTATCACACATGGAATCTTTAGCCAATATTCAATTTTACCATGATCACTTTCCCCTGCTCTCGTTATTTAAATCTGTCTTGATCATAAAGGTGTTTTTAAACCAGGATAAATATTTGTCTCAAAATGGCCTTAAGCTCTGTGATTATAATCCAACTGAGGAGCCATATCCTCTATAATCTATAAAAAAAATATTGCTATACCCTTTTGTATACAACTTTGATTTTTGAGAATTTTTTTGGAAATGCCATACAAAGCTCATACTTGTAATTCGTTTGAAAATTTCACCAAATATCACCTTGTCTCAAGCAAGGGGGGATATAATATTCTCTGGCATATTTTGATTGTTCCTTGTTATTGAAAATATGTGTTAGAAAAATTCCGATCTCTTTGTAAAACTAATTATATTGACACAACTTTTATCAATGTAAAAAAAAACAAAAAAGATTTACATTGGCCCCAAAGTATGTAACACAAAGAAATATTTCTGCTCTTTAGTCTTTACTGAAGACTTTAGTCTGAGAAAATTAGCAACATCTTGATTAGAAATTCTAAAGAACAAGATTGGAGTAGAAAATATTTACTAAACAAAGCTGCATACAGACTGTCATTGTGATATTGAGTAACTTTATCAAGTCAGATACTTTATCGCGTCAACATTTGGTCAAGACCACGTAAATTATGATCTCGGGCATTTGCTTTTTATAGAAAACACAAAAAAAATGGGAAAAACACAATAAAAACTCCAAATGCCTCAGATTGTCCCCAAAACTTACTTGACATTTTTTAGGTTTGGACATCCCTCTTGGGATCTCCAAACCTAAAATACTCAACTTCTAGTGTATGAAACGACTATTTTCTAGATATTTTGTGCTTTTTGAACTTATTTCCAATCATTTACAATTAAAGGTAGATTTAGTCATCAAACAACAAAAGGGTTTTAGCCATACTGATTTCTGAAACTTTACACTGAACACTTTGCAACAGAACGTCGTGGGGTTTCAGAGGCCACTATTCTTTACCCTGTCTTCGTACTAAATATTGTTCATTCAAATAAACCTGATCAACTAATGCACTTAACGATCATCGATGAAACATTTTTACCTCCTTCATCATTTTGGCAAACTAAAGCTTTCCTTTTTAGTAAAAAATTGATGACAATGAAAGTGTTCAACATACATTCCAAAATTCTTTATGGAAATTTTCAAATGGATAAAATTGTTAAATTCGTTGCTTTAGTTTGCTTAAATGATCGAATGAAATAGCAAGTGCTGTGCTGTGCGTGCAAGAAAACGCTGGGATGAAAACACCACCCTGGCGTTTTCTTTCTTCCTAGGCAGAAAAAAAGTAGCCAAAGATGTTATGTTAACTTTTAATTTCTTCATTCTGGTTCAAGCTAAATCAAATTACAATTTGTGGCCATTGATAGGTTAGATAATTAAATAATTTAATTAATAATTTAATCTGTTGAAAATTTACCGTACAAAATTCAAACAATTCTGACTATCAATTCTTTCTTCCAACATTTGACATGAATGGGCATACTTACTCTTTGTTTTGGTGAAATTATATTTTTCTTTGAAAACCATTATCAATTGTTCTAAACATTTTGAGTACTGGAGATGATGCTTTGCTCGTTTCCTGATAGTTTCAAATGTTTGCTGCTGTTGTCAAAGCAATTAAAAGTAATTTATGAGCTTTCTTAACGTGAAAATATTAATTTACTGTTTACATAATCTCAAAAAATGATTTAAAGCTATAGAACAAAACTGAAAACTAAATTTAAAGTCGATTTTAAAAGAAAACTTATTAAAAATGGATTTTGTGTATATCAACTGGAATGCAATGAGTGCTTCTGAACAAATGATTCTGGTTGCATATTATCGTGTGTGTCAATCTTTTTGTCAACATCTCTGAATGTGTTCGTTTGATTTCTGGGATAAAGTGTGGGTGCTTTGCCTACCAAATAACTTTCAACAATTCTTCCAAAGTTAATACTTTTTGAACTTTCTAATGTGTTGGAAAAAGTTAAACTGAAATGCTTTTTCACAAGTTAGAGACTCCAAACACTATTTATTATTTCTTTGCTTTGTTAATTTGATTCTGTACACTTAAATGTCATTTTATAGCATAACGAAACAAAAAATACTTTAAAAATTATAAAAATAAGATAAAAACGCTAAAACCCTAAAAATTAAGCAACGGTCCAAGTGAGTAACTTACAAAGAAATGAATCAAAATAAAAATCAATAAAAGAACAGAAAAACAAGAAAAAAAATACAAAAGGGCATATATACTACATTCATCCAGCTTGCAGTCAAAAATCACATTGGCTCTTTTTGCAATAAAATGAAAATTGTTTTGAAACCCTATCTATCATCAGCTTGTAATTCAGTCTACTCGCAACTTTATTCGCATGATGAGAAATTTATTTTGTAAAAAATATGCTTTTTAGAATTAAGGTAACTATAAAATTGAGTGGAAACGTGTTGAAAATTGCCTTCAATTGAAGTATGTAAGAATTATTGAAAAATTGTGATTTGTTTTGAACTTGTTCTACAAAATGTCTAGTTCATCCAAAACTAGTGAAAATGAAATAATCTTGTCAAAAACTGAATAGCCTCGGATATTTGTTCCCACCCATTCACTTTTTGACTTGGCATTTTTTCTTGTGTGCTTAGAAACCAATTTGTAACATGAATATCGTAACTATACAATGATTACACTTAGGAAAATAAAC
>NYWD01000065.1 GCA_002684855.1 Planctomycetaceae bacterium | reverse complement strand
CCATCCGAGTTCCTCCGGTCGAGGCCGCGCGCGACCTGCGGGAGGGTCGGGCGTCGCCTCGAAGGACGGATTCATCCGTTCGATGACGGGAGGAATTCTTTCGGCCGGAGGAACGGGCGCACTGCCAGCATCGCCCCGAGGGTCGCGATGGATGCAAGAACGGGCACGAGGTCCTCGACGGCCGCGGTCACGATCAGCCAGACACCGAGGCCGATCGAGAGCAGTGGTGGGATCGGGTAGAGCGGGATGCGGAAGGGGCGCGGAAGATCCGGCGCCCGCACCCGCTGGACCATGACGGAAATCATCGTGAGACAGACGGCGAAGGTCGTGAGCACGCCGACGTACTCGAGGAGCGCCTTCAGTCCGGATGCCCAGATCAGCGGGATCGTTCCCGCGATCATCAGCCCGGTCGCGAGCGTGGGGGCGCCGCGCCGGTTGAGCCTGCCCCACGACGCGGGCAGCTGGCTCTTCCACGACATCGCGGCCACCACCCGTCCGCTGGTCATCACCGAGACGCTCAGGGTCGACACGAAGAGCAGAACGATCATCGCGATCACGATCCGCCCCCCGAAGTCACCGAAGAGGTGCCGGGCCGCGACTGCACCGATGTTCGCCATCGGCACGATGTCCCCGTCCGAATCGAGCTCGAGCATCGCCGCGGGCGGCATCACCCGGAGGTACACGACGTTCATCAGCAGGTAGAGACCGCCGACGACGAGCACGCTTCCAATGATCGCGATCGGAAGCGACCGGCCGGGGTTCCTGACCTCGCCGGCGACCTCCGCCGCGGTCGACCATCCGAGGTAGGCGAACGAGATCGTGATGACCGCGAGCCCGATGACGGCCGAGAAGACCGGCGGGGAGGGAACGTCGCGAAGGTGTTCGATGATCGCCGGTCCCTCGGCACCGACGGGGACGGTGGCGAGCGCGGATTCGGGCAGGCTGATCCGTGCAGCCTCGATCAACGCGGCATCCGGGACGAGGGGTTCCACGGTCACCACCAGGCCTGCGACGATGAATCCGACGATCACGAGGACCTTGAGGATCACGAGTCCGTCGTTGAATCGCTTGCCGCCGATCACGGTGATCGCGTGGATCACGCCCAGGGCGATCAGCAGCGCGGTGGCGGTGATCCTCGCGTCCGTCCGGGGCGCCAGGTTCTCGATGTATTCACCGGTCACGATCGCGATCGCGGCGATCGCCGCGATGTAGCCGATGAAGAGGGTGATCATGCCGTTGAGATATCCGCAGGTCCGCCCGAGGCTCTCGTGGACGATGACGTACTGGGCGCTCGCCTTCGGACGCATGGCGCCGAGCTCGCCGATGGTCATCGCACCCGCGAGGGCGACGACTCCGGCGATGATCCACGCGACCATCAGGTTGGCCGTCGATCCGAGTTCCGCGCCGACCACCCCGGTCACCGTGAAGATCCCCATGCCGATCATGGAGGCGACGCAGATTCCGGTGGCGCTGCCGAGGCCGATCACCCGAGCCTGCCGCCCGGGTGCCGGGACGTCGGCGGCATCCGTGTGTCGGGGATCGCTTGCGGTCATCCGGGCAGTATCGTGTCTTGACGCGACCGGTGCTTTTGCCCGCGGCTCGCCGGACCGGCCGATTCCAGCCATCACCGACGAAAAGGAACCGATGCCCGCCTCCACCGACCGACAAGAGGACGATCCGACCCGATCGCTCGTCGATCGAATCTCGTCGGTCCCGGGACGGCCGGGTGTCTGGCTGGTCGCGGGGATCTACTTCGTCGGATTCAGCATCGTCTGGACGCTCGCCCACGAACTCAGCGACCTCCACGGCACGCGACTGCCGCTCACGTTCGAATGGGAATCGAGACTTCCGCTGCAAAGATGGGCGATCCCGCTCTACTTCACCCTCGACCTTTCGGTGATCCTGCTGCCGCTCGCTTTCCGCTCGGCGCGGGAGGCGTCTCCTCCGATGGGTCTGCTCCTGCTGCAGGTCGTGATCGCCGCGCCGTTCTTCGTCCTGCTTCCCATCGAGAACGCCTACGTCGACGACATGCCCACCGGAGTCTGGGGTGCGTATCTGTTCGAACCGCTGGGAATGAAGAACGTGTCGCAGTGGAACCAGACCCCGTCGCTTCACGTCACCTATTCGCTCACCGTGGCGACGGTCGTCGCACGGCGCTGGGGAGGGATCTGGTGGTGCATCGGCCTCGCCTGGGCGATCCCGGTCTCGATCACCACGATGCTGGTGCACGAGCATCACCTCGTCTGCGTGGCCGGCGGACTGCTGTTGTACGTCGGGACGATTCCCCTGCTGGGTGCCTGGAACGCGCGGTCCGGTCTCGACGGATCGGGGAGGGAGACCCGCTTCGATCGCCCGGCCGGCTGACCGAAGTCCCGGTCAGGCCAGAATGTCCTTGACGACCCTGCCGTGTACGTCGGTGAGTCGGTAGTCGCGCCCCTGATGCCGGTAGATCGTCTTCTCGTGGTCGAGTCCGAGCTGGTGGAGCATGGTCGCGTGGAGGTCGTGCACCTCGACGGGATTCTCGACGATGTTGTACGAGAAGTCGTCGGTCTTGCCGTAAGAGATGCCGGGCTTGATCCCGCCGCCGGCGAGCCAGACCGTGAAGCATCGGGGATGATGATCCCGGCCGTAGTTCTCGCGGGTCAGGTTTCCCTGGCTGTAGACGGTCCGTCCGAACTCACCCGCCCAGAGCACCAGGGTCTCGTCGAGCATGCCGCGCTGCTTGAGATCCTTCAGGAGGGCCGCCTGCGGCTGGTCGACGGCCTTGGCCTGCGCCCGGATCTCGCCCGGCAGATTCCCGTGCTGGTCCCAGCCACGCATGTACAGCTGGATGAAGCGCACCCCCCGCTCGGAGAGTCGGCGGGCCTGCAGGCAGTTCGCGGCGAAGCTCCCCGGCGTGCGGACGTCCGGACCGTACATCGCGAGGGTCTCCTCGGATTCGTCCGAGATGTCCGTGAGCTCGGGGACCGACATCTGCATCCGGTAGGCCATCTCGTACTGCGCGATCCGCGCCTGCACCTCGGGGTCGAGCGACTCGGCGAACTCCTCTTCGTTCATCTTCGCGGCGAGGTCGAGCATCAGGCGGCGATCCTCCCGGCTGACGCCGTCGGGGTCGCGGAGATGGAGCACCGCGTCGCGCCCGGCCCGAAGCTTGCAGCCCTGGTGCTCGCTCGGCAGGAACCCGCTCCCCCAGAACCGGGCGGAGAGCGCCTGCATGTTCCCGATGCCCTGCGTGATCATCACGACGAACGTCGGAAGATCGCTGTTCATGCTTCCGAGTCCGTAGCTCATCCAGGAGCCGAAGCAGGGGCGCCCGGGAATCTCGCTCCCGGTCTGGAAGAACGTGATGCCCGGTTCGTGGTTGATCGCCGACGTGTGCATCGATCGGATGAAGCAGATGTCCTTCGCCATCCTCCCGGTGTGCGGCAGGATCTCGGAGAGCATCACGCCGTCCTCGTTGTTCTCGTAGCGATCGAACTTGAACGCGGTCGGCGCGACCGGGAACCGGGCCTGGCCGCTCGTCATGGTGGTGATCCGCTGGCCGTTGCGGATCGAATTCGGAAGATCCTCGTCGAAGCGCTCGTGGAGCGCGGGCTTGTAGTCGTAGAGGTCGAGCTGACTGGGAGCTCCCTCCATGTGCATGTAGATGACGCGCTTCGCCTTCGGCGCGTGGTGCGGCAGCGTGGCGAGGATCTCGTCGACCTCGTTCACGCGGCTGCCCGCGAAGGCGGGGCGGTCCCCGACCAGCGATCCGAGCGCCGTCGCGCCGAGCCCGCCGAGCACGCCTCCGGCCATTGAACCGAAGAACCGACGACGAGTGAGGTTGCGGAGATAGCCCTCGAGCGGATCGGCCGGCGTCTCCTTGAAATCACGGTCGGACATGGTGGATGCTTCCTCGAGTCAGTCCTTCACGATGGCGGCGTCCGAACAGAGGACGGCGTTGGCGAGCATGGTCCAGGCCGCGAGCTCGGCTGGATCGATGCCTTCGGGCGGCATCGTCTCGCCGACCGCGAGCAGGGATTTCGCGTCCTCGGGTGCGGCCCGGTAGCGATCCCGGTACCGGGCGATCGCATCGCGAAGCGGTTCGCGGATCGTCTCGGACGGCGGGGCGGCGGTCGCGATGCGGAAGAGGAGGTCGAATCGTCCCTCGTCCGACGGTTCGCGTTCGATGACCGTCGCCGCGAGCAGCTTCGCCGCTTCCACGAACTGGGGATCGTTCCACAGGACCAGCGCCTGGAGCGGGGTATTGGTGGTGAGCCGGCGGGTGGAACAGTATTCGCGGGTCGGCGCATCGAGCGCGAGCATCGACGGCGGGGGCGCGGCCCGCTTCCAGTAGGTGTACACGCTTCGTCGGTAGAGGTCCTCGCCGTAGCCCTGTTCGTAGTTGCGGGTGTTCGACTGGAGCATCGCGACCTCCTTCCAGAGGCCCTCCGGCTGATAGGGCTTCACGCTCGGACCGCCGAAACGTTCGACGAGCAGGCCCGACGTGAACAGCGCCTGATCGCGTATCTGCTCCGCGGAGAGTCGCTGCCGCGGGAAGGATGAGAGCAGGACGTTGTCGAAGTCGATCTCGAGCGACCGTTCGCTCCGTCGGGAGGACTGTCGATAGGTCGAGGAGGTCAGGATCCTTCGAATCATCGCGAGTCGATCCCAGTCCCCGTCCCGGAAGGTGACGGCCAGATGGTCGAGCAGGCCGGGATGCGAGGGCCAGGCGCCCTGGTAGCCGAAGTCCTCGACGCTCTCGACCAGGCCGCGTCCGAAGAAGATGGCCCAGATCCGGTTCACCTCGACCCTCGCGGTGAGCGGGTTCTCGTCGCCGACGAGCCAGCGGGCGAAGTCGAGGCGGTTCGGGTTCTCCACGTCGGTGGGAAGCGATCCCAGGATCGAGGGGATCGATCTGGTCGCGGGCCGGTCGCGATCCGGCTGGTCGTACAGGCCCCGCATCATCACGTAGGTCTCGCGCGGGACGGCGCGTTCCTCCATGACCATGGTCTTCGGCACGTCGGCGACGAGCGCCTCGCGTTCGGTCGAGAGTGATCCGATCTCCTCGTTGAGGCGGCGGTAGCGAGGCGACCGACGCACGCGGATCGACTCGTTCGCGGCCGCGAGCACCGGCGGCCGCACGCTCGAATCCGGGAGGAGGAGCGCGACGGCGGTACGCGGAAGTTCCGATTCGGGCGGGTCGGCCCGGAAGTACATCGCGCCCGCGCCGCCAGTGTTCACGATCTTGAGGACGAGGGTGTTCAAGCCCTCGACCAGCGGGAGCTGGATTCGATCCTGGTCCGGTGCAACGCCGCGATTCACCCGTCGGTCGAACACCTTCTCGCCGTTTCGGAAGACCTGGATGCCGTCGTCCGAGCCGAGGGAGAGGGAGAGATTCCTCGCGGTCGGGCTGTAGATCTCGCGTCCGACGTATTCCGCGCCGATGCCCTGGGCGAGCGTGACGTTCCGACCCTCGACCACCCCCGGGGCGTGTCGCCAGGCGAGATCCCGGTACCTGGCACCGAACGCGAGCGGTCCCGGTCCCTCCGGTCCGTAGGCGGTGTTGTACGCCTCCGTGCCGTCGGTGGTCGGATAGGGGCCCACGATGTACCAGTCGGTGTTCGCGACCGGGAGCGAGGCGCGGACCGAATCGCTCGCGGCACCCACCTGCAGCCGGGTCCGTCCGATCGCGTGCTGGGCGTAGGGGGATTCGAAGCCGTACCGCACGACCAGTCGAGTGCCGCCCTCGAAACCGAATGGTTCGGCGGCGAGGAACACGAACGTGCGGGGACCGGGGACGGCGTGGGACTGGGCCGCCCAGACGCGACCGTCGTCCGGGCGGAGCGCGTTGGTGATGCGGAAGTCGCCGTCGGGCTGTTCGTGATCGGCCCACGCCCAGATGAGGGGGACCGGCGCCCGGCGTTCGGGGTCCTTGACGGAGACGGCCTCGACCGTCACGCCGGAGAGGATGGCGTTTCCGTTGGGGGCCCGACCGGTGCCGTCGCCAGGCAGCGTCTCGTGCGGAAGGGCCTCGATCAGGAGGGCGTCGTGCGAACCCTCGGGGAGGAGGTAGGTCACGGAGACCATGTCGTCGGCCGGATTCTCGCCCGTGGCGAGCACGCTCCCGTCCTCGAGCACCTGCATCGTCGCGCCCTCGCGACTCGTCGCCACCGTCGGCACGGCCGTCGTCCAGCCGAATCCCCCCTCGGAATCAAGACCGGCGAGGTAGTCGTCGACGGCCGCCTGTTCCTCGGCGGTCGGCGAAGCGCGTTCGGTCTCCAGGGCCGTGATCTTCGCCGCGATCGCCGCGATCCTTTCCGCGTCGTCCTTCCGGGGAATCTCGATCGCGGGTTCGAAGGCTCGATTCGAGTCCGGGAGCTGGGAATAGATCCCGGGCTGCTCGACGTTGTTGAAGAACGAGATGAGGTTGTAGAAGTCCTGCTGCGAGATCGGATCGAACTTGTGGTCGTGGCAGCGGGCGCAGCCGACGGTGAGGCCGAGCCAGACCGCGCCGGTGGTCTCGACCCGGTCCACCGCGTATTCGAGGAGATACTCCTCGGCGATCGCACCACCCTCGTCGCTGGTCACGTGATTCCGGTGGAAGCCGCTCGCGACCAGCTGGTCGATGGTGGGATTCGGGAGAAGATCGCCCGCCAGTTGTTCGACGGTGAAGCGATCGAACGGCATGTTCGTTCGAAAGGCGTCGAGCACCCAGTCCCGATACGGCCAGATCTGGCGGCCCGCGTCCATGTGGATCCCGCTCGTGTCGGCGTAGCGGGCGAGGTCGAGCCAGGGGGTCGCGAGTCGCTCGGCGAGCCGACTCCGATACGGCTCCTCCTCGAGCACCCGGTCCACGAGACGCTCGTAGGCGTCCGGGGATCGATCGCCGAGGAACGCATCGAGCTCTTCGGGCGTCGGGGGCAGGCCGGTGACGTCGAGAAAAAGACGTCGGGCGAGCGTTGCGCGATCGGCCTCGGCGGCGGGTTTCATCCCGGCGCGGACCAGTCGGCGATGGATGAACCGATCGATGTCGTTCCGACTCCAGTCGTCCTCGACGACCGCGGGGACGACGGGAGCGAGCAGGGGCTCGAAGGCCCAGTGCGGTTCGTATTCGGCCCCGGCTTCGATCCATCGGCGGATCAGGTCGATCTCGCCGTCGGTGATCGCCCGCTTGCCGCTGTCGGGTGGCGGCATCACGTCGTGCGGATCGTCGGTGGTGATGCGTTCGAAGAGCAGCGAGGCCTCCGGGTCGCCCGGCACGATGGCGGCGAGCCCGTCGAGCTCCCTCGTGGCGTCCGCGAAGGAATCCAGGCGGAGATCCGCCATCTGCGTCGCCGCGTCCGGACCGTGGCACAGGAAGCAGCGATCGGAAAGGATCGGACGGATGTCGCGTCCGTAGCGGAGACCGCTTCGGTCTTCCCGCGTTTCGGTCGAGGCGATCGACGACGTGACTTCCTCGGCGGTGAGGCCGAGGAGGACGGTCGGAACGAGCAGGCTCGCGACCATGACGCCATGTATTCGATTGACCACGACCATGTCCCACAGAATACGTCCCGCATCGGATTTCGGGAATCGAAACATCCGCAGGATGACGGGAAGGGGTGCGTTTATGGGACGTGACGGGGGCCGGGTCACGACCTGATGAACCTGCGGGTCCGTCCTAGAAACGTGGATCCGAGGATTTTCCGCCTCCACCCGCCAAATCTCACGAAAAAACTGGCACCAGCCCGGGCCGAAGCCGTATCGGGATCTACGTTTCCGGGTCGGCTCAAGCAGGACCGAAACGCCCCCAGAGTGGCGGAAAGCCGCCATACAACCTCCCACCGGAGCCCCAGATGCGTCCCCACCCCCGCCTTGCCCTCGTTGCGGTCGCAACCCTCGCCGTTTCGGCGACCGCCGTCGCCCAGTCCCGCGGAAGCGGAAAGCCGGGGCCCGCGCGGCCGGCGCCNTTCTGGGTGCATGATGACGGCAGCGTCGAAGTGAACGACCNACTGGGNCGTTTCGTCTTCGCNGACATCGAGGCGTATCTCGCATCCGACGTGTTCGTGCGCAACGGCCGGCGATGCGGGCTCCCGGACATCGGTGACCGGATCGTGGGCCCGCCCGTCGACGACGTGCCGGGTGGCGTCGCGGGCGCGGGAACACCGAGCGACTGCAGCTGCAACGGCACCGATCCGGATCCCGTCTACGACGCCAGCTCCGGACTGACCTACGTGATCCCGGTCGTCTTCCACGTGATCAGGAATTCGAGCGGAACGCAGGGCAACATCTCCGAGGCCTGCATCCAGAACCAGGTGGAGACCCTGAACGAGGACTTCAACGCCATTCCCGGTTCGCCCGGCGCAGCCGGCGTGAACAGCCGAATCGAATTCGTGCTTGCGACGGAGGATCCGTCGGGCAATCCGAGCAACGGCATCACGTATTCGGACAACACGAACTGGTTCAACGACAACGGCTCCTACTGGAACTCGCTCGCCTGGGACACCAGCCGCTACATGAACGTGTACACCAACACTGCGAGCGGAAACCTCGGATACGTCCCGGCGCTCGGTTGCTCGAACATCGACGGCCAGAACCAGGACCGCGTGGTCGTCCTCTACTCGGCCATCGGGAACTGCGCGACGTCGGCGCCCTTCGACGGCGGACGCACGCTCACCCACGAGGTCGGCCACTATCTCGGACTGGAGCACACCTTTTCGGGTGGTTGCTCGAACCAGAGCAACTGCAACAACAACGGCGACCTCATCTGCGACACCCTGCCGCAGCAGAACCCCACCAGCAACTGCAGTTCCAGCAGTTCCTGCGGCCAGTCCCACCAGAACCAGCGGAACTACATGGACTATTCGGTGGACTCTTGCATGAACCAGTTCACCTACGAGCAGCACCTCCGCATGCGTTGCATCCTCGAGCACTACCGGGACGACCTCCCCTGCACCGACTGCACCGGGAGCGGGCCGGCCGAGAACGACGAGTGCGACGTCGCCATCGCGCTGGAGATCGGACCGAACGAGGCGACGAGCTTCGGCGCGACCTACTCCGGCGTGATCGCCGAACCTTCCTGCAGCGACGTCTCCGGCGTCGCGGTGCGGAACGACGTCTGGTTCACCTACGAGGCGCCGGGCAACGGCATCCTGACCCTTTCGATCTGCGATGCGACGTTCAACGCCCGGATGAACGTCTGGCCCGGCGAGGAATGTCCGGAGTCCGGAGGACTCCTCCTCGGCTGCAGCGACAACGACTGCGGCAACGGACCGATCGTGGAACTCGTCATCGCGTCCGGACAGCAGCTCATCGTGCAGGTGGGAAGCCCCGGCAACGAATCCGGGCTATTCACACTCGACGTCGAGTTCGACGAGATCATCGACCGCCCGGAGAACGACCTCTGCTCGGACGCGATCGTGGTCACGAACGGTGGAACGGCCTTCACGACGGTGGACGCCACCGAATCGGGCGTGGACCTTCCGCTCTCCTGCTCCGATTCCGGCGGTCCCGGCGTCTTCGCCGACGTCTGGTTCGAGTGGACCGCCCCCTGCACCGGTTTCGCGACCGTGGCGACCTGCAACGCCGCCTTCGATTCGAGGATCGCGGTCTATGCCGGTGCCTGCCCGACGCCCGCCACCGGCCCGGTCTTCTGTGCGGACGACGTCTGCGGCGATGACGCGAGCGTGACGTTCCTGACGCTCGCGGGCCAGAGCTACCGGTTCCAGGTCGGGTCGTCCCTCGATGGCGACGAAGGCGCAGGCGTGCTCCTGGTCGCCTGCGAGCCGATCGGTGGTGGCGGCTGCGTCGAGGACCTCAACGACGACGGTGGCGTCGACGGCGCCGACCTCGGTCTCCTGCTGGCGGCGTGGGGCACCGACGGCGCCGACATCAACGACGACGGCACCACGAACGGCGCCGATCTCGGACTCCTGCTCGCGAAGTGGGGCGACGACTGCTGATCCGGAGGGCTCGGAGACGTCGGACCGCCCGGCACGCCACGGCGCCCGGGCGGTCCCGCGTCCCGCAGCGAACGAGTCGTTCCACCGGTATCCTCGCGGCATGAGACATCGCCTCGCCATACCGACCATCGTGATTTCGTCCCTGCTGCTCGCCGGCGCCGCGTCGTTCGATCCGGGGTTCGCGAGACCGACCCTCCACGTGTCGGCGCACGCCGATGACGGGCTCGAACCGGTCTTCGGGCCTTCGAAAAGGCTCTTCAACGGAACGGACCTGGACGGCTGGAACGCCTTCTTCGCCGACGGTTCGACCGTCGCATCGAAGGCCTGGTCGGTCCGGGACGGGGTCCTGGTCTGCAACGGCGGACCGATCGGATACCTGCAGACCGATCTTCGATACGAGAACTTCGAACTGCTCCTGGAGTGGCGTTTCGATCCGGAGCGGGGGGCCGGCAACAGCGGTGTCCTCCTTCGGACGGTCGGGGAGAACAAGGTCTGGCCCAACTCCATCGAGGCGCAGCTGCACTCCCGGAACGCGGGGGACATCTGGAACATCGGAAACTTCCCGATGACCGCGGATCCGGGTCGGACGAAGGGGCGACGAACGATCAAGGCCCACGAGACGAACGAGAAGCCGCTCGGCGAGTGGAATCGATATCGAATCCGCCTCGACCGCGACCGGTTGACGCTGGAAGTCAACGGGCTGGTGCAGAACGAGGCGACCGGATGCCGGGCCGTCCCCGGGCGGATCGGCCTTCAGAGCG
Source organism: Planctomycetaceae bacterium (assembly GCA_002684855.1). GTDB lineage: Bacteria > Planctomycetota > Phycisphaerae > Phycisphaerales > SM1A02 > UBA12014. The sequence continues at coordinate 2,509 of NYWD01000065.1, read as the reverse complement.
AGGGGGCCGCGATCGAGTTCCGCCTGGTGGAGCTGCGACCGATCGTCGCCTGGAAGGCCATCTCGAACTGACGAGCTCGGCATCAGCGCCGTGTTCACGTCGTCGGACGCATGCCGGATGAACGATCGCATCGCGGGCCGGTCGGGGGGGCCGGGATTCCCCGGCATCCGCGAACCATTCCGGCTCCGAAGGTCGTGATCGAAACGAGGTCTGCGGTCCTCACGGGGATCTCGATGCCGGCCCCGTGGCGGGGACCGGGCGGTACACGGCGAGGAGCCGGACGGCCCGGCCGGGCGAGCACGGGAGGACCCCCGCCTCAGGCATCCGGGGCGACCGGCGTTCCGTGGCCGGTCCAGGTCGTCCGGCCCGGTCGCGTTCGAAGCGCATTCGCGGCCTCGGCATGGTCGCCGGTGAAGCGTTCGTTCCGAGGATCCCAGGTCAGTGGCGTTCCGAGCTCGTAGCCGATCGCCGCCAGCTGGCAGATCGTCGCGGTTCGATGGCCCGCTTCCGCCGGGGCGATCGTCGGGCGGGACTCGCCGATGGCGTCGATCCAGTCGGTGATGTGGTCGGCCGGGCGGGGAAGTCGGTGCTCGGTCCCGACCTCGGTCTCGAGGATCGCGGGATCCGAGGCCCGCAGGTAGCCACGGCCGGCTTCGATCCAGCCCGCATCACCTTCGAAGCGGCAGTCGATGCTTCCGTCGTGGACGAGCTCGATCCCGTCGTCGTAGACCAGGCGCAGGCCACGACTCGCGGCGGGATCCTCGGGCGGGATGATCCGGCTCGGGCCGGAAGCATCCCGGCGAAGGGCCCACTGGGCGATGTCGAAGTGATGGGCGCCCATGTCCGCGAGTCCGCCGCCTGCGAACTGTCGGTACCTCCTCCATTGCGGATAGTGGCCATGCATCCCCACCGGGCAGAGGATCGCGTTGAAATCACGACTGGCCGCGGGGCCGAGCCATCGATCCCAGTCCTCCGCGGTCATGTCCTCGGGGAGCGGCTCCGCGGGAAGATCGCAATCGATGGGAGCGTCTCCGACTCCGATGAGGACCCGTCCGACCCTTCCGATGGATCCGTTTCGGACCAGTTCCGCCGCCCGTGCGAAATGACGTCCGAACTCCGTTCTCTGCTGGCTGCCGACCTGGAACGCGACCTTCGACGCGGCGGCGGCGTCCGCGATCGCCCGTCCTTCCGCGATCGTGCGGGAGAGCGGCTTCTCGCAGTAGACGTGCAGCCCACGTCGGCAGGCTTCGATCGCATTGACGGCGTGCGCGTGATCGGGGGTGGTCACGACGACGGCATCGAGTCTCGCTTCTCGAAGCATTTCGAAACCATCGACGTACGCGTCGCAGAACTCGCCCCGGCGGTCGTCCCTGATGCGACGCATGGCGACGTCACGGCGGGCGGGGCAGACTTCCGCGAGTCCCACGAATCGAACCCCCGGGGCGCGGAGGAACTGGTCGAGCAGGTTCTTGCCGCGGATGCCGTAGCCGATCATGCCGAGCCGGATGGGCTCCGTCCGAATCCCGGTCGCATCGACGGTTCGACGCAGCAGCAACGGCGTCGCCGCGGCGGCGATCATCGCCTTCGTCGCGGTGCGGCGATCAGGATCGAACTCGTCGGGATGATTCGGAGGTCCTGGCACGGTCGGTGTCTCCATGTCGCGGAAATCGTGGCCCGCTGAATGAACGGACGAGCGACGCCGGGCGGGGTGAATCATAAGAAACGGTCCACGCCGGAGCGTGGACCGTTTGGTGTGTCTGCAAATCGTCGCGAGGGGTGGAGACTCCCGCGGTCGCGTGACCTCAGCCTTCCCGGCGGCGGCGGCCTGCGAGCCCCGCAAGACCGAGCAGGGCCATCGCGGAGGGTGCGGGAACGTAGGACACGATGTCCTGCCACTCGCCGTTCGTGCTCTCGTAGAACACCAGGCCGTCAAGCATCGCTTCGGTGCCGAAGTCGAGCCCCGCGAGCATGTCGTCGTAATAGGCCTGGACCCCGGCGTTGTATTCAGAGAACTGGACCGCACCGGTCGCGTTGGAACTCTGGGCCTGGATGTCGGTGAGGAAGAACGTTCCCGGGATCAGGTCGTAGTTCTCCTCCATGATCTCGTTGGTGAGGAACGCAAGGGCGGTGCCCATGTCGTCGTCACCCGAGCTCAGGACTTCGAAGTACCAGTCGTCGTAGAGATCCGCGAGGAGACTGGCCCGCTCCTGGGCGCCACTGTCGAGTTCCGTCCAGTTCAGGATGTTGAAACTCTGCGGGTCCTCGGACACCGGAGCGTCGAGGTCGTAGCAGTAGCCCGACACGTCGCCGCCGTTGAACTCGATGACGCCGAGGTAACCGAAGGTTCCGACCCGCCCGGGGCCGTCCCAGTTCGCGGAGGCGTCATAGGACCAGCGAACTCCGCCGGTGGGACCCAGGCCGGTGTAGGCCAGGTCGATCTCAGCCACTGCTGCGGATGAAACGGCAGTCGCGAGCGCGATTCCACTGAAAATTTTCATCTCAAGTCTCC
>NYWD01000064.1 GCA_002684855.1 Planctomycetaceae bacterium | reverse complement strand
CGTGGCACGCGGATCGAGGGACGCATCGGGGACATCAGCATCGAAGCGGGCGACGTCCTGCTGCTCGAGACGCACCAGGGTTTCCTCAACTCGCACGGTCGCGGCAACGCCTTCTACCTCGCGACTTCGGTCGAGAACGCCCGTTTTCCGAGGCACGAGCGTGCGCCGCTGGCGATCATGATCCTGCTGGCGATGATCGCGTCCCTCGCGACCGGACTGCTTTCGCCGGTGGTCGCCACCTGGCTCGCGGCCCTCGCCATGGTCGGCACCCGCTGCGTGAACGCGTCGATGGCGAGGAAGTCGATCGACTTCTCCGTCCTCATCACCATCGGCGCGGCGATCGGCATCGGCATGGCGGTCGCCGAAAGCGGCCTCGGGGCGGCGATGGGGGAGGGACTCGTCGAATTCGCCGGGATGCTCGGCGGCGGGGATCGCCTCCTCCTCGCGACCATCGTGATCGCCGCGTCGATCATCGCCCAGTTCGCGACGAATTTCGGCGCGGCGGTGATCATGTTCCCCGTCGCGGTCTCGACGGCCCTCGCGACCGGGATGAACCCGCTGCCCCTGGTGCTCGGCGTCATGGCGGGCGCCGGCAGCAACTTCCTGACCCCGTTCGGATACCAGACCAACCTCATGGTCTTCGGTCCCGGCAGATACCGTTTCCTCGATTTCCCCCGGCTGGGCCTGCCGCTGCTGCTGATCGTCGTCCTCTCGGCGACGATCATGATCCCGATCGTGTTCCCGTTCCGCTGATCGCCGCCACGGGCCCCGGATCAACCCGGGAGCACGAGTCCACGACCCTCGAGCAGTTCGACGACCGACGCCGCGGACGCCTCCACGGAGACGGACGAGGTCGCCAGCACGAGTTCCGGTGCGTCGGGGGCTTCGTACGGCTGGTCGATTCCCGTGAAGCCCCGGATCTCCCCCGCCCTCGCCTTCCGGTAGAGCCCCTTCGGATCCCGCTGCTCGGCGACCTCGATGGGGACCTCGACATGGACCTCGAGGAACGGCATCCCGGCCGCCGCGTGCATGGACCTCACCGCGTCCCGATCGGCCCGGAACGGACTGACGAAGCTTGCGAGCACGATCACCCCCGCATCCACGAGCAGCCGGCAGACCTCGCCGGTACGGCGGATGTTCTCGGTTCGATCCGACTCGCCGAACCCGAGGTCACCGTTCAGTCCGTGCCGGAGGTTGTCCCCGTCAAGCCGATAACAGAGCCGCCCGCCCGCGGCGAGGCGACGCTCGACCTCGACCGCGACGGTGCTCTTGCCGCTGCCCGAGAGGCCGGTGAACCAGACCGTGCCGGCCCGCTGGCCGAGCATCCGCTCCCGGTCGGGGCGGTTCACGTCTCCGGAGTGCCAGACCACGTTGTCGCTCGACGGATTTTCGCTCTCGGACTTGGACAATGTTCGACTCCTGACTGGATTCCTCGCGCGATCGACTCGATTCTTCCGATCGTAGCCGTTTTTCGCGAGCCATCGATTCGGTCAACCCTGCTAACCTCTCTCGCACCAAATGAGTCGAGTAAACGATCAACTCTCCCACCTGCAGTCGCTCGAAGCGGAATCCATCGACATCATTCGAGAAGTCGCCTCGAGTTTCCAGCGACCCGTGATGATGTATTCGATCGGGAAGGACTCGAGCGTGATGCTGCATCTCGCCCGGAAGGCCTTCCATCCGGGACCGATCCCCTTTCCCATGCTTCATGTGGACACCACCTGGAAATTCCGGGAGATGATCGCATTTCGCAACAGGATCGCCGAGGAACTCGGACTCGACCTGATCGTGCATTCCAACCCCGATGGAATCGCCGAGGGGATGAGTCCCTTCGTCCACGGCAGCCGGGTCTATACCGACGTCATGAAGACCCAGGCGCTCAAGCAGGCCCTCTCGGCCGGGAGGTTCGACTGCGCGATCGGCGGCGCACGCCGGGACGAGGAGAAGAGCCGGGCGAAGGAGCGGGTCTTCAGCTTCCGCGATCGCAACCACCGCTGGGATCCGAAGACGCAGCGACCCGAGCTCTGGAATCTCTGGAACACCCGGATCGGTCCGGGCGAGAGCGTCCGGGCCTTCCCGCTCTCGAACTGGACCGAACTCGACGTCTGGACCTACATCCACCTCGAGAAGATCGAGGTCGTCCCGCTCTACCTCGCGGCCGAACGTCCGGTGGTGGAGCGTGACGGCGCACTGATCATGGTCGACGACGACCGGATGCCGCTCGAGCCCGGCGAGACCCCGCAGATGCGAAGCGTTCGTTTTCGAACCCTCGGCTGCTACCCGCTCACCGGCGCGGTGGAGAGCGAGGCCTCCACGCTTTCGGAGGTCATCACGGAGATGCTGGTGGCCCGCACCAGCGAACGCCAGGGGCGGGTGATCGACCACGACGGCGACGGCAGCATGGAAGACAAGAAGAAGGAGGGCTACTTCTGATGGACCCTCGCTTCGACGCCGGTTCCGACAACATCGAGGAGTATCTCGCGAGACACGAGCGCAAGCAGCTCCTCCGGTTCCTGACCTGCGGCAGCGTGGACGACGGCAAGAGCACGCTCATCGGCCGCCTGCTCCACGACACCAAGGGGATCTACGAGGACCAGCTCGCGGCGGTGGAGGGCGCCTCGAAGAAGTACGGGACGCAGTCCGGCCAGGCCGATCTCGCCCTGCTCGTCGACGGCCTTCGAAGCGAACGCGAGCAGGGCATCACGATCGACGTGGCCTACCGCTACTTCTCGACCGAACACCGGAAGTTCATCGTCGCCGACACGCCCGGCCACGAGCAGTACACCCGGAACATGGCGACGGGCGCCAGCACCTGCGACCTCGCGGTGCTCCTCGTCGACGCCCGCCACGGCGTGAGCGTGCAGACCCGGCGACACTGCGTCATCACCTCGTTGCTCGGCATTCCGAGAATCATCATCGCGGTGAACAAGATGGACATCGTCGACTGGGACCGGTCGACCTACGAATCCATCTGCGCGGACTTCCAGTCCTTCGCGGACAAGCTTCCGGCACGCGAACAGCATTTCATCCCCATGTCCGCCCTCGAAGGCGATTACGTGGCGGAGACCTCGAACAAGGCCCCCTACTACGAGGGACCCTCGCTCCTGGAACTGCTGGAGACCATCGACATCGGTGACGAACAGGGCGAAGCCCCGTTCCGCATGCCGGTCAACCACGTCATCCGACCGGATCTCGACTTCCGTGGATTCGGCGGTCGCATCGAGTCCGGCACGGTGCGGCCGGGCGATCGGGTGGCGGTGCTTCCGGCGGGTACGGAGAGCACCGTCCAACGGATCTCGACCTTCGACGGCGACCTCGAGATGGCCGGTGCGCCGCGCAGCGTCGCCATCGTCCTCGATGACGAGGTCGATGCGAGCCGGGGCGACATGATCGTCGCGGCGGACGAACGCCCCACGACCTCGGATCGAATCGCCGCCGACCTCGTCTGGATGCACGAGGAGGACCTTCATCCGGGACGGGAGTTCATCCTCCGGCACGGCACCCGGATCACGCCCTGCCGGGTCCGCCGGATCGTGCATCGACTCGACGTGGACACGCTGGACACGCGCGAAGCGAACTCCCTCTCGCTCAACGAGATCGGAAGGGTCGAGATCGAGACCGACACCCCGCTGGTGTTCGACCCCTACGAGGTCGTGCGAGGGACGGGGAGCCTGATTCTCGTCGACCGGATCGGCAACTGGACGATGGCCGCCGGCATGATCCGTGGCAAGGCCTCCGAAGCCCGCTGGACCGCGGCCCCGATCTCGGGTGCGGGCCGCGTCGGCGAGGAGGGGCTGGTCTCCGCCGACGAGCGGGCGGCCCGATTCGGGCAGAAGCCGGCGACGATCCTCCTCACCGGACTCGCGGGCAGTGGAAAGACCCGGATCGCGGCGATGCTGGAGCGGGCCCTCTTCGATCTCGGACGAGTGGCGATCCGCTTCGACGGAACCGCGATGCGGAAGGGTCTCAATCGGGATCTCGGATTCTCCGCCTCGGATCGTTCGGAGAACCTCCGGCGATCGATGGAGACCGCGAAGCTGATCAACGACGAAGGGATCATCTGCGTGGCGGCGTTCGTCGCACCGCAGTCCGACAACCGGGACCAGGCGCGGATCCTCGTGGGCGAGGACCGATTCCTCGTGGTGCACTGCTCGGCACCGCTCGAGCACTGCCGGGTCAAGGATCCCACCGGGCTCTACGCCCATGCCGCGGAACGGGATCTCGACGGCATCCCCGGAATCTCGTTCGACTACGAAGCGCCGGAAAATCCGGATCTCGAACTCCCGACGCACGAGATCGATCCGGAGGAAGCGGTGAACCGGATCCTCGCGCTCCTCGGCGACCGCGGTTTCCTTCGCTGATCCGGATGCGCGGATTCCGCGCTGGATCGCGGTGACCGCCGGAGAATCGAGTTCACGCCGCGAACACCGTTCAGGATTCCAGCGAGATCCCTATGATCTCCGTCCATGGCATCGGTCTGCTTCTACTTCCAGGTCCACCAGCCCTTTCGTCTGCGGCGCTACTCGGTCTTCGACACGGATCCGTTCTACTTCGACGAGAAGGCGAATCGCGAGATCCTCCTCAAGGTCGCGGACAAGTGCTATCGACCCGCGACGAGGAAGATCCTCGACCTCGTCCGCCGTCACGAGGGGCGATTCCGCGTCAGCTACGCGATCAGCGGCGTCTGCCTCGAGCAGTTCGAGAAATGGGCCCCGGACGTCATCGACCTCTTCAAGGAGCTCGCCGACACCGGAGCATGCGAGTTCATCGGCGAGACCAGCCATCACTCGCCGAGCTTCCTGTTCAGCCGCGACGAGTTCGACCGCCAGGTCGATGCCCATCGGGACCGGATCCGGGAACTCTTCGGACAGACCCCNGCGATCTTCCGCAACACCGAACTCATGTACCACGACGACCTCGCNTGGCACATCGCCCANCGCGGGGAACACCGGGGGATCCTNTGCGAAGGCGTGGACCGGCTGCTCCAGTTCAGGTCACCGAACTACGTCTACGCCCCCCCNCGGTTCGAGGGACAGCCGGAGNCGCTNGCGGAACGTCCGGTCAGGCTCCTNCTCAAGAACTACCGGCTNTCGGACGACATCGCGTTCCGGTTCGGCAATCGCGACTGGAAGGAATGGCCGCTGAGCGCCGAACGGTTCGCCTCCTGGGTGAACGAGATCAACGGCGACGGCCATCTCTGCAATCTCTTCATGGACTACGAGACCCTCGGCGAGCATCAGTGGGCGGACACCGGGATCTTCGACTTCATCGACGCCCTTCCCGAGAAGATCTACGACGTGAATCCGGGACACAACGACTTCCTGACCCCGTCGCAGGCGCTGGACTGCCACGATCCGATCGGGGAGTACGCCGCGCCGAACTGGATCTCCTGGGCGGACACCGAGCGGGACCTGTCGGCCTGGCTCGGAAACCCGCTGCAGGACAATGCGGTCGAGGAGCTCTATGCGGTCCGGGACGCGGTCTACGAACGGCACGGGAATCCCCGGTCCGGCAACGACAGCGACCGTTTCGTCCTCGAGGACTGGAGAAAGCTGACCACCAGCGATCACCTCTACTACATGTGCACGAAGTTCTGGGCCGACGGCGACGTCCACAAGTACTTCAGTCCGTACGACAGTCCGTACGACGCCTACATCAACTTCATGAACGTGCTCGACAACGTGAAGTGCCGCGTCGAGGACTGAACACGCGTTTCCGCGTTCCGCGTTCGGTCAGCCGCCGCCCCCGAGTTCGAGTTCACGCTCGTTCCGCAGTTCGGTGGTGATGATCGAGTTCCGAACCGCCTCCGCCGCCCGAGAGAGCGCCGGATCCTGCAGGCCGGCCGAGACGGTGATGGCCCGCGCGGAAGGCGAGTTGGTGAATCGGATCATCAGCATCAGGAGCACTCGCGGATCCCCGCTGTCCACCGCCACCTCGATGAGGGGCTCCAGCACCGAGATGGTGGATCGCGTCCCGATCTCGCTGTTCGTGAGCACGCCGAGGAACCAGGCCTGCGCCGACGGCGGCAGCTTGGCGAACCCCTCCAGGAGCGGATCGAGGAACGTCTTGAAGAGCTCGGGCGGGATGTTGGACCGCTCGGAGATGTAGATGCGAAGGATCTCGTCGAACCCGACGGCGACCGCCTTGAGATCCTCGATCGATTCGATCGACCGGTACGCCGCGGCCACCTTCGACGGGTCGATCTCCCGATCCCGGAGGGACGGGATGGATCGCTGCTTGCGGACGAAGAAGTCGACGGAATTCGCTTCTCGACCGAAGACCCGGGTGTCCACGGCGACTTCGGAGCGGGGTCGGTAGTTGTTCGCCGCGCGGATCGCGAGTCCTCCGCCCTTCACCGCCGCCCGGTCGAGGAGCTCCACCAACCAGGTCGCGGAGAGGTCGTAGGTGACGGTGAACGATCCCTGGGCCGGTATGTAGAGACGACGGTGCAGGGAACGAATCAACTGGCGGCCGGCCGAGAGCGACTCGAGTCCCGGCACGGTCACTCGGATCGGCAGGAGCGCGAGCCTCGGATCGATCGGACCGCCCTCCTCGATCGCGAGATCGAGGCCGGTCATGTTGGTGATCTTGACGTCGATGAGCACGGGCTCGAACGGCTCGAACCGAGCGGTCCGAGGCGAGACCTCGAGCGCGATGGAACCGTTCACGTCGTCCCGGATGGCCGCGGAGACCGCCGCGGGGAGGGCGCCTTCGATCCGTTCGGTGAGCGGTGCCGCGGTCGGTGGCTCCGGGACGACATCGAGGTCGAGGATTCGACCGAGTCGGCCGCGGCACCACAAACCGACCAGTTCGCCCGGCCGCCCGTAGTACACGTCCCGGTATCCGGTCGCCGCCTCCCTGTCGCGTCCCTCGAGCTCGTGCAGGAGCGCCATGCCGGCGGCGGCGTAGACCGAGACGCCCTCGTCGGCTTCGAGCAGCGATGCGGCCTTTTCGTAGTCTCCGTCGGAGATCGCCATCCATCCGCGGATCACCATCGCCTGCGACTCGCTGAGCGCCCTCCAGACGCCGGTGCCGTCCGCTTCCTGCACCGGCGTGGTGGCGGACTCGATCAGTTGTTCGAGCGTCGGCCGCGGGTCGGCCAGTTCATCCGCCGGCGGGGCCGGCTTCCAACCGAACCACGCTCGCGCCCAGGCCTCGTCCGCCTGCAGGCCGGACCGGATCATGTCGAATTGGCGATTCGCCTTGAGCACCTCTCGTTCCGACCGCTCGCTCGCGGCGGGATCGAGGCCGGAGCCCGAAGCCAGGCGGGCCGCCTCGAATCGCTCCTGGATTCGACGACGGTTGATCTCGTTGCGCCGCAGCGCGAATTCGAAGGAGTCGAACAGCGCATCGGTCAGTTCCGATCGCGAGGCCTCGGGATCCGACTGGAGCTTGATCACCGTGGTCAGCAGCATCAGGTCCGGCTCGGGCCCGGAGAACGCGAGGTCGGATTCCACCACGTCGGAGTCCTCCTCGCCCCTGGCGACACTCCGCTCCCACTGCCTGCGCTCGGCGGACTGGAGGGACCTCAAGGCCTCCATCGCGTCCGCGGGCCGTCCCGCGCCCCAGAGCGCCAGGGCGTAGTCGAGGGTCACGCTGCGCAGGAACGGCTCCCCCTTCGACAACCGGATCGCCGACGGGTAGACCTCGAGCGAACCCTGGTAGGCCCCGCGTTGCAGCGCGAGCGAGGCCAGCGATCGGGCCGTGACCCCATCCGTCGGGTTCGCCGTGAACGCCGTCGCCAGCAGGCCCGCCTCGTCCACCGGATCCGCGAGGTTCCCTTCGGCCAGACCGACCAGGCGATCGATCGCACCGGGGAAGGTCGGGTCGAGCGACACCGCCTGGGTGAGGTGACGGATGCTGTCGTCCGCTCGACCGGCCATCGCTTCGTAGGTCGCGAGATCCAGCGCGACCCGGGCCGCCGCCCGTCGGCCGAGGCGCTCGATGTTCCCGGCCGCGAGCAGCGATTCGCACCCTTCGATCCGGGCCTTCAACGTGTCCCGGGATTCCACCAGATTCATCAGCAGGGCCAGGCGCATCGTGGTGTCGTCGGGGTCGAGCCGGACGATCGCCTCGATCGCCCGGCTTCGGGTCGCCTCGGCCTCGGGAAAGTCGTCGAGCACGCTGGTCGAGAGTCCGTAGAGCCATCGCCATGCCGGAAGGCTGTCGGGATCGGAGGAAGTCGCGGCGACCGCCAGCTCGTACGCCGTCCGCAACTGATCGAGGGTGAGATCCGACTTGAGCGTGAACGACGACGAGAGCGACGCGAATCGAGCGGCGAGACGCTCGCTCGCCCAGGCCTCGATCGACGCGTCCTCCATCGCCGGTCCCTGCCCCAGAGCGACCGAAGGGGCCAGTGGGAGCATCAGGAACACGCCGAACAGGCGGGCGATGAAGGAGCCTCTCGAGCCGCTGGAGGCTGGAATCGAATCGCGCATCATGGACCTCGAGCCCCGTAATTCAGTCTCGGACCGGACACCGGGGTCCGGAATCCGCAGGCCTTGAGGCCCCGGCGTGGCGGCCGTTCCTCGAGCGATGCGGGGATCACCGCTCGAAAAGACCGCCCGGAATCGCTCCACGAGCATCGAGTGTACCCCTCGAGCCGCGTGAGCCGTTGACGGTCCATCGGGGCATGCGGTACCGTTTCCAGTTCCGATGCGTGGCCTCGTGCCCGGAATCGACCTCCTGCCCGGCATTCGGAAATCCGGATCCGGCCGCCCACCTCCCTCCGTCGATCCGACGGAAGACCGGAATTCAGATGAGGCTTGCACTGCGAATCGCGGCATTGGTTCTTCCTACCGTCCTCGGGACGGGATCGTTCGCCCAGACGACATTGTCTCAGGACATCGTTGGATCGACCAGACCGCTCTCCAGCGATCAGGAATCGCAGGTTCAATCGTTCGCGTCGAGCCAGATGAAGGATCTCGCCACCGGCGATCCGGTCGTCGTCATCGAAGCGAGAAACACCCTGGTCCAGACCGCGCGTCGCGCCGGTGTGACCGGCGTCTTCCTCGGAAGCTATTCGAACGCGATCATGCCGGAAGCGAACGCGATTCTCGCGGATGCGGGACCGATGCGGGCTGAGAACACCCTCCGCGTGCTCGCTTTCCTGAGAACGCCCGACGCACTCGCCACCCTCGTCGACTCGACGGACCCCCGATCGGTCGGCGACGCAGGACGCCGACTCGTGGCGGCCGGCCTGCTCGGCGTGGCCCTCGGCGGCAACGGCCAGACCGGCCTGGACTCCGGGGTGCTGACGTCGGCGGCCCGATCGATCGCCGAGAATCTGGCCAGCGAGTCCGACTGGATCGTCGCCCTCGAGGATCTCCGGGCCCTCAACACCATCGCCCTCGATCCGGCCCTGACCAAGGAGAACCGGATCGAGGTCCGGGGCGTCCAGTTCGGGGCCTTCCAGGACCTCGCGAGCCGGATCGAGGCCTCCACCGGCCCCGACGAGATGGTGCAGGCCGTGTACCGGGCGATGCTCGGGCTCCGAGGAAAGCTGCTCGACGACTCGACCGCGGGTGACATCGAGAACAAGCAGATCGCCAGCGTCCTCCGGATCGTGCTCAAGGACGTCGCGGACGCCGCCATCAAGCAGTGGAGCGGACTTGCCGGCAATCGGCGGGCCTACGTGGCCTACGAAGGCGTTCTCCGGGTCGGTGCCCAGCTGCTCTCCCTGCTCGAAGGACGCCCCGACGCCAGGGCCGACGCCCTTCGTGACGGCATCGAGAAGGGCAAGTCCGAGCTTGCAGACGCCGTGAAGAACTTCGGCGGCTGAACGCCCACCGGGAACGCCGCTCGACCGTCCGGCCTCCGGACGACCCCGGTCCGGCATAACGTTTCCCGACCATGCTGAAGATCCTCGTGCCCATCCTGGTGCTCGCCTCGCTGATCGCGGTGGTCGTCTCGCTCGACGACGAACGTCCTCGAGCCGACGTGGTGCTCGTCCACTCGACCGATCTCTTCACCCTCGATCCCCAGCGGATGAGCTACCTCCACGATCTGCGGGCCGCCCGCGCGATCTACGAGCCGCTCGCGACGATCCTCCCGGACGGTTCGGTCGGCCCCGCCGCGGCCGAGTCCTGGGAGGTCTCCGATGATGCGAGCCGCTACGTGTTCCATCTTCGGCCCGGGCTCCGCTTCAGCAACGGGGATCCGGTGACCGCGGACGACTTCAAGTACGCGTGGCGTCGCGCCATGCTCCCGGACACCGCGGCGACCTATTCGAGCCTCTTTCTCGGCATCGCGGGCGCGCGGGATCTCTTCGACTGGCGAACGGCGCTGCTCGCGCTTCGCGCCGATCCCGAACGTCGTGACGAACTCGTGGAATCGGGCGTGCTGTCACCGGAGGAGGCCGATTCGATCCTCGCCGAGGACGGGGCCGCCTCCTTCCGCCGGACGCTCGATCGCTTCGACGAGACCGTCGGGATCGACGCGGTCGATGCCGACACGCTGGTGGTCGAGCTCGAGGGACCGATTCCCTACTTCCTCGACCTCGTCGCCTTCGGGACCTTCAGCCCCGTGCACCGCCCCACCCTCGAAGCGGCGACGCGCGTCGATCCCGAGACCGGACGGATCGACGAGGATCGATCCTGGACGAAGCCGGGGAGACTCATCGGCAACGGACCGTTCGAACTCGCGCGCTGGCGCTTCCAGCGAGACTGCCGGTTCGAACGGAATCCCTTCTACTGGAACGCCGACGCGATCCCGGCCGACAGCATCGAGGCGGTGGTGATCCAGGATCCGAACACCGCGATCCTCGCGTTCGAGGCGGGCGAGGTCGACTGGATCCCCGACGTCCGGGCCGAATATCGCGCAGACATGATCGCCGAACGGCTCGCCTACGACGCGAGATTCCAGGCGACCCTCGACGAGACGGCCGACGTCGATCTCGATCGAACGCTCGGAGCGTTGCCGCCACCCGACGCCGGCGAGCGTCGCAACATCCACACCGTGGACGCCTTCGGCACGGACTTCTTCCACGTGAACTGCCGGGAAAGGCTCGCCAACGGCGCACCGAATCCGCTCGCGGATCCTCGCGTCCGCCGATCGCTCGCCCTGTGCATCGACAAGGACGCGCTGGTCCAGCGAGTGACCCGACTGAACGAGACGACGAGCGGGTCCTTCGTCCCGGAAGGGAGCATTCCCGGATACCACCCCCCCGCGGGACTCCCCTTCGATCCAGATCGTGGTCGGGCGGAACTCGACGCGGCGGGATGGCGACGGGGCGACGATGGCGTGCGACGGAACGCGGAAGGGGATCCGTTCCCCACGTTGGAGATCCTGTTCTCGACCGGCAGCCCGCGCTACAAGGATCTCTCGCTCGCGCTTCGCGACATGTGGCGACGGGAACTCCAGATACCCGCGGAGATCTCCGGGCGACCGGGCAACGAGTACCGGGCGCAACTCGAGATGGGCAACTTCATGGTGGCGCGGGGCGGATGGTACGGCGACTACGGCGATCCCACGACGTTTCTCGATCTGAATCACTCCGAGGACGGCAACAACCACCGTGGTTACGCGAGCCCGCGCTACGACGATCTGCTCGCCACCGCGGGGGCGACCACCGACGCGACGGCGAGGTTCCGCCTGCTGGAGGAGGCGGAACGGATCCTCGTCGAGGAGGATCTGCCGATCCTCCCGCTCTGCACCTACGTCACCGTGTACATGTACGAGCCGGACCGCCTGCTCGGACTCACCCGACACCCCCGGCTCGACCAGCATCCGGGCCGATGGTCGGTGCGCCGATGAAGGACTCGCGCGCCGCCTCGACGTCGACCACGGATCTCGACGCATGAACCAGACCGGCGATCCGGCCGAATCGCGGCCGTCCGGACCGGCGGAGAGAATCGTGTACCTCCAGGTGCCGATGGCGATGAGTTCCGCGAGTCTGATCGCCGCCACCGCGACGACGCTCGACCGTCCGCTTGACCCCGCCTGGTACCTCGCGGCCTTCCTTGGAACCTGGTGCGTCTACCTCCGCGACTCGGCCGCGTCGTGCGACGCGGAGGATCGCGTCAGCCAGCCCGGTCGAGCAGCACTCTTCCGTTCGAGCGCGTTCCTTCGGACCGTCCTGCCCGTCGTCGTCGCGGGCGCGGGACTCGCCACCCTGGTGTGGATACGACCCACCGGATGGACGACGGCCCTCCTCCTCGGCGTCGGGTTCCTCGGCCTGCTGCATGCGGTCTCCGTCGGTGGCCGGACCACGTCCGCATCGGAGGACCATCCTCCCCTGCGGTCCCGACTCGCGATCCTGAAGTCCCCGCTGGTGTCCATCGCCTGGGCGGCCGCCGCGGTCTCGCTCCCGATCCTCGAAGGCCGCGTTCCGGCGGATTCGAGCCACCGCTGGATGGACGCGGTCATGCTCGGCCTGCCGCTCGTGGCGATCCTGCTCGCGGACTCGCTGCTCCTCGATCTCCGGGACCGGGAGGCCGATGCGCGATTCCAGCTTCGAACGATCGCGGTCCGGCTCCGACCGGGAACGGTGCACGGGATCGTGGGCGGCCTGCTGGTCGTCGCCGCCGCGGGCATCGCCCTCGATCGGATCACCGGCGACCCCGCGATCCCCTGGCTCCGGTTCGGGATCCCCGTGGTGCTCGGACTCGCGGCCGCCTGGGTCGCCTGGCCGATCCTCCGGCGGCACGAGGCCGCCCTCGCGATGTCGGTGATGTCCTGGCGATTCCTGGCCGCCCTCGTCTGCTGCGTGTCGCCCTGATCGAATCGCGAAGGGCGCGGCGACGTACTTCGGGCAGATAGACTGCGCCGATGACCGGTCTCGTCGTCCGGCGTCTGGTGCAGATGCCCTTCATCATCCTCGTCGTCTACACCGTGACGTTCGCCCTGGCGTGGCTGGTGCCCGGCAATCCGCTGGAGTCACCAGACGGACGCCGCCCCGACCAGGCGGTGGTGGACGCGATGCTCGCGCAGTACAAGCTCGATGATCCGGTCGCGTTCTACTTCGACTATCTCGGCAAGGCGACCGGCGTCTCCTACCTGCTGGGCGACGCGAGTCGTCCCTTCGATCTCGGCCCGAGTCTCAGCCAGTCGGACTGGACGGTGAACGAGATCCTCGCGGCGGGCCTGCCCGTTTCCGTGTCCCTCGGTCTCGCGGCCATCCTGATCGCCCTCGTGCTCGGACTGCTCGCGGGCGTGATCGGCGGCCTCCGACCGAACACGTCACTCGACGCCGGCACCCAGGCCCTCGCGGTGATCGGGATCTCGCTTCCGTCCTTCGTGATCGGCGTGATCCTGTTGATCCTGTTCGCCGTCAAGCTCGGGTGGTTCCCGATCGGCGGATGGGGCGACCTGCAGCACGTGGTGCTTCCCGCCTTCGCGCTCTCCCTTCCGTTCGCGGCGTACATCGCGCGACTGACTCGGTTCGGAATGATCGACGAGATGCGCAAGGACTACATCCGGACCGCCCGGGCGAAGGGGCTGCCGGAACGCCGGGTCGCCATGGGCCACGCGTTGAGAAACGCCTTCCTGCCGGTGCTGAGCTATCTCGGCCCCGCGACGGCCATCGCGATGACCGGCTCCTTCGTCATCGAGAAGGTCTTCGCGGTGCCGGGGATCGGTCGCAACTTCGTGGACGCGGTGATGGCGAAGGACATCACGCTCATCATGGGGGTGGTCCTGGTCTATTCGATCCTGCTGGTGCTCTTCAACCTCGTCGTCGACGTGCTCTACAGCTGGATCGATCCACGCATCTCGCTCTGAGTCCCGCTCCGGAAGCGCCGCGGCCCGACCGTTCAGTCGTCGCCCATCGCGGACCGGATGTCGGCGAGCAGTCTTCGCTCCATCGCCTCGTCCCGACCGACCGGCGTCCAGAGCCCCGGACTTCGAGTGGTGCCGTCCTCCGGCGAACGCGTCTCCATCGGATTCGTGGCGAAGGTCCGGCCCACCCGACTCCAGGTCCCCCGGCGCAGCCCGGTGCGATGCTCCCGTTCGACGTACACCCACACGCGAAGTTCGACCCGTCCGTCGAAGGTCTCGAGGTCGGTGAGGCGAAGCTCGCCTTCCGTGGATCCGGGCAGCGGAGGACCGGTCAGGACATCCTCGCCTCGTGGTTCGGGCGGAACGAAATCCACCGGCAGGAACTCGAATCGAACGCGTCGTCGCTGCTTGTTCAGGGTGTTCGCGCCCCACTGCCCCGCGTCTGCGTTGTCGATCCGCCAGGGCTCGAGCACGCTCCCCGCGAGTCTCGGTCGCGCCTCGATGACGCCTCCGGTCCGATCGGTGAGGACCGGTGGCATGCCCTGCTTGCGAACCGCCTCACCCGCCGCCTGGAAGGCCTGGTCGTAGCGATCGGACTGGAACTCGAGTCGATCCGGCCCCGACGTCGAGCAGCCGGACGCGAGGCCGGTGACGATCAGGGCGGCCGTGAACCGGCGGACCCGCGAGGAAACGGTGGCGAGGGTTGCGAGACTCATGGCCGGAAGCCTATCTCAGGAGGCCGGGGAGGGCGTTCAGCGGCGGCTGGACCCCACGAGAGGCCAATCGACCGGGAATCGCCTGGAGTCGGTGAACCGCCCCCGATCCAACGACGTCCAAACATGCGGAAAGCGAGGCCGCCCAATCGGTTATCGGGCTTCTTAAACCCCTGAGGCGCTTGACCCACGCCGCGGGGATCCTAGGCTTCTTCGAGCGAAAAACGCTCACGTCGGGCCCATCCGGCTTGGATCCAGGTCGTCGTCACGAACAAGCAGATTGGCATCCGAACACATGACTCGCAGACTTCCCCGACATCCGTCGAAGTTCCGGATGCGGGCCATCCTCGCCACGGCGACCGCCCTGATCGCGACCGCGGTCCTGGCGCCCATCGCCGTGGGCGACAAGGGCGGTGGNGACNNNCAGAANCAGCTCCCNACCTCCCTCGNGGACTTTCNNGAGNCTCGGGNNCCNNGCCGAANNCGGATCCGACNCGANTTCCGNCGGATCTANTCGTCGGTNAACTGCATGTTCTGCCACGCNGACTACGGNCTCGAGGTNCCGCCNTACGACACCTGGGTCGTCAGCCTCATGGCCCAGTCCGCCCGNGANCCNGTGTTNCACGCCGGNCTNACNATCGCGAACCAGGANGCCGACAAGGCCGGNNCNTTCTGCNTCAAGTGCCACNTNCCNGCCGCCNACTACNGNGGCGANGGNGAGNNCGGNCANNTCCCCGANTNCGACGAGGAGTTGATGGACGGCATC
Source organism: Planctomycetaceae bacterium (assembly GCA_002684855.1). Classification (GTDB taxonomy): domain Bacteria; phylum Planctomycetota; class Phycisphaerae; order Phycisphaerales; family SM1A02; genus UBA12014. Next base: position 8,175 of record NYWD01000064.1, on the reverse strand, counting down.
AACTGCAACTTCTGCCACCGGANCGGTNAGNCCNNNCGGNGGCGCGATGGGATANCCNGGNGANGTCNCGGANCCCGACATNCCGATCCTCGNNGAGATCGTNGCNGNCGGCCTGATGCCNNNGCGNCCCGGCAACGGTGCNANNATCNTNGANCCNNTNGACNCCCGNCGCGGCCCNTACGACGACGTNCCCGCGAANTANCACGGNTACGACGANTTCGGNTCGCCGATCCCGATCATCACNTCGCCCTTCCACCGNGACAGCACGTTCTGCGGNGGNTGCCACGACGTCAGCAACCCGGTCTTCACCCTCGANCCGAAGACGAACAAGGGNGTGCTGAACCCGATGGGNGANNCGCANCCGACCNACGANCTNCACGACATGGTCNCCGANCAGCGNACCTANTCNGAGTGGCTNAACAGCGACTTCGCNGACGGTGGCGTGGTNTTCGANGACGGTCGNTTCGGCGGNGCNCTCCCNGANGACNCCNCGATCTCNAGCTGCCAGAACTGCCACATGCCCCCNCAGGTNGGCGGNGCNTGCGGCTTCTACACNGGNCCNCCGTTCTTCGAACGACCCGACGTCGGCGCCCACTCCTTCGCGGGCGGAAACACCTGGGTGCTCGATGCGATCGCCGAATCGATGGGCGTCGACGCCGACTACTACGGGCTGACCGAGGAACGCCGGGAGGCCGCCAACGCCCGAACCGAGCAGATGCTTCGGGACGCGAGCGACATGGAACTCTCCTTCGAGGACGACCGNCTCACCGTCCGGATCATCAACCAGGGCGGACACTCCCTCCCCACCGGCTACCCGGAAGGTCGCCGGATGTGGATCAACGTGAAGTTCGTTGACGCCGCGGGCGAGATCATCGACGAGCGAGGCGAATACGACTTCGCCACCGCGGATCTCGACTTCTCCGACACCAAGGTCTACGAGAAGAAGATGGGCATCTCGAGCGACGTGGCGAAGCTGGTCAACGTCCCCGCCGGCGAATCGTTCCATCTCACGCTGAACAACGAGATCCTCTTCGACAACCGCATTCCGCCCCGCGGATTCACGAACGCGAAGTTCGCGGCCTTCGGCGGCGGACCGAAGGGCGCCGAATACGCGGACGGACAGTACTGGGACGACACCGAGTACGACGTTCCCGAAGGNGCCGTCGAGGCGGTCGCGACCCTGTACTTCCAGACGTCCTCCCGCGAGTACATGGAGTTCCTCCGCGACTACAACGTGACGGACGACAAGGGTCAGATCGCGTACGACCTCTGGGTGTCCCAGGGCATGAGCGCACCACTCGCCATGGACGTGATGACGATCGAGCTCGAGGNGGGCGTGCCGGGCGACCTCAACGGCGACGGGATCGTCTCCGGGGCCGACGTGGGACTCCTGCTCGTGCAATGGGGCCCCTGCCCCGGCGACTGCTCCGCCGACTTCAACGACGACGGGATCGTCGACGGCGCGGACTTCGGCATCCTCCTCACCTACTGGTTCGGCTGAGCAGGGCGGCGACCGTCGACGCGGGCGNTTCGGCGATCGGTCATCGCGTGCCCGCGAGGCGACGNACGGTCATCATGAACGAACGCTTCATGCTCGAGTGCATTCCGTACACGACGAGTCCGTAGACCACCGCGGCGATCGCGGCGCCGACCAGCATGGACAGNCCGCTTTCGTCCCCCTCCCGGATCGTCTCGGAGATCGTGCTCTCGGGGATGAACGCGGCGGCGACGAGGTTGAAGGGACTGATGGAGGAGATCGCGGATCCGAGGAACGGAATGCCGTTTCCGCTCGCGATCCCGCACAGGCCGATCACGCCCGTCACCGTGAAGACCACCAGCACCGCGGCGATGATCGATCCGATGGTCCCCTTGCTGCGGATCGACCACTGCAGGCCGACCATCACGGTGAACGCGACGAAGGCCGGCATGAGCAGCACCATGCCGATCACCGACGACGCCTGCAGCAGCGGCACCGCGCGGGTGCCGGTCCCGACCGCGACCTGCGCCAGCGTCGCGTCCGGCCGCGCCAGCGCGTAGACCAGGATGATCGTCATGGACACCACCGGCAGCACGAGCATCGGGAGCAGATACTGAACGAGTCCCCGGAGCTTGCCCGCGAGATACGGGCCGGGCTGCATCGGCGTCGTGAGAATGAGGTCGAGCGTGCCGTCCTCGCGCTCCCGGCTCACCGCGGTGGCGCTCATGTTCACCGCCGCGAGCACGACGATCGTGATCTCCGCGGCGACGATCGCGAGCGACGTCACACGGAGGTCCGCGAGGGTGATGGAACCGGCGTGGAAGAGCCAGAGCACCAGGAGCGTCGCGATCCCCCCCGCCGCGATGAAGCCCCAGCGCCCGAGCACGCCGGCGACCGAGAGGGACCGTGAACTCGTCTCGCGCCAGGCGATCGGATTCTGCCCGGGGGTCCGCGGCGCCCGGCCTGCGCCGGTGGCGTTGCCGATCCGGAGGAGGCGGCGGTACCACGGCACCTGGCCGACCTTCGCGCCGATGATCCGGAGCCGCGCCGTCGAGTAGACGACGAGGAACAGGCTGATCAGGATGGAGATCCACGCGAAGGAGGCCACCGGCCGCCCCAGCCACCACCCCTTCAGCCATCCCATGCCGGGGTCCACCGATCGCGGGACGTAACTGTTGCTGAGCAGGAGGCTCTCGAGGGCGAGAAAGGGATTGAGCGGCGTCATGATCGTCGTCGAGGTGGCGAGGCTCGCCACGGAGACCGGCGTTCGAAGACGGTTGTCGATGAGCCAGGTGAGGAAGAGGTAGACCACCACCGACACGTAGAAGGCGAAGACCGCGCGCCGGCCCGCGGAGCGCGTGACGCTGAGCGTGACCGCGACCGCCGCCACCACCAGCGCACTGCACCCTGCGACGAGGTAGCTCTGCACGATCGACTCGCCGGGGACTCCACCGAAGGTCTGGATGAAGAGGAACAGCGGGAGGGAGGAGACCAGGAGGGCGAGGATGAAGAAGAGCCGGCCGAAGAGATTGCCCAGGACGATCTGGAGTGCGTTCAGCGGCGTGGTCAGCAGGATGTCCCAGGTCCTGGGATTGGCTTCCTGCGCGATCGCGCCGGCCATGAACACCGGCGTGAGCAGGCAGATGAGGAAGACCTGGCCGAAGGCGACGATCGTGAATGCGGAGGCCCCCCGCTGCGCAAGCTCCCGAAGACTCGACGTCGGGCCGATCAGGGCGAGAAGCAGGACCGCGATCAACGCAGCCAGATATCCGCTTCGCAGGTAGAGATGCCGCAGTCGCGTCGAACCGCCTTGGATGAGACGGATGCAGATCGGGTTCGTGGGGAGCAGGTCGAGAACCCACTGGATGGCGACTGGCATGGAGGAACGTCCCGATTCGGTGGCTTGGAATCCCTGAAAAGGGCCCTTCCAGACGCGTCCGGAGCGGCCGCGACCCGTGCCGGGCCGATCGCGACGCCGAACCGGGCGTTTCGAGGTCTTGACAGGTCTCCGACCTCGGCAATACTACAAGGGCAACTCCCGGTACGGCACGCGCGGCGTGCCGCCGGTTCATACGGCAATCCCGACCCTGGGGTCGGGTGACGACCGATCTCTCGTTCGACGATCCAGATCCGCACGTTTCGCCACCGGCGAAAACCCGATCAGGACGTCCGGCGACAGGTCCAAGGCCTTCCGCGTCAGACGTGGTCGTGCCCGCCAACCGGGATCCGGATGGCGGTGACCTGCATAGATTGAATGCTGATTCTCGTTTCACCTGGTGGCATGTTCCTTTCCCTTCCCGGAGCCGAATTCCGCATCGAGCAGTCCTGAAAACAGCTCAATGAACCCTTCCAGACGCCGCCGGAGAGCCCTTGAAAGCTCCTCGGTGGCCTGAAATGGTGAATTCGATCCTTTCCGAGGCTTCGCACCGTCGAAGTCATTCGGACGCCACCGATCTCCCGAACGAGAGTCGAAAGCACGTCGCCCTGCGCCCCCCGGACGCGAGTCCGAGAAGGTTGTTTTCCTCGCTGGAGGGTGGCATGCATTCGCTTCCGATCGTGCTCGCACTGGATCCGACGGATTTTGCATGGATCGGCATCGCCGCGGTCTCCGGTGGCATCCTGGGCTGGCTGCTCATCACCGCCACGACCGGAAAATCCATCGGAACCGCGAAGGCGGAGGCCGCGACGATCGTGGAGGCCGCTCGGAACGAGGCCCAGGCGGGCGCCAGGTCCATCGAAGCCGAGGCCGATGCCCATGCCGCCGAGAGGCGGAAAGCCGTGGAGACCGAGGCTGCGGAGCTGCTCCGCGAAGCCAAGGAAGCACAGGCCCGGGCCAACAAGCGAGAAGAGACCCTCGACTCCAAGATGACGCAGTTGACCCGGAGAGAGGAGAAATTCGAACTCAAGGAGACCCGGCTCGAGGAAATGGCGGCGAAACGTGAAGCACTGCTGCAGGAAACCGCCCGGACCGCGGAGCAGCTCAAGGATCGCCTTGCGCAGACCGCGGAAATGACGCGAGAAGCGGCGAGAGAACACCTTTTCGATGAAATTCGCGTCGAATCGCAGCATGAAGCCGCCAAGATCGCGCAAGAAGTCATCGAAGAGGCGGAGGAACAGGCCCGCGAAAAGAGTCGGGAAATCACGCTTCTGGCCATTCAGAGGTACGCCGCGGAGAACGTCAGCGATTCGACCGTGCGGGCCGTGAAGATCCCGTCGGACGATCTCAAGGGCCGCATCATCGGTCGGGAGGGTCGGAACATCCGGGCCATCGAGAAGGCGACGGGGGCGGACGTCATGGTCGACGACACGCCGGGCGTGATCAGCGTCTCCTGCTTCGATCGGGTCCGCCAGGCGATCGCCGCCGAGAGCCTCCAGAAACTCGTCGCGGATGGTCGGGTCCATCCCTCTCGCATCGAGGAGATCGTCGCCCAGACCAAGCGGGACATCGAGGATCGAATCAAGCAGGTCGGCAAGGACGCGCTCGTGGAGACCAACATCCGGGGGGTCCACCCGAAGATCGCGGAAGCGATGGGCAAGATGCAGTTTCGGACCAGCTACGGCCAGAACGTGCTTCGCCATTCCGTCGAAGTCGCCTTCCTCAGCCAGATGATCGCCGATCAACTCGGGCTCGACGGCACCATCGCCCGGCGGTGCGGTTTTCTCCACGACATCGGCAAGGCGATGGATCACGAGATGGAAGGCGGCCATCCCGCGATCGGCATGGAATTCGCGCAGAAGTTCGGCGAGAAGTCCGAGGCGGTCCTCAACGCCATCGGAGGACACCATGGGGACATTCCCGCCACCACGCCGTACACGGCGATCGTGATGGCTGCGGACGCCGTCAGCGGCGCCCGACCCGGCGCTCGCCGCGAGTCGATGGAGATGTACGTCAAGCGACTCGAGCAACTGGAGGGAATCGCCACCGATCAGCCCTTCGTCGAGGAGGCCCACGCGATCCAGGCCGGTCGTGAGGTACGGGTGATCCTCGATGCGAAGAAGGCGGATGACGCCACGGCCCACAAGATCGCCCGAGACGTCGCGAAGCGCGTCGAGGATGAGATGACCTTCCCCGGCGAGATCAAGGTGACGGTGCTTCGCGAGATCCGCGCCGAAGCGATCGCACGCTAGCCTCTGGACATGGAAGCAGGCGAGGAACCAGCGGTTTCCGGCGAACGAACCCGGTCGGTCCCCGTGGCGGGCGGATCCGACGCCGCGATCGGAAAGGCCGTCACCGAACTCTGGCCCATCGACCGACGAACCGCGGGCTCGGCGCTTCGACGCCATGCCGCGATGACCATCCCGGGACTGATGCTGCTCGCGATCGCTTCGCCGGTCTGCCTCGCCGTGGGCATGGTGACGCTCGAACAGCCATGGGCCGCATGGGACGTGAACGAGGTCGCTCCCACCGTCGCGTACCTGCTGATTCTGGTGGCCCTCGTGATTCCATTCGAATTCGCCCGCCAGATCCATCGACGCCGACGGGTGATTCGAATCGGTCGCAGAATGCTCGAGACGGGCATGTCGATCTGTCCGCGTTGCGGTTCGGATCCGTTCGACCCCGGAACATGTTGTCGGAATGCTCCCACCGGCTGGTCGCCGCTCGACCTGTACGGATTCTGGCACGAAGGCACCGTGCAACGGGTGAAACTCGACGTTCGACTGATCCGCCGCGCCGGAAACCTCGGTCTCCCTTCCGTCTCGCGCGGGGATCGTCTCCGAGACGTCGATTTCGCCACGGCCTGGAGACGCCCTCGTGGTCCGTACGGCACCTCGCTCGCTCGCCCTCGAACGAACCTCGCCGCGAAGGCCGGTCGGTCGATCGGTCGATGGTGGACGATGCTCTCACCGCTGGGGTTCGTGCTGCTCGCGATCATGGTCCTTCCTCCCGCACTCACGATCCGAGGCGGTCTTTCGACGATGAGCTGGATCTTCATCGGGATCATCCTGATCGGTGGACTGGGAGGCCTGATCATCTTCCTGCGGCGGGTCCGCGATCGATCCGAATCGGGGCTCCGGACGGTGCCGCGCTGCAATGCGTGCCGATACCGGCTTCATCCGCCGTTTCCAGACCACTGCCCCGAATGCGGTGCCGGAATCCGCACCGCCTCCGACCTCACCTTCATCCCCTACCACGCCGGCTGATCACGCCGTGCCAGCGACGCCTAGGATCCCCGCATGGGATGGTGGCGACGATGAACGACATCGACGGAACCCCGGAACCAGCCACCGCTCCGTCGCAGGAGCCGTCCGGAGCAATCGGCTCGGACGTGATTCCACTCGATCGCGACTGCATCTCGGCGCGACTCCGACGCGACCGCCGCCGCGCGGTCTGGCCGGTCGTCGCCCTCGGCTGTTTCCTGCTGATCCAGATCGGGCTCCTCGCCCCGAACATCTGGCTCATCGGACGACGATTCGCCATGGACGAGACGCTCAAGTCGGATCTGCGGACCGCCACGCTCGTCTCGTCGACGATCTGGATCGGCATCATCGGCATCATGATCGTGGCGGCCGTTCGGCGTCGACGTCGACTGGCCGGCGTCATCGAAGCGGTCGAGGACGAGAACCGGAACCCGGAGACGATCTGCCCGAACTGTGGCGGGACGCCGTTCCGACCGGACGCCTGTTGCCTCCTGTTTCCGCAGGCATGGGGGGAGACCGATCTCAACCGGTTCTGGCACGATCGCGTCGCACTGGGAGAGCAGGCGGCGACGCTCCAGAGGGGCACGCCACCGACCGGGCTCACCCAGTCCGTTCCGGCCCGGATCACCGCGTTGGTCGTCGGCCGCCGATCCACCGGACCGATCCCCCGCAGGATCACCCACGTCTTCCTCGTCATCGCGTGCGTCCTGGTCCTCCTCCTCGCGCGACACAGCGTGCTCGAGTTCGCGATGATCACCACGTTCCTGATGCTTCTGCTGGCGGGCGAGGCGATCTCCCGTCTCGGAAAGACGCGACTCGATCGATCCGAATCATTCCCCCGCTGCCTTGAGTGCGATCAACGGATCGATCCGAGCGTGAGTCGATGCCCCGAATGCGGAACCACCGCGCGCACCGGCACGGTCCACTACACCGGTGCCCGGAGCGCTCGCTTCACTCGCCTGGCAGTCCCGTCCGTGCTGATGCTGATCATCCTCGGCCTGCTCTTCTTCGCGGGCGACGCGGTCCGCTTCATCACCGGACGACTTCCGAACGCCGCCCTGGTGAGCCTCGCACCATACGACGAGGACGTCTTCCACCCGATCTGGACCGAAGTGATCGCCCGGCCGCTGGACGACGTCCAGTCGGATCGGCTCTTCGATCTGCTCGCCACGCGGTTGGAGACCGGCGACGAGGTCAACAGCTGGCACCCGGGACTGCTCGCGGTGGCGGGCGGCACCTGGCCGAACGGCCTCGACGTCGGGCAGGTCGACCGGATCCATGCCGCGTCGTGGCACGCCGAAGTGGATGCGCCGGCGACGATCGCCGCGGGCGTTCCGTTCGACGTGACGCTCGTCGGCGAGCGGCGAGCCGAGGCCCTGCCCTTCGGCCAGTACCTGCACGTTCTCTTCGACGGCGTCTCGATCGACGAAGGGCCCTACCTCCACCCCGATGATTCGATGATCTGGACGCTCGTCGCGGAACAGCCCGACGGTGTCGACGCGAAGATCGAAGACGGAGGTCGCTTCCGGCGCAACATCATGATCGACGCGCCGGGACCT
>NYWD01000063.1 GCA_002684855.1 Planctomycetaceae bacterium | reverse complement strand
ACGGAGATCGATTGCGAACCCACGTACCACGCCTTCCTGCAGTTCATTCTCGATCGTCAATGGAGCAGGCTCCGAGCGCATGCTCGCGAGCGGGGCGTCCATCTCGTCGGGGACCTGCCGATCTTCTGCCCGCCCGACAGTGCCGACGTCCAGTCGCGCCCGGACCTCTTTCGAATCGACCGCGACGGCGTCCCCACGGTCCTGACCGGAGTCCCTCCCTCGCCCGATCCGACCGAAGAGTCGAATTCGGTCTGGGGCCGGACCGCGGTCGATCACGGCCAGCTCTGGGGGCATCCCCACTACAAGTGGAAGGCGCACCGGTCGGACGACTGGGCGTGGTGGCGGAGCCGGATCCGCTGCACGCTCGGACGATTCGACATCCTGCGAATCGATCATTTCATCGGGTTCCACAACGCCTTCGAGATTTCGACGACGACCTCGGATCCCGCCACCGGTCGATGGCGACGCACGCCCGGTGACGAACTGCTGGCGTCGATCGCCCGAGAGATCGGACGGCTTCCGTTCATCGTCGAGGACCTCGGCGATCGGACTCCGCCGATCGACGCGCTCCGCGAACGGTTCGGACTCTTCGGCATGCGGATCCTGCAGAGCGCCTTCTTCGACAACGCCGAGGCCGCGGGCGAACTTCCCTGCAACCATCCACCGAGATGCGTTGTCTACCCGGGCACCCACGACAACAACACCGCGGCGGGCTGGTACCGAAGCGTGACCGCCGAGACCCGTCGTCGATTCCAAAATTACGCGGGGCCCTCGGCCGCGAAGGATCCGGCCGAGGCGATGACCAGACTGGCCTTCACCAGCCCCGCCAACATCGCGATCGTCCAGATGCAGGACTTCCTCGGCCTCGGAGGAGGGGATCGGATGAATCGCCCCGGCGATGCGACCGGCAACTGGTGCTGGCGCATGCGGAGGAGCGACGCGAACGCCCGTCTCGCCCGGCGGCTCGCAGACCTCGCATCGGCGTCGAAACGGCTTCCCTGAACCCGTCGCCGGCCGGCCCGCCACGTTCGAAACGTTCCCATCCACCCGGATTCCCGCCATGCCCCGTACGAAGACATCCCCGATCGACGATCTGCTGACCCGACTGCTCCGCATCGCGGAGAACCTGGCCTGGTCGTGGCTCGAACCCGCTCAACGCCCGTTCGCGATGCTCGACCCGATCGCCTGGGAGGCGACCAACCACGCTCCGATCGAGACCGTGCTTTCGACGTCGAAGGCGAGGCTCGCGGCCGCCGCGGCGGACGCCCGCTTCCTCCGGACGCTCGAGACCGCGGAGCGGACGCTCGAGGACGCCCGGCGGGCGCCGCGCTGGTTCAAGACGAATCATCGTGGTCGCGATCGTCGCCTGAAGGTCGCCTACTACTGCTCCGAGTTCGCCGTCCACGAATCGATGCAGCAGTACTCCGGCGGTCTCGGGGTGCTCGCGGGCGATCACGTCAAGAGTGCCGAGGACCTCGGCGTGCCCCTGGTCGGCGTCGGCCTGCTCTATCGACATGGCTACTACCGGCAGCAATTCGAGTCCGACGGGCGTCAGCGGATCCTCTATCCCGAGTACGACTTCGATCGATATCCCATCGAGGAGACCGGAACGTCGATCGCCTGCCCGATCGGTCGCCGGACGGTCACCGCCCGGATCATGCGTCTCGCGCTGGGGAACACCTCGCTGCTGCTGCTCGACGCGGACCTGCCCGAGAACCGACCGGCGGATCGCAGGCTCACCGAGGGTCTCTACAAGGGCGAACCCGACCTCCGAATGCGGCAGCAGGTGCTCCTCGGGGTGGGCGGCGCGATGGCGGTCGAGGCGATGGACGAACGACCGACCGTCCACCATCTCAACGAAGGCCATGCCGCCTTCGCCGCGGTGGAGCGGATCGCCCGGCTTGTCGAGACCGGGTCCGATCGGTCCGACGCCATCGCACAGGTACGTGCGTCGACGGTCTTCACCACCCACACCCCGGTCCCGGCCGGGCACGATCGCTACCCGGCCGTTGATGCCGCGGCCGCCATGAACGGAGTCCTCCGACGCGCGGGATTCACCAGTCGATCGTTCGCCGATCTCGGCCGCGAGACGCCCGGCGACCGGTCGGAACCGCTGTGCATGACGATCCTCGCGCTCCGACTCGCCAAGCACGTCAACGGCGTGGCCAGACTCCACGGCGAGGTGAGCCGGGACATGTGGCAAGGGGTCTATCCGGAGGCGAAGACGCCAAAGGACGTCCCCATCGGTTCGATCACCAACGGCGTGCACCCCGGCACCTGGCTCGACCCCGCCGCCGCCGCGTTCTGGCGGAAGCACATCCGCCTGAATCCCGGGGTCGCGAAACCCGACGAGAACGCGTGGTCGAAGGCATCCGACGTCGACCCCGCCGCCGCGTGGGAGCTTCGAAACGGCCTCCGATCGCGACTGGTCGGATTCATGCGTGATCGACTGATCAGGCAGTCCGTGCAGCGCGGCGATGATCCGGGCGAGCGACTCATGGCCGGGGCCGGCCTTCGCGAAGATGCGCTGACCATCGGCTTCGCCCGGAGGTTCGCGACCTACAAGCGGGCCCCGTTGATCTTCAGGGACCGCGCCCGGCTCGCCGCGATGCTGAACGATCCCGATCGCCCGGTCCAGATCGTGTTCGCGGGCAAGGCTCATCCCCGTGACGGCGAGGGACAGGAATTCGCCCGCATGGTCTATCGCATGAGCAAACGTCCGGAGTTCCACGGCCGGATCGCGATCCTCGAGGAGTACGACATGCGGATCGGCCGCGAACTCACCTCGGGCTGCGACGTCTGGCTGAACAATCCGATCCGGCCGCATGAGGCCAGCGGCACCAGCGGCATGAAGCCACCGATGCACCTGGGCGTGAACTGCTCGATTCTCGACGGCTGGTGGCCCGAGGGCTTCGACGGCCGCAACGGCTTCGAGATCGTGGGCGAACCGAAGCGGTCCGGGGCCGCGGCCCGAGATGCCGCCGACGCGAACGCCATGTACGACGTGCTCGAGAAANGCCTNATACCCGAGTTCTNCGATCGCGGTCGCAACGGTGTCCCCCGACGCTGGATGAAGCGGGCACTTCGNAGCGCCGCCACCATCCCCGGGCCCTTCAGCACCCANCGCATGGTCGCGGACTACGTCACCCAGGCCTACCTGCCCGCCAATCGATCCTGACCGCCCGGGCCGAATCGGCGATGGCGACGAGGAAACCGGGCGCTGCCCGCGAGCATGGAATGCGGGCTGCCTGGATGCATGGATCCACGGATGTGACGGGGAACGCCGCGCAGCGGGAGCCTGCGGCGGCCGACGCCGACCTCCGGTGTTCGTTCACTCGATGCACCCGCGATGCCGAGCGTCGGATCAGGGACAGGGACCCCAGACCGAAAGCATCAGCCCGACGTCCGCGCCGTCGACGACGCCGTCGTCGTTGAGATCCGCCGGGCAGGAGGGACACGGCCCCCAACTCGCGAGCAGGGAGCCGAAATCGGCCCCGTCGACCTGACCGTCGTCGTTGATGTCGCCGAAACAGCCATCACCGCCACCACCGTCGCCGTCGACCACGAAGAACTGGTCGCCCTCGATGTCCTCGAAGTTGACGAATCGGGGGAAACCGAGATTCGCCGAGCCTCCGAGTCCACCGAGGACCTGGTTCGAGACGAAGTCATGGCCGCTGCCGTTGATGAACGCGGAGACGCGGATCGGGTCGCCGGAGACGTGACCGAGGGCTTCGAGCGGAATGTGGATTTCGACGCCGGTGACGACGCCGCCTCCGTCGTCGATTCCGTCTCCGCCGACCACCCCCAGCACGTTCGAGTTGTCGATCGCCGCGATGATGCCGTTCTCCGTGAACAACGCACCATCCACGCCCGCCCCGCCGGGACCCGCGAATCCGGAGATCGCGGTGTCACCACCACCGGTGAGCAACTGGGCGTAGTTGACGTAGGTGTCGTACCCGGGCTCCCCGCCCTTCTTGGGTGGAGCCCCCGGACCTCCGGTGAAGGAGATCCAGTAATCGGGGGTGAAACCCGTGTCGAAGGTGAGACCGGGCTGGACCTCGCCGGTGTCGGGATCCTCGAAGCGTCCCATCGTGTTCAACGCGCCGAAGTCGATCTCCGAGTTGTTTCCGAGAATCGGATTCTGTCCTTCGCCCGGAACCGCGTCGATGAATATCTCGAGTTTGTTGTAGTTGCTCTCGAGGTTGCCGGCGATCACCAGGTGGAGCACGCCGTCGGCGATGTATCCGAAGCCGCCATCCACTTCGGAGCCATTCGCGAAGTCGATCGCACCGAGATCCGCATTCCCGAATCCGGTCGAGGTGTCCTGCACCACGAGCGGTCCCCCGTAGGCCGCGTCGGCGATTCCGTCGCATTCCTGACCGTGCGCGGACGCGAGGATCGAAGCGGCGGTGAGTGACGAAAGAACGGTGATCAGGTGTCTCATCTCAGGGTGCTCCAGGCCGCCGGCATCGCCGGGTCCGAACTGCGACTCAAGTCGGAACCCGATGTCCGGGACCATCAAATGTAGCCTTGAACCGTGCTCGATCCAAACGGAACCCTGAGAAAGAGAGGGCGGCCGGATCGCCGAAAACCTCTCAGATTCAAGGACATTCGCCCCATCGGCTGAGCATCGCCCCGAGATCGGCACCGGAGACCACGCCGTCACCATCCAGATCCGCGGGGCAGCCGTCGCAGGGCCCCCAGGAGGCGAGCAGGACGCCGAAGTCGGAGCCGTCCACGAGGCCGTCGCCGTCGAGATCGCCGGGACAGTCGGGCTCGGCGACCGGCACGTCGACCCACTGTGCCCCGGGGATGGTGCCGAAGTCGATGGTGCGCGGCTCGCCGAGGTTCCCACCTCCACCGATCGGACCGAGCACCTGGTTGGAGAGGAAGTCGTGGTTCGACCCGTTGATGAAGGCGGTCACGCGAATCGACCCGTTGGTCGCCCCGAGGACCGAGCGCGGAATCGCGAATTCGATCCCGGTCTCGACTCCCGAGCCGGAATCGAGATCGTCGCCTCCGGTCACGCCGCCGGTGTTTCGATTGTCGATGGTGGCGATGATGCCGTTGGAGGCGTGGATCGCCTGCCCGGCACCCGGCCCTCCGGGCCCGGCGAATCCCCAGTCGACCGAGGCGCCACCCCCCGTGGCGAGTCGCGACCAGTTGATGAAGGTGTCGAAACTCACTCCGAGTTCGCCGCCGCAGGTGAAGTCGATCCAGAAGTCGGGTTCGAATCCGGGATCGAAGCGGAGTCCCGGCGACGCACCGCGCCCGTCGCCGCCCATCCGATTGAGCCCGCCGAACTTCACTTCGGGGTTGTCGTCCCGGAGCGTGCCCTGCCCCTCCCCCTCGATCGCGTCGATGAAGACGTCGAGCTTGTTGAAGTTGCTTTCGAGGTTTCCCGCGAAGTGCAGGTAGAGGGTTTCGTCCTCGACGCGGGCCGACAGACCGTCGAGTTCCGATCCGTTCGCATGATCGATCAGTCCGAGCGAGGCGTCTCCAAAGCCGGTCTGGGTGTCCTGGACGACCAGCGGAGGTCCGTAGAGCTCGTCGCGGACGCCGTCGACGAGGATCGGTCCGTCCTGCTCCTTCCCGGATCCGGGATCCTCGGGAATCCGTTGCGAGAAGATGAGACAGGTGTAGGGCGGAATCTCGAACGCGGCGCTGTGATCCATGCCGTCCCAGGGGACGGGCTCCGCCAAGATCTCGGTCGGCCCCCCGCCGGTGAACGCGTCGTCGTACTCGCTCGAATTCCCGTTGAAGATGCAGTGCCAGGTCCCGCCGCGCGGAAAGCCGATCCGATAGTCGGCGCGAGACTGGCTGGTCCAGTGCGTCACGACCACCACGTCGTCTCCGACACCGCCCTGGTCGTAGCGATGCCAGGCCCCCACCTTCCCGACATCGTCGAGATGGTGGAAGTTGGTGTTGTTTCCGCAGAGGCCCCGGGTCGCGCCGCCGAGGTTGCGACGCAGGTGGACGAGATCCCGATACAGATTGAAGATCCCCTCGAACGTCTCCATCCGGCCCCAGTCCATCGGTGCCGCATCGGTCCACACACCGTCCTCGAAGAATTCCTGTCCCTGGAAGATCATCGGAATGCCCGGTGACGAGAGCACCACCGAGGCCGCGAGCGTGGATCGCTTCTTCGCCTCCCAGCCGTCGGCGTTCCCCGGCCAGATCGCCTCGGGAAGCCGGGGCTGGTTCGCCGCCTCGTCATGGCTCTCGGTGAAGACCACCCGCTGCGTCGCCTCGCCGTTGAAGTACTTCATCACCGAATCGCGGAGCGTGAACATGCTCCGATCCTCGTCATCCACGATGGTGGCGAGACTTCGGACCGGATGCAGGAAGACCCCGTCCCACTGGCTTCCGAATCCCGCACCGCCCTCGCCGACCGTCCGGCTCAACCACGACTCGTCACCCCAGTCCTCGGCGATCGTGATCTTCCAGGGCTGGGTCGCCTCGATCGACTCGTTGATCCACTGCAGGAGCGACCAGCCCTCGGGCAGGTCCGTTCCGGCCTCCGGCACCGATCGCATGTACTTGGTGGCGTCGATCCGGAGACCATCCACCCTGAACTCCTGCAGCCACAGCAGCGCGTTGTCACGGATGTAGCGCCGGACCTCGCCGCGGCCGAAGTCGGGGCGGGGTCCCCAGGGCGTCTCGGCCCGGACCGGATCGTTGTAGAAGAAGATCCCGCCGTTGCCGTTCACGCTCCAGCCGTCGTACTGCCAGAGATCGAGGTCGCTCGGTCCCCAGTGGTTGTAGACGACGTCGAGCAGCACGGCGATGCCTCGGTCGTGGCAGGCGTCCACGAAGCGCTTGAAGGCATCGGGCCCGCCGTAGGCGCTTTCGACCGACCAGGGATGAGCGAGGTTGTAGCCCCAGCTCACATCGCCTGCGAATTCGTTGATCGGCATCACCTCGACGCAGTTCACGCCGAGCGCCTCGAGGTGGTCGAGGTTCTCGATGCAGGCGTCGAAACCGGCCGGGACCGTGTCCCCCGCCAGCGCGCCGAACGTGCCGACGTGCAGCTCGTAGATCACGGTCTCGTTCCACGCGGGCGTCGCGAATCCCTCCGCCTGGAACTCGAAGGCCGACGGATCGTAGACCAGCGGGTCACCGACGGAACTGGTGAGGCGGCGAGCCCACGGATCCCGCCGCCAGAGAACCTCGGCGCCGTTCCGGATCACGAACTTGTAGCGGGCGCCGGCGGTGACGTACGGAACGTCCACCGACCACCACCCGTCCCCCTCCGACCCGAGAAAATGCGCTTCGGGATTGAAACCGTTGAACGATCCGGCCACGGAGACGGACGTCGCATTGGGGGCCCAGGTGCGGAACGTGGTGCCTTCTCCATCCGCGTCGTCGTAGAGCGTGGCCCCCGGTCCCGGTCGCATCGACTGGGCGGAGGCGGAAACGGTCGTCAGGCTCGACACCGCGGCGACGAACAGGACGAGGAACATGGACGCCGCCGGAGATCGACGGGCTCGCATGTCGAGGATCATTCAAACCACTCCGAAGGAGATTTCCGTCGGTTGAGTCTAGCAACGGATGACTCCCATTCCAGCGACTCGAGCCGGGCCGGAGAGACCCCTCCGCGGTGAACGCTCCCACCAGGTTCCGAGAATCCCCGCCCCCTGGAGGGAGCGTGGCGCGAACAGGTCGCGACGCCGCCCCCCGGGCGACGGCACGAGGGGCGGCGACGTGATGGCTGGGCTGAGCGGCCTGCCCTAGAGCGGCCGGACCCAGATGTTCGCGAAGCGGATCGGATCCGAGTGGTCCTGGAGGAAGAGCGGCCCCTTCGATGCGGGCCCCTTGAGCATCGAGGA
>NYWD01000062.1 GCA_002684855.1 Planctomycetaceae bacterium | reverse complement strand
TATCAACTAGGTGAACTTAACGCAACGAAGAAGCACCAAAACACCGAGGGGAGTTGTAGAAACCGTTAAGTGGCGTGGTGGATCGCCCCGCGTGCCCACAGGAAAGCTTTTTGTGCGTAGCCGGCCGTCTTCGCGGCACGGTCAACCTTATCGATTACATCTACTAATTCGCAGTTATGATCCAACTTTCTGTGTAAGGAGAGCGCTCCAATTAGTGCTCCCCTTTTATTCCTTTTCACTGGCTCTCTGGCCGAACCAAACCCGCTTTCTGTGCGTGTTTCCAGGTTCCCTTATTTGGGTATCTCCGTACCCTTAATCGTCAGGCGACTCATACTGAAGTCACCTCAACGCTCCTCCTCTTCGGTATGCGTCCCTGGCTGATGCTCGGGGTACACATTCGAAACGAGGACATCCCTGAATTTCGAGAATAAAGGGAATGATAATGGTTTGGTCAGTACGTCCGCGACCTCCTCTTCTGTCGGAGTCGACACCAGCTTAGCTGTTCTGTCCCATACTCGTTCTTGTAGGAAGTTGACTCGCTGCACGTAGTGCCTCGCCCTGTTAAATCTCTTTAAATGCTGCATGCCCATCTTGATACATGCGCTGTTATCCTCATGGATGGGGATAGGTACGTCGTCTCGTAGCTCCAGGTCTTCCAAATATACCTTGAGTAGAGCCGCGTCTTTAATAGCTTCCGTCGCCGCGTAAACCTCAGACTCAGTGGTGCTCAGCGCCTGCAACTTTTGCAGTTTTGAGCTCCAGGAGATAGGTCCACAGTTCAGAAAGGTGACGATCCCGGTAGTGCTTCTCATAGTAGTGTCACCGCCAAAATCTGCGTCACAGAAGATCCTCAATGGGTCTTCCCTCATTCTTGCTTCGCCCTCCGGATTCATAATCGGGGGACGACCTGCTTGATACATTACCAAATTTTGCACCTGCCTCAATGGGTCATGATGCGAAAGGCTCTTCTTGTGCCTGTACGTTATACCGTAGTAGCGCGTGTGATACAAATAGGCGATAATTCTCTTTACCGCTTTCACATGCACCGCGCCGTACGTTGCCCCGTGCCTCGCGACGGAGCCCACTGCGTATGCGATGTCTGGTCGAGTCATCCCCGAGATATGGAGTAGACTGCCGACTGCACTTAAATACTCAAACTCCACGTCCTTCTTAGCTTGCTTAGGCAATGCTTCGACGGCGATAGGAGTACAGTTCCTTGCGTTCGGCATGGTCGAATCGATCTTGAATCTCTTCGCCAGTGCCTCGATGGCCGCTGTCTGGTCCATCGTAATAGTCCCTTTTTGTAGATCTTGTCGAACACGTGTGCCCAACATGTACGAAATTTCGCCTCGGTCATGCGGATTAATCTTGAATCTGGCTTCTAACACTTTGTTGAACCAGTCCAGGATCGCCGCAGAGCTCCCTGTGAAGGTCAAATCGTCCACATATAAACCAATAATTAATTTGTCGACCTCGTCGCCTGTGTAGGACGGATCGATCTCGGACCGCTTCTTACTTATAGTAAACATACACGAGTCCGACTCTGCTCTTTTGAAGCCGTACCCGATGAGGTGCTCCGTGAGTGCCTCGTTCCATCGGTACGCCGACTGGCGTAGACCATACAATGGCCTTAACAACTTCATGTAGTAAGGTCTCCCTTCTTTATCTTTACGCCCCAGCGGGTCTTTCATGTAGAGTGGCTTCGGCTTTCCCTCCTTGTCCACGAGGTGGCCTTGGAGGTACGCGTTAGCAATGTCTACCTGTTGTACTGCCCAACCATTCCCAGCCGCTATTGAGAGAATGAGCCTAAATGTGTCATATGACATCACCGGCGCATAGCACTCATCGGCCTCGTGGTCGATGCCTTCTCTACTCATGAAGCCGCGGCATACGAGCCTTGCCTTCCAGCGCGTCACGTTGCCGTCGTCTCCTGTCTTTAGCTTATAGACGAATTTGGAGCCCATCAGTTTGATCCGGTGTCCCTTCGAGTCCGTCTGCGGTATGTCAGTCACGAGCTCGTAGGACCCGAATTCATCCAATGCGGCTACCTCCTTCTCCTCCGCTTTCCTCCATCTCGCCTTGTCAGGCCCATCATGGGCCTCTTTCTCCGACTTGGGCTCGATGTGGTAGGTGTTTGTACTCGGATCGTAGTACAGGAGCTTCTTGAGCTCCGCCTCCATTAGTGCGTTGAGAGCCGTAGGGTTCTCCATGTACTTCAACGCATCCATCATTCTCTTATCCTCCATCAGCATCTCCTGAAGTGAGGTCGCCGTGCCGAGACTGATCGCTCTCCTCACGCCCTTCGAAGCGAAGCAGGTGATCATTTCGGACCGGCAGTTTACCTTATGGTCTTGTGCCATTGTCTTTGCATTAACGAAGTGTCCATCTAGCAGCGACTCGTTGCCCGGGAAGAAAATGTACCCGTGCGAGTAGTCCCACTCGATGTCTCTTTCGGCGAGCAATCTCGCCTCCTCCTTGCTCAACCCTGCGCTCTTGTAAGCCACCGAAAGTGATTTCGATTCCCTCAGTGTCTTCGCGAGCGAGTAGTTGGCATACCTTTTAAACGATTCTCCGCGCTTCGGGTTGTCGACCAGGTATGTGATCGGCAAATTCTCCTTGAGCGCGTTCTTTAGGAACTTCTTGTCCTCTTTGCTTAGCATTACTTTAGTCCCTACCGGTTCTAGACGATGCGGTCTGATGTAGCCGTCCGATACTTCGAGTAGTTCTCGCCGGTAGTAGTCCTCGAGACATTCTGGTGCAAGTGGTCCATACCAATCCCTTGGATGGCCAGCTTGTCCTTGGTTGGCCACTGCGCTCATTTGTGCGCCGTAGTCCACCCTTTTCGTGCTCCTCGCACTTCGACGGGATCCCGCGGCCGACTTGGTGATCTCGAGCTCCTTCCCGATCCTATCCACGCTGGCTGGCCCACGGATGCTATCACGCTCTTTTGCGGATGGCCTCCCTTTGCGCCTAGCTTGGTCAGGCTCGGTGAGTATCTTCGAAATGATCTCCTCGTTCAGGTCCTCGGTGTCCTCGTCCTCGTAAACAACCTTGTATATCAATCTATCGTCGTGGTCTGGTTCCTCGTACTTCTCGGTGACGATGCCGAAATACCAGCCCGACTTAAATGGTGCCTGCACGTACTTGCCGATGAGCGGGTCGTCCGGGATAGGTTCTACCTTCGGTAGACGAGTAGCCCAATCGTCGTGCTTGCTGCCAATCTTCTTCTTCTTTTGTTTCTCTTCTTTATTATTTGACTCTTTACCTTTATCTTCTTTGGTGGTCGACTCCTCCTGGTGGTCCGTTAAGACTTCCCAGTCGCCCCACTTCGACATATCCCAGTCGTTACTCTTTTCCGTCTGCTTAGCTGACGAATCTTCCTCCTCCTGGTCTTCCCATAGCTCCTCTTGATCGCTCTCCTCCTCGTCCGCCGCGCCGCTCTTGTTAAGGTGCGGTCGATCGGGATTATCTTGGAAAGTCGCTCGGGTGAGGTCGTCCTTAAGCTGGCTCGCCTGCTTCTTGAACGCCCTGCCCTCGGCTGTGATCTGGAAGTCTTCGGTGCCATCGAAGGTCCTTAAATTATTTGCCCGGTTTGCCATCGACTCGTCGAACGTCACGTCGTATACCACGCGTACCGTCCGAGTCTCCGGATCGAATCCCAAATAGCCTGAGTCCGAGTCCGGTGGCACACCGACGTAGATTAACTTCTCAGCCTTTGCGCGCCCAGCCTTTGCCTTCGTCTCATCACTGTGATTGTATGCATACATGTCACAGCCGAAGACCCTGATCCGGTCCGCTCTCGCTCTGCGGTGCGTCACGATCTCGTATGGAGTAATCCGAGTACCGTGTACGCTGTGCATCATGCGGTTCTTGATGTATTCCGCATGCGCCACCGCATATGGCCACATGATCGAGTTCAACTTAGCCTCATACAACAACGCGTTCGCAGCTTCATGAATAGTTCTATGATAGCGCTCGACGATGCCGTTGAGGTGTGACTTGTGTGGCGGAGTTATAGTGTGTTCAATTCCATACTTTTTGTTGACAGCCTCGAAAGCTTGTCCTATTAGCTCTTTAGCTCCATCCGTACGTATTCTCGCCGGTGGAGAGTACCCTAGCCGCCGCAGGTCCTCGAGAAACTGCTGGTACGCCTTCGCAGCCTCCGACTTCTTTCGGAGGTAATACGTGATAGCATACCGCGACTCCTCGCAGATGAACGGCATCGTGTACCTGTAATCGCCGAGTCCTCGCTGCAAAGGGCCCTTCAAATCGCTCTGGCACGACCGGAATGGTGCTCCTCCTAGCTTCGGCTCGAATCTCCTCTTTTTGTACGTCGGCTGCTTCGCTGCCCGCGCGATCCGACAGGTCTCACACGTACATTTTGCATCACAGCCACGCCCTATGCCCTTAATGTCCATCCCTTCGAATGTGCCACGATCGAACATGATCTTGATCTGTTTCTTCGGGATGTGGTTCAGTCTTTTGTGCCATGTGTCGAGTGATGCGAACTCCGCCATGCCGGCGAATGCTCCCTCCTCCTCGAACACATCTTTATCTATTTCACCTTGCGCCATTGCCGATATGATCTTCGACCGCGGTACCAGGTGTTCCAATCGCATGATGAACAGCCCATCACGTTCTTCAATTGGGATTTTCGCCTTACCCCCCCCCGGCGATCGGACGATCATATAGCAATTGTCCGTCTCGAGGTGGATTATGTTTCCCTTTTTCAGCAGCTCGTTCGCACCGAGCAAGTTCATGTTTGCTTTATCATGTAGTAGCGTCTGGCCGAGCTTCAAGTTCACCTTTCGCCCGTTCATATCGGTGGCTGAGCCCTCGATACCGCCTTCCGCTTGCAGTCGATCGCCGCTACTCATCACGCCTGTGATGGTCATCCGAGTAGGACGAGCGTCGACCACTAATCTCTTATCGTTTGTCACAATGTGCGTGGAGCCCGTGTCCAACGCCCATTCCACGTACTCACGTATCCAGTCTACGTCCGCCATCCGCTGACGCCGAATCCAGTCGACGTCCATCCGGCTCGTTGATGTATACGCGTACGGGTTGTCTATTATCCATTCGACGTCCACTCGGCTCGTCGACGTGTACGTTACCGGGTTGTAAGCGCGTGCCGGCTTGACCTCCTCGGTCGCATCCTCGCCGCGCTCCACCCGCTGCTGTTCCTTAATATATTCCTTTATCGTAGGGACGCGACCGCTCTTGATGTTGAACTTGTCCTCGAGTACTCGCCGAGCTGGCTCGAGCGACATCGAAGTCGTCGCCCATGCCACCCTGTGCTCGTAGTCGAGGCGTGCCTTCCGCATCTCACGCAGCATATTGCCCCCCATATCTGGCCCCTTCGATAGATGGGCCGTCGGCGTAATGAGATCCTGCCTCACAGGTCCGAAACTCACCAGCGCCTCCTCTTTTGCTCGAGTCGCTGCCGCCAGCGCCTCTCGCTCCTTTATAGCCTCGGCGACCTTCCGCTCTACACGTGACCTTCGTCCGCGAAGTGCAGCCTCCTTCAGCTCTCTTTTCATCCTTACCAACCGAGGTCGCCTACGCCTCACCCGCACGGAGCCCTTCGATAAAGCCTCCATGCGTTCGACGTGCTCCCGGTATCGTTTGACTGTGCGAAGATAGTGAGAATTGACGCGCGTGTCGTACTCATCGTAATCTGAATCGTCACCCAAACTACGACCGTCGTCACTCGTCTCATCTTCATCTTCATCCTCGCTGGCATCGTTCTCCGATGCTTCCACTTTTTCTATTCTACTACTGTCCGGCTCCTGACAATTGCAGCCCAGGCACTTCATCGTTTTGACCCAGCCGCCCGGCGCCTTCATCGCAGCCTCTACTTCATCATCTTTATTCATTTCCCTTACTTCAGCTCCTCCGTCTTCTACGTCACTCGGTGTGATCGCATCGTCGAAGGTGTGAATTTTCAACGCAAATGCATGCGCTGCGAAGCCTCGTCTCGAGCGCGACTTCCTATTCTCTTTTGGCCCATTGTCGACCGGCGACGGGGCATGGCCCCGCACACCATCGCCTGGGACGGCGCCGGGGCCGGCCTGTCAATCTTTCTCTTCATCCGATTCGAGAGCTTCCCGCTCCTGCTTTAACTTGAGCTTCCGCTGAGCGATCACGGTCTGCTGTGATGCAAGCGCGCTCGACTGCGCGTCAAGGCTCTGCGCCTCAACGGTGTTGGTCTGTATCTTCTGTGCTTTTGCTGCCTGGTATAGTTCCTTGGCCTTTTCGAATTCAATCGCCTCTTGTCCGGTCACTGGGGTCGCATTCTGCGATAGCGCCGGAGCTGGCGTTGTCATTGGCTGTGCCGCCGCTGGCTGTGCCGCTGCTGGCTGCTGCGCTTGCGCTCCTCCTGAGAACCCACCTTTCCGGCCCGTACGCGCTTGGTAAACGTCGTCCGGTACCATGGTCACGATGAGGAAGAGGGCGTAGTCGCGCGCGTTGTAGTTCGCTACGATATCTTCTTTAATGAACTGCCAGCTCCCCCAACTTATCTTGTCGTAGAGCTCGTTCGTCTTCGGGTTGGTCTCAAATAGCCTTTTATAGAAACCGCCCCTTTTGCTGCTTTTAAACCTCTCTCGAGCGTCTTCGGCGGTTAACTTCGGCGTGCCGTCGGACTTGAGTTCCTTGAGCAACGCATAAGCCGCCTCTCGTACGTTCTTGTCTGGATGCACGGTCTTCGCCACGTCATCCGGATTACCTGGGCCGTTGGTGCGGCCGCCATCAGACTGACCACCTCTTCCACGACCACCTTTGCCGCTGCCGCGTCCTCCGCCGCGGCCTTGCGCTCCGTTAGAGCGAGCGCTGCCCTGTGAGCCTTTATTCTTCTTTCTACTTTCGCTCTTGCGCCTGGTCTCAAAACCTTGGGTCGCCTGGAGCTGTATGTTCCCGCAATCTTCAATCTGTCTTGTCGCTTCTGATGCCATTGTATTCCACGTCTCGGAACCTAACTCCTCCTGTGACTTCAGCGTGTCGTCTTTGAGGATGTAGCTCTTGAGCGTGTCGAGGTATTTCTTTCCGATCGAGTTCCACTCGCCGTCGCGCTCCTGGACTGCCTTTTCGAGCATCGATACGAGGAGCATGCACGACATGTAGTCGGTGATGTCGCCCGCGCCGATAACTCCCGTCAGGATATCGCGCTGTTCTTTCACTGCTTCTAGCATCCCGGCGTAGCTCATTTCAGTATCGAAGTCGTTCGTGACAAAGTTGCTGAATTGATTTACTCCGTTAAGCATATCTCCCACCTTGGTGGTATTGGTCGTCTTTAAAAACTCGGTGAGTACCAACGTGCCCGACATATCGAGCGTAGCGCCACCGGTTGTAATGAACGCGAGGTCGAGGAAGTCCCGTGTATACTGCGAGCTCTTGAGGTCCTCGTCGCTCAAATTATTGTATTGTCCTTGGATGCGCGTCACTCTCTTTAGGATCGCGTGTTCCTTGGAGTCTAACGTTTCTATTTCGTCAATCTTTGTGTACAGAATCCTGACGAACTGCACTAAGCGCACCTGAATATTGTGCCTGATCTCGTAAAACGTCCCCATCAGCTGAGCGTTGTATGGTGAACTTTTAGAGAGGTATTGGTCGAAATCTATACGCTCTTGCTCATGTTCTTGAGTTATAGCGATGTACTCCTCTTTGATTTTCTCCGATGCAGCCACGCCGTCGAAGGTGTCGTTGAGTAACCGTTGGACTACCGACGTCGTCGAAGGGTGGCCGTATTTCTCGTCGTTATCTTCGTTGATCTTCTTGATCTTCTCTATGTGCTTTTCAGTCCCC
Source organism: Planctomycetaceae bacterium (assembly GCA_002684855.1). Lineage (GTDB taxonomy): Bacteria > Planctomycetota > Phycisphaerae > Phycisphaerales > SM1A02 > UBA12014. The sequence continues at coordinate 2,340 of NYWD01000062.1, read as the reverse complement.
TTTACGAACTTGAACATGCCGCTTTCTAGCATTGCCACGCTCATGTTCTTGTGGCCGAACAGAACCTGATTCACGAGCTCCGGTATTTGGAGCCGTTCGTTGCTGCACGTAACCGTGTGGATGCACTTGTTGAGCTGCGACAGGACCGTTGGAGTCAGGCGCCTTTTATTTTCTACGAGTAGCTGAGCCAAATGGGNGATNTCCGGNTCGTTCTGGTTGACCGACGCCCCTGTTTTGGTTAGTACATCCGCTTTCGCCTTTTCGCAGTTCTTCCGCGTAAAAGGGTGGGTATCCCTGTTGAAGCCCTCGTTATTCGTTTTCTTCTTCCTGATGATATTGTCCTCTTCGTTATCGGATTCGAGGTCTTTATCGTCGCCTCCTCCGTTTCCGCCGCTGCCACCGCTTCCACCGCTTCCACCGCTTCCGCCGCTTCCGCCGCTTCCGCCGTTTCCACCGTTGCCGCCGTTGCCGCCGCTGGTTCCATGTGACTCCGAATCCGTGATGGCACTCGTGCACGTTTCGTCGTCTTTGCTACTCTCTTTTTCATCAGGTGGTAGTGGACTCTGTGTCGCCGCAGTTGCTGTGGCTGCAATAGTAGCCTGTAACTTTAGCAACATGTCCATCTGCTCATTCATTCTCTTTTGTTGATCCTGCATCTGCACCTCCATGCGCGAGTAAAACTGCTGCTGCTGTATCTCCTGCTGCTGTAGCTGTATGTCAAATGGGATGCTGTTCTGCGACGAAACGTGGCTCGTATCATCGTGATTGCGGGCGCTGTCCTGTTCGGCCAGCCTCTGTTTTCTCTCTTTAGCCAGGGAAGGTGAAACGGTCATAATATCGGTCGTGTGTTGAACTATCACGTCCAGTATTCTGAGCGTACACTGTACTGGCTTTTGTGCGTCGGCTTCGATCACTGTCCTGTCTGAAAGATGGCTGATCATTGAGCCGATCATGTCATTAATCTGGTATACTTTATTCACCAGTTCAGTTATAAAATCGCCTGGCTCATATGTAATGGCCATGGTCGAATATAACTGGCCCGTCTTGTCTGTGACGAACTCTCGTATCTGGTGCACCTTGGTGTATAGCTCTTGCGGGGCCCTTCCTTCTAGCCGCATCACGGATGACGTGTGCAGCATCTTGTCGAGTAGCAACATATTGTTGAGGATATCGAGCCCTTGTTCTACTTGAACAGTCCTTAATGTCTTTTCAAAATCGTCGATCACTGTGAGAGCTTGCTGCATCATTGTATTTGCTAGCGGCTCTGTCAGCGTATCATCCGATCGCTCTTGCGTGTGCCATCCCTTTTTCTCCTCTTTAACTTGGTCCATTAGCTGGCCAACTGAGAGCGTCGTATTGGAGTCCGTAGACTTTTCTGATCCAATCGCCGCCCCCAGCCCGCTCATCGCCCCCACGCTCGTGGTCGCACCTCCGCCAAACCCGCCTCCTCCAGCTCCAGGTGTTAGTTGATCAGCACCTGGAGTGGGGTCGGCCGGACGGCTCGGGATAGACAGAGACGTGGTGGGGTCAGATTGGGTATCGACGTTCACGGCGGATGTGTTGAGAACTGCGATGTTCACTCCGCTCGGGTCGTGCACGCTGCTTGTTACGGCATCTCCCGTGGGCGTGTCTGACTTGACTGACTTTTTCTTCTTTTTCATCTTTTTCACTCTCGCGCTGTCTGCATCTTTACTCTCAGGGTTACTTGCCTGAGAAGTATTTGCTGCAGATCCAGCGGCCGGCTCGTCCTGTCTGGACTCGCCGGGCGCGCCGGCTGGCCCGGTCGCGTCTTTCTCTTTTATCTCTTTGTGCGGCGGTGTCGATGTCGCCATTACTTTATCCACATCAGCCTGAACGGCGGCCGTCCGCCCAGTGCGTGCTGTGGTCGACATCGGCCGTGGAGGATGCTCGTTCTCTGGCTCCTCTCGGTCGATTTCCTTCGCTATTCCTGTCAGCTGCGCGTGGCAACTGATGCGTCCACGTTAAGTGGCGTGGTGGATCGCCCCGCGTGCCCACAGGAAAGCTTTTGTGCGTAGCCGGCCGTCTGCGCGGCGCGGTCAACTTTCTGTCAATTCATCTATTATTCGCAGTTGTGTTCTGGGTTTCTGTGTGGGGAGCGTGTTCCAATTAGCGCTCCCCTTTTATTCCTTTTCACTGGCTCTCTGGCCGAACCAAACCCGCCTTCTGTGCGTGTTTCCAGGTTCCCTTATTTGGGTATCTCCGTACCCTTAATCGTCAGGCGACTCATACTGAAGTCACCTCAACGCTTAACTAGAGGAGGGTTCCCACGCGTCTGGTGGGCGACGGTGGGCCGGCAGGGGACGGAGGCCGCGGAGAGTG
>NYWD01000061.1:4669-5653 GCA_002684855.1 Planctomycetaceae bacterium | reverse complement strand
TTTCCCTTTGTAATGTTTTAGTATATTTTTATACGCATAATATCATGATATTGAANCTTCTACGTATATTTTTTTTATTAGTTCTATTTTTTCTTATTAGATTTCTTGTCAACTTACACCTTAACTACCTGAGCCTATGCTGTGGCTAGAAATGTTAAAATAATAATAAGCGTATTCTTTAAACAAGAACCGTTTGCTCGGAACAGGCCTCGAGAGTGTAACCAGCATCACATACACACGTACCAGTTGCATGATCACAGTTACCACGACCGGAACAGACAGCAGACTCGTGTGTTCCACGATCAACTTCTTTGACTGAACATGATCCAGCAGCACCACGGTAGGTAACAACAATCTTTTGGTCTGTCATTCGATCTGGTTGCGGAGTTACACTTAATTGATCAAAACCACGGCCTGCGTATTGGTATTTTTCAGCATGATCAACGTAAAACTTAGCTACCCCATATCCAGCAGCAACGGAATCACCTTGAGTNCCAGCAACAACAGAAGCTGTTGGGCTGATTGCTGCAAGTTGACGTCCAGATCCGGCTTGCTGTGGACCAATTGATTGCAAATCGTTGTACAGCTGGCGCTCATTGACGCCAACGAAACTACGGTAGGGATAGTTACTGGTACCACTACGAGCGCCCATAATTGTCAAACTTTGAGAATTAAGAAGTGCTGTGGCATCCAAAGCACCTTCGTGAAGTGCATCAACGAAAAATTTTGGTGTTCCAGTATCATAAAATCCAGCAACGTGGTAAAATGAATTGATAGATGCTGGAGCGAATTCGGCAGCAGCATCATTACCGACACCGCCTTCATTANNANCTGGATGACAAAAGACATTAGCACNGTTTAGAGCGGNAATATCANNGGGAGGTGTANTTGTACCTGAACCACCACCGACAACTTTNCAACTAGCTAGATCTGTGCNANCANNNGNACATTTACATTCCAGCAATGTATTAGTTGTGTGGAGTG
>NYWD01000061.1:0-4664 GCA_002684855.1 Planctomycetaceae bacterium | reverse complement strand
TGTAGCACTANNAGNGAAACACTCTGCGTTAACATGGCGTCGCGTGGCTCCATTAGTACTACACATACTAGTTACTACCCCAGAAACTTGTGCACTGGAGGCCCCAACTACTAAACTTGCCGAGAGCACGTTAAATGTGGCATGTGTGGTCAAACCGCCGGCTACTACCGCTATTTCCATATTTGTTGCCTGCGTAGTACCATCAGCAGCACAGGTAAGACCTGTATTGATACGGGTATCGCACTTAATGTGGTATGTCCTCTCTGCAGCTGTTGCCACAGCGGCTAAGTAACCCCCGTATACAATTTCAACTTCTTTTACGCCATCAATACCAACTACAACTTTGGCAAATGCATGTTTTTGACTGCCGGTAGTTTTATGAAGTTTCACATTGTAGTAGGTACCAGGATTATATTTAATGGTACCAGCAGTGACAGCAGTACCAATATCGGCATGAGGAGTGATAGCAGAAATAGCAACAATACCATACGTAGATCCATAGACCGTGGAATCACCTGACGCTGCTGGAACACGTGAAAAGTGAGTCATATCACTAATTTTGTTTTCGTAGGCTTGGGTGACAGTAAATGACCGACCATTGTTGTTACGTGCGCGATATTGGTAAGCTTGTCCAGCATTATTATTACCACCCAATCTCCAGCCGTGGGTACTATCAAGGTGTGCGTGAATCTTAAAAGACGAGCCGTCAACTCCTAATGGAAGGGTACATTTAAGTAGGACTCTAGCTGTACCTTTGTGGGATGCACCCCATGGAAAGTGTTGGTTGAATGTAGTATCTGGTGTTCCAGCCCGACCATTAATGTTCACTCCAGTCCAAGCACAGGAGGCGGTTTCAAGACCGGTCAACTTAATAAGTTCCGTGTCCATATTCGCATCAGTAGTAATAGCCGATGTTGATGCGCATACTACAGTTGGTAGGCTTACTTGGCCGTTAAATTCGTAGGTAATGTATGGTTTTGTCCCTTCNCACATGTCTTCTGCATTAGTCTTANCANCAGNGTTACCCGTACNTGNTGCACCTTCATCAAAGATATAGTAGTAAATTTCCTCAGAAGCTTTCACAGACAAAGTGGTGCCTACTGTGACATCGGCGGCCAGTTCATCGTGAACTGTAGAAGCAGTAGCCGACAACGAATCAAAGAAAGTGGATCCTTCTTGGGTATATTGCATGACAATGTCTCTTTTTACCTGTGATGAGTAATCAGTACCCTCTGCTTTCACAGTAACCAAGTTCTTAAGAGTAGCAGAACCTCCAGAATCTACGATCGCAGATTCTTGTCTTTCAGTTCCAATGGTATCGGTGTACTTGAAGGTAAGCTTTTTGGCGTCTCCCATTTTGCTGTCAAAAGTAATGGTCCAAGTGATGGATGGAAGGCCACTAGTAGCAGCAGATCGCGTAACAACTGGGGCAATGTCGACAGTTGACAGTCCAGAAAGAGCTTCCATCATGTCACTAGCTGAAACCAATGCCTGCATGACTGCAGTATCTTCGCCATCGTAGGTAAGTTGAAAAGTACCAGTAAGTGCGGCAATGTTTGCATCGCCCGAATCAATACCGTCGTAAAATGTTAATGTTGCAATTGACGTATCTGTTGTTGAAATACTTTCAAGTGTGCGTGTAAACAGGGTACTGTTTTGACCGACAGCTTTCATTTCAGTAATTTGATAATCAGTTGTTGGTGCTGGTTCCACTTTGGCAAATTGGACAAAGTCGCCGTATGCCTTGTAGTCCATGGTGTTTGAGAGTACAGTAGAACCTGCGTCGGTTACTCCGTTGGCGTGATCTTTGCCCAGATAACCAGCAGCAGTGGACCAAATATTTTTTTTTGCCACTTCCCCACTTGCCATCATCGACAAAGGCTTTAACGGTGTATTGCTTGTTGTTGTTAGAATTAGACGAGATAACAGTAATCTTGTCACCAACAGCAACTTTAGTTTCAATGCCACTTGGTGGTGTTTGGCGAATGTATGTGTAAGTGAGGTAAGCTCTTTCTGACTGTGTTTTTTTTGCGATGGCACGGGTAGTAGCACGTGGTCCAGTGACCCACAAATGATTTCCAATAAATGCTGGGCATGTAATGTCCCACATAATGTTACTTGTCAATGTTGTGGACATAGCATCCATTTTGCGGCAATCACAGATACTTCTTGTGCTATCGTTAGGATCTAATAATGAGGGGTATGGTGTATTTGTTGTTGAAAAGCCAGTGACTCCACCGTCTTTGAATTTAATGAGTTCAGCTTGTACGTCTTCACATCTTGTATGCGCATCGAATATCATGGTTGAAGTATATCCAAGTGATCCGTATCCAATATTCCACGTGTTAGCTTGCATTCCTGCGTCACCAACCAAATATGCTTCCGCGGTTTCAAAACCGGCGTCAAAAACGACGCGCATGGTAGTATCGTGAAGTGCAATGGAATTCGAAATATCTGGCCACATTGGCATCATTGGGGTAGTTGCATAAACTTTAGCGAGATCATTGCTAATTGTTAACGGATCAATGCAGGCGGTGTAACTGGCGCAGTTTGGCTGTCCTGGCGCGTAGAAAAGAAAATTGGTAACTACGGCTGTTGTTGTCGTACGAATAATTTCGTATGTGCCCGTTGTGAAAGGTGCATGCTGAGCCGCACTACAAGTAGGGTTACCTGTATCGGCAACACCGTTAATTGTGATAACGCCAGTGTTGTCAAAATCAATTCCGTTGGAAATGATGAATTTTTGTGTTGCACCAGTGTTAGTTGCACCAATTGTTCCTTCAGCACCAGATGATGCTTGAGTCACAGTTTGCCCGGCGACAGCAGTGAAACTGGCCACCAGTGTACACTGTTGAACGTGCCCAGAGGTGGTCTTAATGTAAACATAACCGTTGTTGTTTTCGAATATAGGTGCATTAACATCATTGGCACCTGAAAGTCCTCTGCCAAAGTTATCAGCACCAGATGCTAAAGCTGCTGGGGTAGTTGAACAAATTTCATTGACACAGTGGAACAAAGTGTTAGTGCTGGCAGTATCGCCACCGTTAAAGTTATCGTAGGTCATGGTTGGAAGACGTCCACCATCATCGTAACCGACAGGGTAAGTGACGTAACATTCAAGGCCATGCTCAGTAGCACTGTGACCTGCTTTTGCTGGAGTACCTTTACCTTTGGCATACGAATCGGCACCAGAGTTACAGCTGACGGAAATGCCACTCCAACCTTCAACAGTTTGAAGAGCAGATTGAATAGCAGCAGCATCATCGTTGTACTGGAAAGTAGCAGATGAAGTTTTTCCGTTGCCGAGATCACGGTGAATGTAATAGGTACCAGAAGTCCAAGTATTGATGGTGTATCGGTTGGATTTGTACGAGCGAAGCCAGAAACCACCTTGACCTGTGGCAACAATTGAAGTTTTGTAATCGGCTATTTTATCATCAAAATGGTTGGTGCTTGAAATGATTTTTTCGTGGTTAACACCGGCAGAACGTGGTGCGCACCCATCTTCGTCGCATGGTTCGGCGTTGCATTGAAGCAAATGTTGGTCGCCGGCATTGGCAGCGTCGCTGAAAGTGACACGGTATTTTTGTTGAATGCCGTTACCCTTGGCAACATCGGCACTTGCGTAATCGGAAGAACGGGAGGCTTGTTTTGTGACGGTAACAGACGGAATAACATTGTAAGGCAATGACGTTAGAGCACGTGCAATGTCTCCACTGTGATCTCCAAGACTGTGTACGGTACCTGATGGAGCACTGTTGCCATTTTCTATGATTGAAAAGGTACCAATTTCACCAGCAGTATTGGCATTTTGACCATTGAAACCGCCAACAGTAATTTCAAATTTGGCACCACCGGAAACATCGGCAGATTTGACGACATGAACATTTCTTACAGCAGAGTTGTGACTAATAATTGCATCTAGTTCGGCTGCGGTGGCAGCGTTGCATAAGGCACTTTCCAAGGCACCGGAAGCTGTTGCAGGTGACGTATGAAGACGTCCGGAGAAGTCAGTGGCGGTAGCTGTGCCATCGGCATATTGGGCGGGACTATCAACAGCGTCAACGTAACGGAACGAACATTTACCATTATGAGCAGAAGTAAGACGAAGATCAAACTTGTTATCCCCACCTACCTCAATAGGTGTGGTTGTCCAAGCTTGTCCGTAGGCATCGGTGTATGTGAGTGTCATTTCACCAGACAACATAGTATCGGCATTGATCGTAATCTCTTGGACTTCATGAGCTTGAAGACCAGAGGCTACACCTTGACACTCGATTTCAGTGGTAAGAGGATCGTCACCACGCGGGCATTGACGGAACGAGCAATCCGCACCACTGTAATATCCGTCACAGACGCATGAGCGAGTCATACCGGCATCGTAATCAGCGTAATTTGCTGATGAAATGTCTTTGGCAAAAGCACATTTACCGTGTCCAGAGCAGTCGTTTGGGCAGACGGAACGGCCACAATTGTAGCCAGTGTATCCATCAGCACACTTGCATTCACCAAATTCGTGATCGCAAGTGCCACGACCAGAGCAGACGCTGTAGCCGTGAACGTCACCAGCGTTGGACCCGTCGACAAAGGACGGTCCAGATGGACAAGACTTAAGAGAGCAGTCCGTACCCTCGTACATAGGGTAACAAGTACAGCGGTCGTGA
>NYWD01000060.1 GCA_002684855.1 Planctomycetaceae bacterium | reverse complement strand
TGCCGATAATCCCGATCCGGCCGAAGAATCGGTGCGGAACTCACAGGTAAGAGCGATCCGCGCATCGCTTTCCAGAGAAAGACAAGGTGGTTCGCCATCGTCGCGGTGGCGGGCTAGGCTTTCCCGCCGCGATCCGCGAGGACCGGCACGGTGCACTCCTCGGATCCGAAGACCATGAACAGCGCGGCATCGATTTCGACCTGCATCGCCATCGGGCTCCTGGCGGCCTCGCCGACGATGGCGATCGACGTCGAGGCGGGTGACCCGGTCCGGGTCATCGTCCGGACGGCACCGGACGTCCGCATCCACGAGGATCGGGATGGCGGATTCTGGCTCGTTCCGGATCCGGCTTCGAAGCGGCTCACGACGGTCGATCTGGTCTCGTCCCGGCTCCTCCGGGACCAGCTGTTCGAGGCGGGAGCGAGCGGACTTCGGCCGCTCTTCGCCACCCCGGCCCTGAACCGGGAACTCGCCGCGACGCACCGACTCGACCGGTACTTCGTTCTCGAACTTCCCGACGCCGCGTCGGCCGCCGCCACGATCGACGTCGTCGCCGATCTCGCCTCGTTCGGCGGTCCGGTCGAGGCCATCGAGCTGGACGCGACCGGCGGCGTCGCCTCGCCGCCCAACGACCCCTGGTTCGGATTCCAGTACGGCATGTCCAACATCGGACAGAACGTCGCGGGACAGGACGGCATCGTCGGGGCCGACGTGAACGTGCTGCCGGCCTGGGACTGGACCATCGGATCCGAGGACGTGGTCGTGGCGGTGCTGGATGCGGGCGTCGATCCGCACATCGAGTTCGGGGATCGACTGGTGCCCGGCTGGAACGTGCCGGACGCGAACGACCAGCTCGACGACGAGTGCGGCAGCCACGGAACGCACGTGGCCGGGATTCTCGGTGCCCGCGGAGACAACGACGAGGGTGTGGCGGGGGTCGCGTGGAGGCCGAGGATCATGCCGGTGGTCGTCACCGACGGCTGCACGGGTCTCGAGAGCTGGGTCGCGGAGGGCATCGTCTGGGCGGTCGACCACGGCGCGGACATCATCAACATGAGTCTCCAGTATTCGGTCGGCACGGAAGCGCTCGCCGACGCGGTCTCCTACGCCCACGCGGCCGGCGTCGTCCAGATCGCCGCCGCGGGCAACAGCGGCCAGGCCGACGACGTGCAGGCTCCCGCGCGGTTCCCGGAGACCATCGCGGTCGCCGCCACCGACAATCGCGACCGGCACTGGTCCTCGTCGAGCTCGGGTCCGGAGATCGACCTCGCGGCGCCGGGCTGGCGGATCTACTCCTGCATCGGCTCCTCCTCGTACGGCTACAAGTCGGGGACCAGCATGGCGGCCCCCTTCGTCGCCGGCGCAGTCGCCCTGATGAAGTCCGTCGCGCCGGAGCTCGATCCCGACACCGCCCGGGTGATGCTGATGATCAACGCGGAGGACGTCGAAGCCGTCGGGTTCGATCAACTGACCGGGACCGGTCGACTCGACGTCGAGGCCTCCGTGCTTGCGCTCGATCCGCCGGCACCGCGTCCCGGCGATCTCAATCGCGACGGCCGGGTCGACGGCGAGGACTTCGGGATCATGCTCACCGGCTGGGGGCCGTGCCCGACCGACTGCGAGGCGATCTGCGTCGGGGACCTCAACGGCGACTGTCGCATCGACGGGCTCGACCTCGGGCTGCTGTTCGTCGACTGGACCGGTTGATCCCGCGGGAGCCTCCGACTCGCGGCGCGCGGGGATCGAGGTGATGATCCCATCCGTCGATACCGGCCCGACGGGCGGGCCGGACGAGACGCCGAACCAGACCGTGCCGGATCCCCCCATGAACGACATCCTGGATCTCCTCGCCGGGCATCGCTCCGTCCGTCGCTTCAAGCCGGATCCGATCCCCGAACCCCACCTCGACGCCGCGGTCCGGGCCGGCCAGCAGGCGGCCACCAGCTCCAACATCCAGGCCTACGCGGCGATCCGGATCACCGATCCGGCGACCCGAACGCGACTGGTCGCCCTCACCGGCGGGCAGGAGAAGGTCGCGGCTTGTCCGCTGTTCATGGCGATCTGCGGCGACGTCCGGCGACACCGTCTCGTCGCGAACCGCGCGGGCGTGCCGCATGCCGCGAATCTCGAGGGCTTCATGCTCGCCGTGATCGACGCGACGCTCTTCGCACAGAACATGGTGATCGCCTTCGAGTCGATGGGATACGGGACCTGCTACGTCGGTGGATTGCGGAACGACCTGCCGGCGCTGCACGAGGTCCTGGGAACTCCGGACGGGGTGTGGCCGCTCTTCGGTTTGTGCGTCGGTAGGCCCGATCAGGAACCTTCCGTGCGTCCGCGTCTCGATCCGCGGACGGTGCTGTTCGACGACCGCTACCCCGAGGACGAGGCCGTGCTCGCCGCCATCGACGACTACGATCGTCGCATCTCGAACTGGTATCGCGAGAACGGGATCAGGACGCCCGACTGGTCCTCCCGCATCCGGAATCACTTCGAAGAGCCCCATCGAACCGCGAATTCCGCCTGGTACCGCACCGCCGGCGCGTCTTTCGAGTGATTGCCCGCCACCGAAGGGGATAGGATGGACCGCCCGGCTCCGTTCTCGACGACGATCGTCGAGCGGACGACCTACCAAGGGAGTGCTTCGGATGCTCGTGAAGGTGACGCTCGCCCGGCTGCTGATCCGCGAAATGGCGGATTCGCAGTTCGTCACGCTCCAGGAGGAGGGCGGGGATCGCATGTTCCCGATCGCGATCGGGTTGCCGGAGGCGTTCGCGATCGAGCGTCGTCTTCGGAAGACGGCGATTCCAAGGCCGCAGACCCATGATCTGCTCGACCAGGTGATCGAGACGATGGGGGGCAACCTCGTCCAGATCGTCATCCACGCGCTCGACGAAGGCACCTTCTTCGCCAAGCTCGTCATCCGGCAGGGTGCGGACATGGTCGAGGTCGATTCCCGGCCGTCCGACGCGATCGCGCTGGGCGTGCGGTACGACGTGCCGATCTTCGTCGAGGAGTCCGTGCTCGACGAGGCTTCGAGCGAACCGACGATCGATCAAACCCCGCCGGAACATCCCGGATGGATGCCGGACTTCGACGACGGCGACGGCGAGGACGAGCCCGAGGACGGATTCGCGTGACGGCGCGTCCAGACGATGCCCTCCACATCGCCCCGCCGACCGAACCGGGGGTGCTCGGAGACCCCATGCCCCGGGGCCGGATCCTCGACACGCCGCTGCTCGAGGGGCGCATCAAGTTGCGCGACGACGACTTCATGGTCGACGAGATACCGCTCTACGAGCCTCGCGGCGAGGGGGAGCACCTCTACATCCGAGTCCAGAAGCGAGGGCTCGCCCACACCGAACTTCTCGGCATCCTGCGGCGGCACTTCGGCGTGAAGGAGTCGGCGATCGGCGCGGCGGGGATGAAGGACCGGGTCGCGATGACCGGCCAGACCATCTCGATCCACCTGCCGGGACGCGATGGTCCGCCCGCGGAGGTCGCGACCGCCATCGAGGACTCGCGGGTGCAGATCGTCTGGGCGGACTGGCACTCGAACAAGCTGCGACGAGGTCACCTCGCCGGCAATCGGTTCTCGATCCGGATCCGCGACCTCGATCCGCTCCAGGCCCCGTCGGTCTGGCGGGCGATGCAGACCCTCGAGAAGCGAGGCGTGCCGAATCACTACGGCACGCAGCGGTTCGGATATCGACGCAACACCCACCGACTCGGCAGGATGATCCTGGCTCGCGACTGGGACGGACTCGTGGCCGAGATGCTCGGCACGAGCGGTTCCTGGTCACCGGCCCACCAGCGTCCGCAGCGGGAGGCGTTCGACGCGGGCCGCTTCGAGGAGGCGGCGAAGGGATGGGGGCGTCGCGACGTGGCCGAGCGCGGGATGGCATCGGCGATCGCGAAGGGGCGATCGAACGAGGAGGCCGTCGCCACCGTCTCGAAGCAGATGCGGACCTTCTGGGTCAGCGCACTCCAGTCATCGATCTTCAACCATCTCCTGGAGGAGCGGATCGACGCGGGAACGGTCGACCGCCTCCTCGAGGGCGACGTCGCCTTCCGGCACGAAAGCCGACGCAGCTTCCTCGCGGACGCGGGCATGATGGCCCGCGAGGATCTCGCGGCGCAGGTCGCGGCGTTCGAACTCTCCCCCGGCGGTCCCATCCTCGGTCCCGGGATGCCGCAGGCCACCGGCGCGGTCCTCGATTCGGAGCGGGCGGCCTTCGCCGCCGCCGGCGTGGATGCGACGGCCTTCGCGGGCGACGGGCTCGACTTCAAGGGGACTCGTCGCCCCTATCGCGTGCGGTTGACGAACCTCGAGCTCGACTCGGGGTTCGACGACCACGGTCCGTACGTGCGGACCGCGTTCGACCTTCCGCGCGGCTCCTACGCCACGGTGGTGCTTCGCGAGATCATCGGCGACGAGGGCGTGGAGGCCCATCGGCGGGACCGTCGCGATCGGAACGCGTTCAAGAAGGAACCCTGATCGCCAGGCCGGCGCCTCAGCCGTCGCCCACGATCCTCCGCACCTCGGGCATCCACACGAGCTGCGTGAACAGGAAGATCGCCAAACCCGCGACGAGGCTGAGGACCACCCACACCAGCACGATCGTGCGAAGCCGGCGGACCGTCTGCTTCCGGACGCCATCCGTCTCGGCGAGCGAGGTGAACCAGGCGCGGACGGCACGCACCTGTCCCGCGATCAGTCCACCGAAGAGCAGGAGCACGATGCCGATCACGACGAGGTAGGAGAACGGGCTCTCGCTCGACGCGAAGAAGTTCGGTGCGATCGTGGTGATCAGGGCCCAGACCGCGCCGACGGCGCCGAACAGCCCGAGCGAACCCGCCATCGCCCTGACGCGGCCCAGCTTCGGGAGTCGCAGCGGCGCCTCGGAGGATGATTCGGTGGTCGCCTTCATGCGGTTCGGTCCTCCGGCACGTCCTCGACCGAGACCGTGCCTCGGAACGTCCAGTAGGTGATGGCGGTGTAGAGGAGCACGAACGGGATGCCGACCACGACCACCACGAACATCGTGAGCAGCGTCGCCCGGGTGCTCGCGGCGTTCTGGATGGTGATGCTCCAGGTCGGATCGAGACTGCTCACCAGCAGGTTGGGATGGATCGTCGATCCGAAGAGGACGATCATGGCGGTCACCATCACCGTGCTGGCGAGGAAGCAGCGCCACTTCCCGCGCTGCCGCATCGCCCACGCGAGATTGACGATCGCCAGGACGTTCAGGAGCGTCGCGAACCCGCCCAGCAGCGTGAATCCGGACGCCGCGTCGACGTCCCGGAACGCCAGGAAGGTCGCCATGAGCAACGATCCGAGGAACGCCAGGTACATCCCGATGAAGGCTCCGCGGATCCGCGTCTCGGTGATCCCGGTCGCCTTGAGATTGAGGAACATCGCGCCGTGCAGCGCGAAGAGCGTCAGCGCCAGCACGCCGCAGGTGACGCTGAACGGCGTCAGCGCGAAGGTGATTTCCGCGAAGGGGCCCGGCCCGCCGGGCGTCATGGTCCCGGGCAGGACGAGATTGCCGGCGGGATCGATCGGGACGCCTTCCATGACGGCGCCGGTCGCGACGCCGAGCACGAAGGTGGCGACGATCGACGCCACCGAGAAGAGGAGGTCGCAGGCGAGGACCGTCCACCGGCCGGTGGCCTTGGATCGGAACTCGAGGCTCGTCGCCCGCGCGATGAGGCAGAACAGGACGATCACCAGCGGCACCATGAACGCGCTGAAGATCGAGCCGTACGCGAGCGGGAAGGCGGCGAAGAGTCCGCCACCGAAGGTCACCAGCCAGACCTCGTTTCCGTCCCAGATGGGACCGATCACGTTGGTGTGGACCGTCCGCTCGCGGGCGTTCCTTCCGATGAGGAAGTGGATGATGCCGACCCCGAGGTCGAAGCCGTCGAGGACCGCGTAGCCGGTCAGGAGCAGGCAGAGCAGCACGAACCACAGATGGGCCATCCAGGGCGGTGCGAGGATCTCGGCCGCCGGCAGGGGAGCGGTCGCGAACGTCGCGAGGATCGATGCGACGCTCATTTCGAACCGCCTCCCCGCAGGCCGGTCATCGAGGTGATCTCGCCGAGGGCCCGCCGCATCGCCACGATCAGCCCGCCCTCGCCGTCCCCCGGGGTGTGATCGTCCGGACCCTTGTGGATCTTGTGGTTGAGCACCACGAACCAGAGCATGCCCAGCATGAGGTAGATGAGCAGGAACATCACGCAGGCCCACAGCACGGCGCCGCTGCGAAGCGCCTTCGAGAAGCCGTCGCTCGTACGCATCGACTTCGTCCCGTCGTAGGAGATGCTCGCGCCCTCCTCCGGATCGACGCCGGCGGGAAGGATGCGGTGCTCGCCCTTCGCGTCGGTGACGATCCGCCGGCCGTAGGGATAGTGCCACCCCGCCAGATCGTCGACCGGATCACCGGGGGTCCAGAGCCGCACCTGCTCGGACTCCGGCCTCTTCGGATCGACGAGCCACAGCGGGCTCATCGCCCCCTGGTCGGGATCGACGCGCGGACTGGCCGGATGCACGACCCAGGGTTGCCGTCCGGTCTCCGCGGTGAACCAGCCCGTCTGGTTCGCGATGGCCGCCGGGAAGACGCCGATGATGAACATCAGCAGCAGCCACCTCGTGTTCCAGAGACTGCCGCGCAGCCAGTGGTAGATGCCGAGCCCCACCACGCCGACGAGGAACGTCCCGCACCCGACCATGATGTGGAAGCAGGCGTAGACGACGGCGGTCATCGGCCGGTCGTCCTCCGGCACGAGGTCGAGGCCGGGTATCGAGAGCGGGTGCCCCTCCGCGTCGTGGAGCCGGCGGTAGACCAGGGCGGAGAGCGCGCCGGGAACGCCGATCTCCCAGTCCATCTTCGACTCCGCGTCGTCGGGCATGCCGATGATGGTCAGCGGAGCGAGCGTGTCGCTGGTCTCGTAGACGCCCTCCATCGCCGCGAGCTTGACGGGCTGGTGGACCGCGACCATTCGCGCGTTCGCGTCACCCGTCATCATCGCACCGACCGTGCCGATCGCGGCGAGGACGAGCGCGAGACCGAACGACCTGGTGGCGACCGCCAGGTGCCGCCCGCGGAGGATCCAGTAGGCGGAGATCGAAAGCACGAAGAACGATCCCATGGTGGCGGCCCCGACCCAGACGTGCGTGATGCGGTTGACCGAGGAGGGATTGAGGATCGCGGCGAAGAAGTCGGTGAGCACCGCGCGGGTGACGGGTTGCCCGTCCACCACCCACGGGACCCCGTCCCGGAGCATCGGCTCGACCGCGAATCCGGTGGGCGTCTGCATCCAGCTGTTCGCCA
The DNA here is from genome assembly GCA_002684855.1 of Planctomycetaceae bacterium. Lineage (GTDB taxonomy): Bacteria > Planctomycetota > Phycisphaerae > Phycisphaerales > SM1A02 > UBA12014. The sequence continues at coordinate 63,791 of NYWD01000060.1, read as the reverse complement.
TCACGATCCAGATCGAACTGAAGGTGGATCCGAGACAGACCATCAGCGTCGCGAAGAAGTGGAAACGACGCGAAACCTTGTCCCAGCCGAAGACGAGGACCGCGAGGAAGCCCGACTCGAGGAAGAAGGCCCAGAGCCCCTCGGCCGCGAGCATCGATCCGAAGACGTCCCCGACGAACCTCGAATATTCGGACCAGTTCGTGCCGAACTCGAACTCCATCACGATGCCGGTCGCCACGCCGAGTGCGAAATTGATGGCGAACATCGAGGTCCAGAAGCGGGCGGTCCGCTCCCAGACCGGATCCCCGGTCCGAAGCCACTTCCATTCCATCGCCACGAGCAGGAAGCCGAGACCGATCGTCAGGGGAGGAAAGAGGTAGTGGAACGAGATCGTGATCGCGAACTGGATCCGCGACATGATCTCGGTGTCTGTCAGGAACTCCATCGCACCACCCTTCCGCCGTGAAGGCGAAGACCACCGGTGGAAGGATATCAGCAGGAAGCTGTCGCAGTGGTTCCCGTCCGCCGGTTCGAAGGCGCCGATCCCCGTTGGAGATCGACGGCGACGTCGGGAGGTTCGTCGCGACGCGGAGGCGCGACGCTAGAGCAGGCCTCGTTCGTTCAGCGAGCGCCGCATCTGCGCCGCGGTGTCTCCCGCGTGATCGATGCGGACCGCATCCCAGCCGCGGTTGGCCGCGGCGGCGACGTTCCGATGGAGATCGTCGAAGAACAGGATCTCCTCCGGACGCGTCTCGACGCGTCTTTCGAATTCCGCGTAGATGCGTCGATCGGGCTTGGCGAGTCCGAGGATGTGGGAGGCGTGCTTCGCGTCGATGCAGGCCACGGCCGGTTCGGCGAGCAGCAGGTCCCAGTGGGAACGACTGGTGTTCGAGAGGCAGGCCGTCCGGTGGCCCGCCGCGCGGAGATCGGCGACGAGGTCGGCGGCCCCGGGATACGCACCGAGTATCCAGGCGCGATCGATCCGTTCGACCTCCTCGGGGGTCCAGGTTCCGTCGAAGAGGTCGCTCAGTTCCCGCTGGAAGACCGGGCAGTCGATCTCGTTCCGCTGGTACCGGGCGATCAGGTCCTTCGATCGTTCGTCGTGTCCGGGTCGCGGTTCGTGGGTTCGGGGCTCGAATCCCGCCGCCGCGCATCCCTCGTTCCAGTCGCGGCAGATCCGCACCAGCACGCCACCGAGGTCGAAGCAGATCAGCATGAGCGGGCCTCCCCGTCCTTCGCTCCGGCCCGGTTCCGGGACGCGTTCGTCATCCGGTGCGCCGCTTCTCGGCACGCCGGCGTCGGAAGAATGATCGGAGCAGTTCCGCGCATCGGGTCTCCTCGAAGCCCCCGATCATCTCGACGCGGTGGTTCAGACGCCGGTCGCCGGGGATGTCGTAGAGCGACGTGCAGGCGCCGGCCTTCGGATCGAACGCACCGAAGACCAGTCGCTTCAGTCGCGCATTCACCAGCGCACCTGCGCACATCGGACACGGTTCCAGGGTGACGACCATGCTGCAGCCCTCGAGTCGCCAGCTCCCGAGCCGTTCGCCGGCGGCGCGGAGCGCGACCATCTCGGCGTGGCCGGTGGGATCGCAGCAGGCCTCCCGGTTGTTGGCGGCCTCGCCGAGGATCTCCTCGCCGCGGAACACCACGGCGCCCACGGGCACCTCGCCGTCGCAGGCCGCCGCCCGGGCGAGTTCGATCGCGCGTTCCATCATCCTGGCATCGACGTCGTCGACCCCCGGATGATTGTCGCCTGCGATTCGAAGCCTGGACATCGATCTTCTCCTGCGAGTTCCGATTCGCCGCCGCGCCTCCACGGACCGGGAGTCACGGCTCCCTCTCGTCACGAAGCCGTCGCGTCTGGATCCTCCGCGTCGGGACTTCACGATCCGCCCCGTCCGGATCCTCCATCGTCATCGGCGCCGGAATCGTCCGTCAACGGATCGGATCCCGTTTCCCCGTCGGACGGGTCGGATGGCGAATCGGTCTGTTCCGGATCGGGGGACTGGTCCGGATCGGGGGTCCCGTAATCATCGCGATCGCGTCCGGACAGGCCGCCGAGGGCCCCGGAGATCACCTGGCCGCCGGCGACGCGATCCGCGGGTGCCAGCGAGAGCAGCAGGATCCCGAGTTCGTAGAGCAGATAGAGCGGGACGAAGAGCAGGATCATGCTGATCACGTCGGCGGGGGTCAGGATCGCTCCGAGAATCGCGCAGACCAGCAGTGCGTATCGACGGTTCTTCTTCAGGAAGGTTCGATCCGCGATGCCGGCCCATCCCAGCAGCAGGATCACCAGGGGCATCTGGAAGGCCACGGTGACCGCGAGCGCGAGGGTCAGGACGAAGCCGATGTATTCGCCCAGCCGGAACTCCTGCGCGATGGTCCCGGCGCGGCTCAACGGCATCGAGAGCAGTTCGAAGCGCTCCGCGTCTCCGGCGACCGGGACCACGACCACCAGCGTGCGGGTCGACGGTTCGATCCACGCCTGGCCGGGTGCAGGGTCGGACGGGGGTTCGGAGAGCACCGGGAACACCGGGACGCCCGCTTCGACGCGATCGACGATGAGTTCACGGGAATCGGGGATTCCGAAGGCGTCCGCGGGTCCGGGGACGCCGAACGAGATCAGGACCTGCAGCATCAGCGGAAGCATCACCCAGTACAGGAGGGCGAGGCCGGAGGCGGTCAGGACGGCGCTGCCGGGGATCAGGAAGTGGACGAATCGCTTCTCGCGGGTGTAGAGCCCGGGTTCGACGAACTTCCACGCCTGCCAGAGGATCCAGGGCGCCGAGAGCACCGCGGCGCCGATGAAGCTCAACTTGAGGTCGGTGGTCAGGACCTCGGCGGGTCCGAGCGCCTGCAGTCGGGCGGGGAGACCGTTGGCCTCCATCGCCGCGAGCGCCGGAAGGACGATCACGCCACGGATCACCGGCGCGAAGAAGAAGAGCAGGATCGACAGCGGAAGCGGGACGGCGATCGCGAGGAACAGGCGCTTGCGAAGCTCCTCGAGATGGTCGCCGAAGCTCATGAGGCCGGCGCTGATGTCGTTCCGCGGAGGCATGGAGGACCGATTCTAGTGGACTCGCCCGGAAAGACCTCGATCGAGGCCGGCGCGACGCTCAGGGAATCTCGATTCCGAAGAATCGGCCCGCGTTCGCGTCGAGGACCCGCTCGAAGGCCTCCGGGTCGAGGCTTCGTCGCGCGGCGAGGAAGGCGGCGGTGCAGCCGACGTAGCGTGGTTCGTTGGGACGGACGTTCCGGTGGGGTTCCGGGGTCAGGAAGGGGGCGTCGGTCTCGACCATGATCCGGTCGTCGGGCACGAGATCGCTGGCCCGGGCGACCTCCGCGGCGTTCGCGAAGGTGACGATGCCGGTGAAGGAGAGCCATCCGCCGAAGTCGAGGACGGCCCGGGCATCGGCTTCGTCGCCCGTGAAGCAGTGGAAGACGAATCGGTCGTTCGGCAGGGTGGAGGCCTCGAGGATCGGGATGAGCTCGGTGAAGGCCTTGCGGCAGTGAACGACGACCGGCTTCGAAAGCCCGTCCAAGGTCCATGCCTCGATTCGGGCGAGCTGTTCCTCGAGCACGGAACGCTGGAGATCGCGATCCGGTCGCGGGTAGTGGTGGTCGAGACCGAGTTCGCCCCAGGCGACGCACTTGGAATGCCGGGCCGCGAGCTCCATCGCGTTCCAGTCGATGGGGCGGTCGCTGTAGAGGGGATGGACCCCCGAGGAGCACCAGACCGTCGGATGGCGATCCGCGAGGCCGGTGAGCCGCGGCAGGTCCGCGGTCGTGGTCGAGATCGAGATGCACCCCCGGACCCCCGCGGACCGGGCGTCGGCGAGGACCGCGTCGATGCGGTCCTCGAAGCAGTCGAACGTGAGGTGACAGTGGGTGTCGAACACGCGGTGAGGATACGCCTCTCGACGAACGGACGTCGGCTCGCGGCCGAGTACCATTCCCACGGAAGCGAGGCGTGCCGCCTCGACGATCGCGATCACAGGGACCCCGCGCCATGGCCGCCGAAGAGAACCAGTCGACGACCCCGACCCTAAAGAAGGAGCTCAATCTCTTCGGCGTGTTCGCCGTGGCGACGGGCACCACCCTGAGCGCCGGCTTCTTCCTCCTGCCGGGGCTCGCCTTCCAGCAGGCGGGTCCGGCGGTGATCGTCGCCTACCTCGTCGCCGCGGCGATGATGGTCGCTCCGATGCTCTGCAAGGTCGAGCTCGCGACGGCGATGCCCAAGGCGGGCGGCACCTACTTCTTCCTCGATCGAAGCCTGGGACCGGTGGCGGGGACGATCGGAGGACTCGGCACCTGGCTCGCGCTGCTGTTGAAGGCTTCCTTCGCGCTCGTCGGCATGGGCGCGTACGTCACGCTCTTCTTCGCGGACGCCCCGATCGAGGGGATCGCGGTGGCGCTCGCCCTGCTCTTCGGCGGCGTGAACTTCATGGGGGCGAAGGCCACCACGCGGTTCCAGATCGTCATGGTGATCGGCCTGCTCACGCTGCTCGGATGGTTCATGGTCCAGGGGACGTTCTCGATCGATACCTCCCGGTTCGCGGGGTTCTTCGACAAGGGGGCCTCCAGCGTCCTCGCGACGGCCGGACTCGTCTTCATCAGCTACGTCGGCGTCACCAAGGTGGCCAGCGTCGCGGAGGAGGTCGAGAATCCGCAGCGGAACCTGCCGCTGGGGATCTTCCTGGGCCTCGCGACCGCGGTGGCGGTCTACCTCGTCGGGCTCGTCGTCATCGTGGGCGTCACGCCGGCGGACCTGCTTTCCAAGAGCCTCACGCCGGTCGGCGACGCCGCTCGTTCGTTCGCGGGCACCACGGGGCTGGTGCTGGTGACGATCGCGGCGCTCTTCGCGTTCATGTCGGTCGCGAACGCAGGCATCATGAGTTCGTCGCGATATCCGCTCGCGATGAGCCGCGACCACCTGATCCCCCCGGTCTTCCGCACCATCAACCGGAACGGCATCCCGGTGGTCTCGCTCCTGCTGACGGTCGGCGCGATCGTCTTCTGCATCCTGTTCATCGACGTGCTCTCGATCGCGAAGCTGGCGAGTGCGTTCCAGCTCGTCCTCTTCGCCCTGATCTGCTTCGCGGTGATCGTGATGCGCGAAAGCAACATCGATTCCTACGACCCGAGCTTCCGCACTCCGCTGTATCCATGGATCCCACTCGCCGGAATCCTCGGTCCCTGCTGGCTGATCACCCAGATGGGCACCGGCCCCACGCTGTTCGCGGTGGGAATGGTGGTGCTCGGCGTGATCTGGTTCTTCGCGTACGCGAGCAAGCGGATCGATCGCGGGGGCGCGATCTACCACGTCTTCGCGCGGCTGGGACAGCGTCGTTTCGACGGGCTCGACACCGAACTCCGCGGCATCATGAAGGAACGAGGACTCCGAGCCGACGATCCGTTCGACGAGGTCGTCGCGACATCGGAGATCATGGAAGCGGGGGAGGGGGCGGACTTCGAGGAGATGACCGCGAAGGCCGCGGCCCGCCTCGCGCCACTGGTCGGCCTCGACGCCGATCGAATCGCATCGCAGTTCCTCGAAGGCACCCGGGTCGGCGCGACACCCGTCACCCGCGGCGTCGCGCTTCCGCACCTTCGCCTGCCGGAGATCTCACGTCCCTACCTCGTGGTGGTCCGCTCCAGGCGCGGGATCGCCATCGACGTCGGCGAGGCGATGCCCTCGACCACGAGTCATCGCGACATCCGCGCGATCTTCTTCCTGGTGAGTCCCGCCGGTGATCCTGCGCTGCATCTCAGGATCCTCGCCCAGCTCGCCGGTTGCGTCGAGCAGGAGGGGTTCCAGGAGGCATGGACCGCGGCCCGAAGTCACCAGGCCCTGCGCGAGGTCCTGTTGCGGGACGATCGATACCTCTCCCTGATCCTCGAGCCGGGTTCACCCGCCGAGGCGATCGCGGGTCGAAAGATTCGAGAAGTCGATTTCCCGGCCGGATCGCTCGTCGCCCTCGTCCGCCGGGGCAGCCGAACCCTCGTTCCGACGGGGAGTCTCCAGCTCGAGTCCGATGACCGCCTCACCGTGATCGGCGACGAGGAAGCCATTGCAATCCTGAAATCGACCTATCTGCCGGAAGTCCCCCCGGTCGTTCCCGACTGAGGAGAATCCCCTGAATCTCGCTTTTTACGCATGTTTGATCGATTATTATGGGTCGTGAGGGGTGATGAAACATCCCGTCCGGCTGGGACGAACACGGGGGCGAGCACCGGTGGGGGGACGGCGGTCCACGCCACCTCGATGGGAATCCAGGGCGGTGCATTTCCGCGACGTCGCTAATTCGCGTTCTCGACCGCGTCATGTCGATAAAATCAACTTCCACTTCGGTCCTTCGAAGGCCGGTTTATCCCGTTCTTTCTCTCCTCAGAGGGGGACTCAGTCATTGACCTGATTCCCCGAGAGGGGATAAAATGGGATGTTCCACTTCGTGAAAAATGGAACGAAGTTTCGCCGCCACGTCACCCTTGCGGCGCATGTCCAGCCCGTCGTCACGGACCCAATTCGCGATGAGCAGATTTCTTTTCCCCCGCTGGAGCAACGCCCTCCTTCCGACCCTCGCGGTGGTCGGGGCGCTCCTTCCCCTCTATGTCGTGATGTTCGTGGCATATGGGTTCAGTCCGAAGACGCTCGAGGTCGGATACCAACCGGACCAGCCGGTCCCGTTCAGTCACGCGCTGCACGCCGGTGAACTCGGCATGGATTGCCGCTACTGCCACAACACCGTCGAGTCCGCCGCGCACGCCGCGGTCCCGCCCACCCAGACCTGCATGAACTGCCATGCCGGAGTCCGTCCGGAGAGTCGCAAGCTCGAGAAGGTGATCAACAGCTACGAGACCGGTGAGGCCATCGAGTGGATCTGGGTGAATCGCATCGCCGACTACGCCTACTTCGACCACTCCGCCCACGTGAACCGGGGCGTCGGCTGCGTCGAGTGCCACGGCCGGGTCGATCAGATGGAAGTGGTGGTTCGCCACGAGACCCTGTCCATGGGCTGGTGCCTCGACTGCCACCGCAACCCCGTGGACCGGCTCCGTCCGGTGGACGAAGTCACCAACCTCGCCTACGACCAGCGGACCGAACTCTCCTACGAGGAGCGCGTCGCGCTGAAGGACCTCTATCACATCAACCCCTCGGAAAACTGCTCCACATGTCATCGTTGAACCAGGGCGGGGCAAATCCCGGGAAGACCGGCTGCGAGCGCGAGGAAGCGCCCGTGGTGCCGGCTCGGCGCGCCTACTGGCGCAGCCTCGACGACCTGCACGACACCGAGGACTTCCGGGCGTGGATGCATCGTGAATTCCCGTCGGACGCCGACCTGCTCGAGGGCGAGGATCGTCGTCAGTTCATGAAGGTCATGGGCGCCTCGTTCGCGCTCGCCGGACTGGGCGTGGCCGCCTGCCGACGCATCCCCGAGACCCACATCGTCCCGTACTCCGCCCGTCCCGCGGGCCGGGTCCCCGGGCAGCCCATCTACTTCGCGTCCGCATCCGAGCGGGGCGGGGTGGCCAAGGGGCTCCTCGTGCGGAGCATCGACGGTCGACCGATCAACCTCGAGGGGAATCCCGAACACCCGACCTCCGTCGGCGCCTGCGATTCGATCACCCAGAGCGGGATCCTCGAGGCGTACGACCCGCACCGAAGCCGCTTCGTCCTCCGCGACGGGGTGGGATCCAACGCGGCCGCGTTCGCGACCTGGTCCGAACAGCGGTTCGGCGTCGAACTCCGCAAGTCCGACGGCGCCGGTCTCGCGGTCCTCGCCGAATGTTCCGGCAGCCCCAGCATGCAGCGGATGCGGGACGATTTCATGGCCGCCTTCCCGAAGGCGACCTGGCACGAGTGGGAGCCGATCACCGGCGACGAGGAGCGTGCCGGAACCGAGCTCGCGTTCGGCTCGCCGCAGCGCGTCCACCCGAATCTCGAACCGGCCGACATCGTGGTTTGTCTCGACGCCGATCCGCTCTCGACGCATCCCAACGCGAGTCGACTCGCCCGGGACTGGGCCTCGAACCGCCGCCTCGACGCCAAGAATTCCGAGGAACAGCAGCTGAGTCGGGTCTACGCGGTGGAGGGCGTGCTCTCGATCACCGGGATGAGCGCCGACGATCGGATGGCGGTCCGCAGCGGTGACGTCGCCGCGGTGGCGGCCTCGATCGCCCGGGGCGTGGGCGTCTCGATGAACGGACTCGAGGAACTCGCGGGCACCGCCGCCTTCGAGGGGCGCAACGCCGAGATCCTCGCCGCGATGATCCGCGACCTGAAGGCCCACCCGGGCAGGTGCATCGTGATGGCCGGCAGGGGCCAGCCACCGGCGGTGCACGCCTTGACCGCGGTGATCAACGAGGCGCTCGGGAACGTCGGCGAGACGGTGACCTACACCGACAGTCCGGCACCGTCCCGGATCGCCGACATTCGCTCGCTCACGGAGTCGCTCGACGGCGGTTCGGTCGAGACGCTCGTGGTGATCGGCGGCAACCCGGTCTACGACGCGCCGGCCGATCTCGACTTCGCGACGGCGATCGGTCGCGCCAAGGAGGTCGTCCACCTCTCGCTGCGTGCCAACGCGACCTCCGCGGTCTCCACCTGGCACCTGCCCCGGACGCACTTCCTCGAGAGCTGGGGGGATGTCCGGGCGTACGACGGCACCATCTCGATCGTGCAGCCCACCATCCAGCCGATGATGCCGATCGACCAGAAGGGCTGGAGCCCCATCGAGCTGCTCGCCCAGTTGTCCGGGGCCGAACCGGGGGCCGGCTACGACATCGTCCGGGCCACCGAGGCCGCCCGGTCTCGGACGTCCGGGACCACCTTCGAATCGCACTGGCGCCAGATCCTGAATGCCGGGATCATCGAGGACACCGCCTGGCCGATGACGACCCCGAGCCTCGACGCGGGCCGGGTGTCGGGCGGCGTGGGGAGCCTGGCCGCGGCGCGGTCCACGATCGGCGCGGACGACCTCGAACTGGTGTTCACCGCCGACGCCCGGATCTACGACGGCCGCTTCGCGAACCTCGGCTGGCTCCAGGAGCTTCCCGACGCGGTCACCAAGATCACCTGGGACAATGCGCTGCTGGTCAGTCCGTCGCTCTACAAGGCGAAGGGCCTTCGGATGGGCGACGTGGTCTCGGTGAACGCGGGTGGACGCGAGATCGAGGCCGCCATCTTCCCGGTCCCGGGGATGGCCGCCGGCACGCTCGCGATCTCCCTCGGCTGGGGCCAGGGGGAGGACGCGGGCCCGATCGCGGCCGACGCCGGCTTCGACGCGTATCCGGTGCGGACCACCACCGCCTCCTGGATCGCGGACGGGGCCACGATCTCGTCGACCGGCGGCACCTACTCGTTCGCACAGACCCAGGACCACGGCGCGATGGATGCGCTGATTCCGGACATCCCGCTCGCCGGGATCCAGGAGCGGCTTCCGACCCTCGTCCGCGAGACGAACCTCGAGGACTACCGCGGCCACCCCGACTTCGCGAAGCACCGCGTGCACGTCGCCCACCGCCTGAGCCTCTGGGAGGAGACGAACCTCGACGGCGCGAAGTTCCGCTGGGCGATGTCGATCGACCTCAACACCTGCATCGGATGCGGCTCCTGCGTGACGGCCTGCCAGGCGGAGAACAACATCCCGATCGTCGGCAAGGACCAGATCGCGCGAGGGCGCGAGATGAGCTGGATCCGCATCGACCGCTACTTCAAGGGCGACGATCCCTCCGCCCCGGAGGCCGTCTTCGTCCAGCCCGTCACCTGCATGCAGTGCGAGAACGCGCCGTGCGAGCAGGTCTGCCCGGTCGCGGCGACCGTCCACGACAAGGACGGCCTGAACGTGATGGTCTACAACCGCTGCATCGGCACCCGCTACTGCAGCAACAACTGCCCCTACAAGGTGCGACGATTCAACTGGTTCGACTACTGGCGACGGGAGCCGATCCGCGAGCAGGAGGGCATCTTCGCGGTGAAGCCCGACTACTACACCTCGGGCGGTCCCGACGAGTGGCGTCGCATGCAGATGAACCCCGACGTCACCGTCCGCAACCGCGGCGTGATGGAGAAGTGCTCGTTCTGCGTGCAGCGGATCAACGCCGCGAAGATCGAATACAAGAACAAGTGGGCCCAGGAGGGCGGTACCGCGACGAGTCCCGACTGGAACATTCCGGACGGCGCCATCAAGTGCGCCTGCGAGCAGGCGTGCTCCACCGGCAGCATGGTGTTCGGTGACCTCAACGATCCGAACAGCGAGGTCTCCCGGCTCATGAAGAAGCAGGTCTCCTACCAGCTGCTCGAGGAGCTGAACACGAAGCCGAGGGTCCGCTACCTCGCGAAGGTCTCGAATCCCGGCGTGCCGTTCGAATCCGCGCACGACGATCATCACGACGACGATCACCACGGCGGCCACGCCGCCGCGGCCAACCTCGCCGAGGAAGTGCGATCATGAGTTCCATCAGGGCAGACCAGGTCGGCGGTCGCATCACCGACAACACCGACGAGGTCCCGGGCACCCGGGCCCCGCTCGTGCTGAACATGGACAAGTTCGGCCAGGTGACGAACGCGGTCGCGAAGGTCAGCGAGTCCACCGGAGCCCCGCTCGCCTGGTACATCGGTTTCGCCGGGGCCCTCGGCCTCCTCGGCCTCCTCGGCTTCTGCATCCTCTACCTGATCGTCACCGGCGTCGGGGTCTGGGGACTCAACACCCCGATCGCCTGGGCCTACGACATCACGAACTTCGTGTTCTGGGTCGGCATCGGTCACGCCGGCACGCTGATCTCCGCGATCCTCTTCCTGTTCCGGCAGAACTGGCGGACCGGGGTCAACCGGTTCGCGGAGTCGATGACGATCTTCGCGGTCATGTGCGCCGGCATCTTCCCCGGGATCCACGTCGGCCGGGTCTGGGTGGTCTACTGGCTGTTCCCGCTCCCGAACCAGATGGAGATGTGGCCGCAGTTCCGAAGCCCGCTGCTCTGGGACGTGTTCGCGGTGAGCACCTACTTCACCGTCTCGACCCTCTTCTGGTACACGGGGATGATTCCCGATCTCGCCACGCTGCGGGACCGGGCGAAGGGACGTCTGCAGCAGATCGGCTACGGACTCTTCGCGCTCGGATGGCGGGGGAGCAACCGGCACTGGCATCGCTACGAGCGGGCCTACCTGCTGCTCGCGGCGCTGTCGACCCCGCTGGTGCTCTCGGTCCACTCCGTCGTGTCTTTCGACTTCGCGGTCAGCCAGCTCCCCGGCTGGCACACCACCATCTTCCCGCCCTACTTCGTGGCGGGTGCGGTGTTCTCCGGATTCGCGATGGTGGTGACCCTCGCGGTTCCCGCCCGGGAGCTGTTCGGGCTGAAGAACCTGATCACGCTCCGGCACCTCGACAACATGAACAAGGTCGTCCTGGTGACCGGCAGCATCGTCGGCTACGCGTACGCGATGGAGTTCTTCATCGCCTGGTACTCGGGGGCCATCTACGAGAAGTTCGCCTTCGTGAACCGTGCGTTCGGCCAGTACTGGTGGGCCTACCTGCTCATGGTCAGCTGCAACGTGATCACGCCGCAGCTCTTCTGGTTCAAGGCGATCCGGACCAGCATCCCGATCATGTTCTTCCTCAGCCTCGTGGTGAACGTCGGCATGTGGTTCGAACGGTTCGTCATCATCGTGAGCTCGCTCGCGAACGACTTCCTGCCCAGTTCCTGGGAGTTCTTCACCCCGACCTGGGTCGACATCGGAACCATGGCCGGGGCCTTCGGTCTGTTCTTCACCCTGTTCCTGTTGTTCTGCCGCTTCCTCCCCATGATCGCCATCGCCGAAGTGAAGATGATCATGCCCGCCGCCGATCCCCACCACGGCGATCATGACCACGATCACGGGGACGGCCACGGCACCCCGGCGACCGCGAACGGAGACCAGTCGTGACCACGTTCGAGACACCAACCCCGACCGTCGATCCGGCGAAGACCGCCGAGACACCGAAGCTCCACGGCCTCCTCGCGGAGTTCGAGACGCCCGGTGACGTCCTGAAGGCGGCCGAGAAGGTCCGCGAGGCGGGTTACCGCTGGTGGGACTGCTGCACGCCGTTCCCCGTGCACGGGCTCGACGGCGCAATGGGCATCAAGCCGACCATCCTTCCCGTCATGGTCTTCTTCGCGGGCTTCACGGGCCTGATGACCGCCTTCATCCTGCAGGCCTTCACGAACTCCTCGGGCATGTCCGTCTGGGCGCTGGTCTGGGTGACCGGCTATCCGTACCTGATCTCCGGCAAGCCGCTGCTCTCGATCCCGGCCTTCATCCCGGTGATGTTCGAACTGACGATCCTCTTCTCGGCCCTCACGTGCGTGTTCGGCATGTTCGGGATGAACGGTCTTCCCAGGCTGTACCACCCGCTCCTCGCGAACGACCGGTTCCGCCGGGTCACCGACGATCGGTTCTACATCGTGATCGAGGCGCGTGATCCGAAGTTCTTCCAATCCCGGACCGAGGCGTTCCTCGATTCGATCGGCGCAGTCGCGGTCGAGGAGGTCGAGGACTGATGCCACGAATCATCGTCTACAGCGTGATGGTCCTCCTGATGCTGGCGCTGATCCCGCCGGTGGTGGCGGCGCGGGTCCGTTCGTCGCCGTCGCCGAACCGACCGATCCACCTCGTCCAGGACATGGACATCCAGGCGAAGTTCAAGCCGCAGACCCTGAACCCCCTCTACGCCGACCAGCGGGCGATGCGGCCCGAGGTCGTCGGTACGGTGGCTCGCGGGGAGACCTTCCTCGACACGCACCTGCAGAACGGCGTCGTCGACGGCGGCTGGGCGGAGTCGCTTCCGGACGCGGTGGCCCGTGACCTCGACACCGTGGAACGAGGCCGCCAGCGATACAACATCTACTGCGCCCCCTGCCACGGATGGAACGGTGCCGGCAACGGCCCCGTGAACCAGCGTGCGGTCGAACTGATGAACAACGCGGACGGGCCCCCGGACGGCACCAGCTGGACGCAGGCCCGCAATCTCCACGATCCGGGGTGGAGCGAACAGCCGATCGGGCAGATCTACAACACGATCACCAACGGGAAGAACTCGATGGCGGGCTACGGGTCGCAGGTCGGCGTGGACGACCGCTGGGCGATCGCGCTCTACGTCAAGGCCCTGCAGCGCAGCCAGAACGCCGCGCTCCAGGACGTCCCGACCGACCAGCGATCGGAGCTCAACCGATGAGCAGCGTCCACGTCGCCGCCCCCGATCTCTCCGAGGGGAACGTCCGCCTCGGCACCGCGGCCATGACGGTCCAGCAGGGTGCGGGGCTCGTCGGTCTCATCGGACTGGTGGCCAGCACGGTCATCGGCCTCGGCGGCATGTTCGGGGTCACGCCGACCTTCTTCATGAAGAGCTGGACCCAGAACTACCTGTTCGTCCTCTCGATCTCGCTCGGAGCGCTCTTCTTCGTCTTCATCCAGCACCTCACCCGGGCGGGCTGGAGCACGACCGTCCGACGTCCGGCGGAGGTCATCGCCGCGAACCTGAAGTGGGCGTGGGTCGGCCTCATCCCCTTCGCGCTCCTCTGGCTCTCCGGCGGGGGCCATGCGGAGGGCGGCGATCACGCCCACGCGCACGGCGGCTGGGGCCCGGGCGCCCTCTTCCCGTGGGCGGACCTCGAGGCGATGAAGGCCCATCACCCCGACGAATACAAGGTCGTGAAGGCGAAGACCGCCTACCTGAACTCGACCTTCTTCTGGATCCGCGCCGTCGTGTACGTCACCTTCTGGGGGATCGCCTCGACCTGGTTCCTGCGCACCAGCATGGCGCAGGACGCGACTGGCGACGTCCGCATCACGCAGCGGATGCAGAAGATGGCGGCCCCGACCGCGATCCTGTTCGGCATCACGATCACCTTCGCGGCCTTCGACTGGATCATGTCCCTGAGCCCGGCGTGGTTCAGCACGATGTTCGGCGTGTACTTCTTCTGCGGGTGCTGCACCTGCGGATTCGCGACGATGATCATCGCGGTGCTCCGGATCCAGTCGATGGGCCGACTGCAGGGCGTGGTCAACCGCGAGCACTACCAGGACCTCGGCAAGCTCCTCTTCGCCTTCGGCATGGTCTTCTGGGCCTACATCGGCTTCAGCCAGTACATGCTCATCTGGTACGCGAACATCCCCGAGGAGACCGGCTGGTTCCTCGCCCGGCAGATCGGCGGGTGGGGCACGGTCTCCTTCGTCCTGCTCTTCGGCCACTTCGTGGTGCCGTTCGTGGCCCTGATCTCGAAGTGGACGAAGCGGATGTCCTGGTACCTGACGGGCGCGGCGGTCTGGATGCTCTTCTTCGGCTGGTTCGACCTCTACTGGCTCGTGATGCCGGTCATCCCGGAGGACGCCATGACCGCGAAGACGTACATGGAGGTCGTCGAGGCGAACGCCGACGAGCCCACCCACCTGTTCAACCCCCTCAATTTCACCATGCTCGCGGGGGTCGGAGGCACGTTCCTCTGGATGACCATCCGGCGCATGCGGCAGACGACTCTCCTCGCAGTCCGGGATCCGCGACTCCACGAGGGCCTTGCGTTCGAAAACCAGTGAGGAGCCCCGGGCCGCAGCAAGGTCCGGAAACACGACCATGAGCGATCAGCAGGACAATTCCGAACCCTTCGACTACCGGTCCCAGATGGACGATCCCGAGCCCGGGGCGACCTGGTTCCTGTCGCTCGTCAGTCTCGTCCTGATGGTGGTGGTGGTGCTGGCGTCGGTCGCGATGTACTTCGGGTTCGCCGAGGGCGAGATCGATCGAAAGATCGTCGATCGGCCGACGGTCGAACTCCAGAAGCTCCGACTCTCGCAGGAGGAGCAGCTCACCGAATACCAGCGATACGAGGTCGAGGACGCCGAAGGCAACATGGTCGAGCGGATCCGGATCCCGGTCTCCCGCGCGATGGAACTGGTGGTCGCCGACAGTCGCGCCGACGCCGACGCCGAAGCGGATGGAGCAGTCGCCCAACGATGATCGACACGGTCCTTCCAAGCCCGCCCGCCCGCCCCGCCGACGGACACCGTCCGGGCGTGGCGTCGCGCGCACTTGGAACGGGACTGCTCCTGCTGGCCTCCGCCGTGCTGCCGGCGACCCAGGCCGTCGCGCAGGAGGCCGGTTCGGGGGAGTACACCGAGGCGCTCCCGGAGGAACTGGTCGGGGTCGACATCGTCGAGCATCTCGACGAGACCCTTCCGCTGGACCTCGTCTTCACCGACGAGGACGGGGAGGAGGTCAGGCTCGGCGACATCATCGACGGCGAGCGTCCCACGATCCTCCAGATCGGGTACTTCAAGTGCCCGATGTTGTGCAATCTCGTCCTCAACGAGGCGATGGACGGTCTTTCCGGGGTCGACGATCTCACCGCCGGAACCCACTTCGACCTCGTCGCGCTGAGCATCAATCCCACCGAGGGCCACGAACTCGCGCGGGTGAAGAAGGAAGGCTACCTGCTGGAATACGCCCGACCGGGCGCTTCCAGGGGTTTCCACTTCCTGACCGGGTCGGCGGAGAACACCAAGGCCCTCGCCGACGCGGTCGGGTTCCAGTACCGCCTCCAGGACGACGGCGAATACGCCCACGCCGCCGCACTCTTCGTCATCACCCCGGACGGCCGGATCTCCCGGTACCTCTACGGGGTCCGATACGAGCCGGCCACCCTCCGTTTCGCCCTCATGGAGGGCGCCGAGGGCCGGATCGGCTCGACCCTCGAGCGATTCATTTTGTGGTGTCACGTCTACGACCCCGATTCCGGGTCCTACCATCTCCTCGCGTTTCGAGTGATGCAGCTGGGTGGACTCGCGACGGTGTTCGTCATGGTGGTGGGTGTCGGGCTTCTCTGGCTTCGCGATCGGCATCGAAGCCCCGGCACCGGATCTCGTGATCGGATCGCCCCCACGGAGGCTGGTCGATGACCCGCCTCGTCGCTTCGCTACACCGGTCCGTACGGCCGGCCTCCTCCGCCCGCGTCCCTGACGAGAGTCGACGACCCGGGTCCGCCTCGAGCAAGTCATGATCGATCTCACTTCGACCGTCGTCGACATCCTCTCCGCCACCGTCGTCACCGTGCAGGACATGGCGGATGTCGCGGCGCCCGCTGCGCAGGAGGCGACCTCCGCGGCGGCGGCCCCCAAGGAGGAGGTCCGCGAACTCGGAGGCGATTTCTGGATGCCGCCCGCGGCGAGCACCCTCGCGCCCGCGACCGACTTCGCGTTCCAGGTGATCACCTGGCTCTCGTACGTGTTCTTCTTCGGAATCACCATCGCGCTCGTCTACCTGACCGTGAAGTTCCGCCAGAAGGGGACGGATGTGAACTACGACGCGGGAGCGCCGGTCCACAGCACGCCGCTCGAGGTGGGCTGGACCGTGATCCCGCTGCTGCTGGTGATCGCGATCTTCTTCATGGGATTCAAGGGCTTCCTCGATCTCTCGACGCCTCCGAAGGACGCGTACGAGATCAACGTGACGGCCGCGCAGTGGTCCTGGAGCTTCAAGTACCCGAACGGTGCGACGAGCAACGACCTCGTCGTTCCCGCCGGCCAGCCGGTAAAGCTGGTGATGCGGTCGAGCGACGTGCTGCACAGCCTGTACATCCCCGACTTCCGGGTCAAGAAGGACGTCGTTCCCGGGCGATACTCCTATCTCTGGTTCCAGGCCGACGAGCCCACGGGATTCGTTCCGGAGGACCGGTCCGCGAGGACCGCGATCGGCCACCACCTCTTCTGCACCGAATACTGCGGCAAGGATCACTCCAACATGAACCGCAAGGTGTTCGTGCTGGACGAGACCGAATTCAAGGAGTGGGAGACGACGCAGGCCCGCTGGCTCGACGAGGTCCCGGACGAGGATCTCTACATGGTCGCCGGTCCGAAGCTCTTCCTCCGGTGCTCGAACTGCCACTCCATCGACGGCACCGCGGGCACGGGCCCATCCTGGGGCGACCAGACCTCCGGCTCGCTCGCCGGGCTCGGCACGCTCTGGGAGCGGGTCACCGAAGGCACCTCGCCGATCGACGGCGGGACCCGCGACAACGGGGGCAAGAAGCTCGCCGACTACATCGGGCCCGGGAAGCTCTACGAGACGCCCGAGGACTACATCCGGGAATCGATCTACAACCCCGGAGCCCTCCTGATCTCCGGCTACGGCCCGAACATGCCTCACTTCCGAGGCCAGTTGAGCGATCGCGCGGTGGACGCGATCATCGGAATGATCAAGAACATCGACCAGTTCGACCCCAAGGGCCGGTACGTTGGCGACGTACCGAACTGATCGGCCCGAAGACCGGCCGGCGGACCAGCCGGCAGACATGACCCCGGATCCCTTCCAAGCCCGCGGGATCCGGCCCGAGAATCCCCCTCGATCCCCGAGGCACGCAACGCGTTTCAACGACCGCCTCATTCGCAGCAGAGACCCGTCATGACCACGCTCGAAGCAACCTCACCGAACGCATCCAACGCCCCGGACCCGCCGGTCGACAACTATCTCACCTACACGAGAGGCGTCCTCTCCTGGGTGTTCACCCTCGACCACAAGCGGATCGGCCTCATGTACCTCGTGGCGGTGCTGGGTTCGTTCCTGGTCGGCGGCATCTTCGCCCTCCTGGTCCGGACGGAGCTGCTGACCCCCGGTGCGACGATTCCCGGCGTCGATGCGGACGTCTACAACCAGTTCTTCACGCTCCACGGCGCGATCATGGTGTTCCTGGTGATCATCCCCTCGATCCCCGGAGCCCTCGGCAACTTCGTGCTGCCGATCATGCTGGGCGCGAAGGACGTCGCGTTCCCGAGGCTGAACCTCGGCAGCTTCTACCTCTGGATCATCGGCGCGATCCTCGCGGTGCTCTCGCTCGTCTACGGCGGATTCGACACCGGCTGGACCTTCTACACGCCCTACTCGACCACCACCTCCACCGGCGGCGTGATCCCGGTCGTGACCGGGGTGTTCATCCTCGGCTTCAGTTCGATCTTCACCGGCCTCAACTTCGTGGTCACCATCCACAAGCTGCGGCCTCCCGGCATGACGTGGTTCCGAATGCCGCTGCTGCTCTGGGCCCTCTACGCGACGGCGCTGATCCAGGTGCTCGCGACCCCCGTGCTCGGCATCACCCTCCTCATGCTCATCGTGGAGCGGGTCTTCCAGATCGGTCTCTTCGACCCGGCGATGGGTGGCGACCCGGTGCTGTTCCAGCACTTCTTCTGGTTCTACTCGCACCCCGCCGTGTACATCATGATCCTGCCGGCGATGGGCATCATCTCGGAGATCATCTCCGTCCACGCCCACCGTCACATCTTCGGCTATCGCTTCATCGCGTTCAGCTCCGTGGCGATCGCCATCTTCTCGTTCCTGGTCTGGGGACACCACATGTTCACGTCGGGCCAGAGCCCGCTCATGAACGTGGTCTTCTCGCTGATCACCTTCTCGGTCGCCATCCCCTCGGCGATCAAGGTGTTCAACTGGATGGCGACCCTCTACCGGGGTTCCATCAGCATCAACACCCCGATGCTGTACGGACTGGGCTTCATCTTCCTGTTCACGATCGGCGGCCTCACGGGCCTCCACCTCGGAACCCTGAACACCGACATCCACCTCCACGACACCTACTTCGTGGTGGCCCACTTCCACTACGTGATGATGGGATCGGCCCTGATCGCCATGATCGGCGGGCTCCACCACTGGTGGCCGAAGATGGTGGGGAAGATGTACGACGAGAAGTGGGGGATCATCGGCTTCACGCTGGTGTTCATCGGCTTCAACGTGACCTTCTTCACCCAGTTCATGCTGGGCAGCCACGGCATGCCGCGGCGGTACTACAACTACGAACCCGAGTTCCAGATCTACCACGTGATCTCGACCATCGGGTCCTACATCATGGCCGCCGGATTCTTCTGGACCCTGTTCTACCTCGTCCAGTCGCTCTTCTCCGGCGCCAAGGCCCCGGCGAACCCGTGGGGTGGACGGAGCCTGGAGTGGCAGTGCACCTCGCCCCCTCCCCACGACAACTTCAAGACGACGCCCTCCGTCGGCGACTGTTACGACTTCAGCGTCGTCGAGTGGGACGAGGAGGAGGGCGGCTACGTCATCAATCGCTCGAAGGTCGAAGAGTCGAGTCCTGATCACTGATCCCCCCCGACCGGGAGACCCGGTCGCGCCGTTCCTTCCACCCGCCCGGGAATCCCCTCTCCCGAACGCCACACCGGAGCCAATCGGATGACCTCCATCCAGGCCAACCCATCGGATCACGCCGACGACCACGGTCACGACGACCACGGCCACGGACACGATCCGAACCTCGCCCACCACTTCGAGTCCATGGAGCAGCAGATGGACTCGGGGAAGCTCGGGATGTGGCTGTTCCTCGCGACGGAGGTCCTCTTCTTCGGGGGCCTGTTCGTCGCGTACGCGGTGCTTCGGGCCCGGAATCCGGAGGTCTTCTCCTACGCCAGCCTGTATCTCGACACGGTCATGGGGGGCATCAACACCTGCGTGCTGATCCTCTCGAGCCTCACGATGGCACTCGCGGTCCGATACGCGCAGGAGGGACGAAAGCGACTTCTGGTCCTCTGTCTCTGGCTGACCATGGGCGGGGCCGTCGGATTCTGCGTGATCAAGTACTTCGAGTACTCCCACAAGATCCACGACCACCTCGTGTGGGGCGGGACGTTCTACGAGCCGGTGGATGAAGCCCAGAAGCTGCTGCTCGAGACCCCGGAGGAGGCGCTGGATGCGCCCCTCGTCGACGGTCCCGTCGAGGCGGACGCGGCCGCGGCCCGGGACATCGCGATGTCCCAGATCGTGAACATGCCCGAGGAGGCGGCCTCCAGCGTCAAGACCGCGGTGCTGGGCCCCGCGGGCCTTTCCGCGGGACCGGCCGCCGCCGAGGCGGCCATCGAGGAGAAGGAGAGCGACGGTCATTCGGCCGCGGGGCATCTCGGTGATCCCGAGATGCCGGTCGGAACGCACCTGTTCTTCGGCATCTACTTCTGCATGACGGGCCTCCACGGAATCCACGTGCTCATCGGGATGGCCGTGATCGGCTGGCTCATCTGGAGATCGCAACGCGGCGACTTCGGTCCCAAGTACAACACCCCGGTCGATCTCGGTGGCCTCTACTGGCACATCGTCGACCTGATCTGGATCTTCCTGTTCCCGCTCTTCTACCTGATCCACTGAGGCGCCAGCCCCGTTCCGGTCCCCCGCGCTCGAACCAAATCGCGAGTCCCACCCATGTCGACCGACACGATCACCGCCGAATTGAACGACGACGACCACGACGATCACGGTCACGTGCACATCGTGAGCTACGGGACGCTCTTCGGCGTCGGCTTCGGGCTCCTGCTGCTGACGATCGTCACGGTCGCGGTGCGGTACGTGGACGCCGGCGAGCTGAACATGCCCATCGCGCTCGGAATCGCCGGGGTCAAGGCGACGCTCGTCGCCCTCTACTTCATGCACCTTCGCTGGGACCGCCCCTTCAATTCGCTGGTCCTCGTCAGTTCGATGGTGTTCGTGGTGCTGTTGATGATCTTCGTCCTCATGGACACCGCCCAGAACGCGCCCCAGGTGTTCAAGGGCAACGCCCCCAAGGTCCAGGAGGTCCTCTCCGTCGAGGCGCCGGGGGCCCCGATCGCCGAGCAGTCGCAGATTCCCTGATCCCGATCGTCGAGGGGCGTGCGGGTGATCGAGCCGACTTCGAGCGGGTCGCTCCGTGCGACGCCCCCCGCGGCCCGGGATGAACCATGGCCAACATCGTCTCGCCATTCGAGGATCCGGAACGTCGGCTCGCGGCCGGTCGGTTCGGCATGCTGATCTTCATCGCGTCGCTGGCGATGATCTTCGCGGGGGCGATCCTCGGCGTGCTGGTGGTGAGGCTGGAGGACGAGGGGACCTGGCCGCCGCCGGGGATGCCGCAGCTGCCATGGTCGCTGCTGGCCAGCACCGTGATCCTCGTCGCGTCGAGCGCGACCTTCCTTCGATCGACCCGCGCCCTGCGTCGCGAAGATCGTCCGGTCTTCGTTCGCTGGCTGACCGTGACCCTCGTCCTCGCGCTCGTGTTCCTCGTCGTGCAGGCCTATGCGTGGTGGGACCTGCTCGGCCGGGGGATGGACTTCTCCCGTCACCTCTACGCGTGGACGTTCTACTTCCTGACCGGGCTCCACGCCGTCCACGTGCTGGGCGGGGTGATTCCGCTCTGGATCGTCACCCGCCGGGTGCTCCGCGGCGATCTTTCCGCGCCGGTGCGCCGCGGCGTCGCGTACACCGCGATGTACTGGCACTTCCTCGACGCGGCCTGGGTGGTCCTCTATCTCACCTTGATCGCCGGCACGCTCGAACGCTGAAGGGCGGGATCCGCCGGACGTTCAGGCGCCCACGCGGATTCCACCGGCGGCTTCCGGCGCGGTCCGGGGCACCACCTCGTACCTTCGGACCGCCAACGCGAGCGAAGCGGCCGTGGCCAGGAGCAGGGCGCCGTTCGCCTGGTGGGCCGACGTCGGCACGAGTTCCCAGACCGGGATCTCCGGCGTCCTGCGGAGGATCGTCGCGAGAAACGCCAGCAGCCCGAGCGTGAACTGCAGGCCCACCAGCAGGTTCACGGTCCGACCGAGCGTCGGGACCATCGGGACGCCGAGGGTCGCCCGCGACTTCGCGCGAAGCCCCGCCACGAACGCGAGCGCGACGACGACGACCGAGAAGCCGATGTGCCCATGCATGGCCCAGGCGGGGGGGACCGGGGCGACGCCGCCGTCCACCGCGGGGGTAGCGAAGTGTCGGTAGCAGGCGCCGAGCAGGAGCTGGAGGACCAGGCCGACGACCAGCAGCGTGGAGAAGCCTCGGTCCTGGCCGCCGTTCGGGACCACGACGGCCTCGACGGCCGGATTCCGCCAGCGTCGGCCGCTCACCACGGCCAGCGTCGCGAACGCGGCGAAGGTGAGCTGGCCGAAAACGCCGTGGGCGATGGCGAAGGTCGTGCTCGGCGTCACCTCGGTCTGGCTGGTCGTGAACTCGCCGGTCACCCGCAGGCCGCCCATCAGGCCCTGGATGCAGACCATCAGGAAGACCACGATCGAGAACCCTCGCACCGAGCTTCGGCGGTCGTACCGGAAGACCATCACCAGCAGCGTGATCGCGGTGACGCCGACCAGCATGCCGTAGAGACGGTGGGCATGTTCGTAGAAGATGCCGCCCTTCATCTCGGACAGCGGATAGAGCAGCATGTTGTGTCCGAAGGAGTTCGGCCAGTCCGGGACCGCGAGGCCCGCCTCCATTCCGGTCACCAGTCCTCCGCTGACGATCAGCACGAACACCGTGGCTGCGGCGACCAGCGAGAAGAAGCTCGCCGGCGCGATCGTCGCGGATCGTCCCGGTCGGAAGCCCCGCCTGCCGAGGACCGCGCCGACTCCGCCGAGCACGCCGGAGACGAGGAAGAGCCCGGTGACCCAGAGGAGCCCCGAGAGGAGGATGTCTCCATCGTCGCCTCGACCGAAGAGACTGCCGATGACCAGCAGGTTGACGGTGGCGCTGACCAGGCCGGTCGAGACGCCGGCCCGGATCGTGCCGAGGAGGCGACCCGCCGCGAAGCCGCCGACGGCGATGAACAGGAGCTCCGCGAGGAAGACCAGCTCGCCGAGGGCGAAGCCCGGCTGCATGAAGGCGACGTATCCGAGCGCCCACATCACCGTGGTCGTCGCGAACCCCAGGCCGACGACGAGTCCTCGGGCGTCCGAGGGCCCGATCGGAGGTTGGTGGGATGCTTCGGCCATGGGACGTTGTTCCAGACGGATGGGCGTCGCCGGAGCGCGGCGACCTTGATCGGGATTCTAGACCGCGGACTCGCCCCGATCCGCCCGGGAGAGGCGTGAAGTCGACATCCAAGCCAAAAGGCCGAGCCGACCGCCCCGGTGTTCGTAGAATCCTTGGCTTCCATGACCCAGGCAGACACGCCAGATTCGTTGGAGCCCGTCGAACCGACGGCCGACCCCCCGGGGGGGATGCGGCGGATGGTCATGGATCTGACCAAGATGCGCCTGAACGCCTTGGTGCTCCTGACCACCGCGGTGGGCTACGTCCTCGGCCGGGAGGGCCTCGCCTCCCTCGACTGGGGCCTGCTGGGCCTGACGATGCTCGGCACCGGACTCGCGGCCGCGAGTGCGGCGATCCTCAACCAGGCCCTCGAGCAGGGGCGGGACTCGCGGATGCACCGCACCAGGGAGAGGCCGGTCGCCAGCGGGCGCATGTCGCCGGTACTCGCCTTCCTCGTCGGGATCGGACTCGCCTACGCGGGGTTCGCGCTGCTCGCGGGCTCGGTCGGCATCACGCCGGCGCTGCTCGCGGTCTCGAACGTGATCGTCTACGCGTTCATCTACACCCCGCTCAAGCCGCTGACCACCACCAACACGCTGGTCGGCGCGATCTGCGGGGCGATCCCGCCGATGATCGGCTGGAGCGCGGCCACCGGTGGACTGGAGGCGGGCGCCTGGGTCCTCGGAGGAATCCTCTTCATCTGGCAGTTGCCGCACTTCTTCGCGCTCGCGTGGATGTACCGCGACGACTACCGCCGCGGTGGTCACGCGATGCTCCCCGTGCTCGACCCCACGGGTCGCATCACCGGGCAGGTCATGACGACGACCGCGGCGCTCCTGGTGCCGGTGGGACTCACCGGCACCCTCTTCGGGGTCGCGGGATGGTTCTCCGCGGCGATCGCGACGATCTGCGGATCCTGGTTCACGATCTACTGCATGCGGTTCTGGCGATCGCCGGGCGACGCGCGAGCACGGGTCGCGTTTCTCGCGAGTCTCGCCTACCTCCCGATCGTGCTCGGAGTGATGGTGATCGACGGGGGACCGGTGACGCCGGAGTCGTGGATTCGAGGAGGCCGGCCACCGATCACCGCCGAGGCCGATGGCTTGCGGATCGCCGTCCCCGGTTCCGAGACCGACGCCGCGACGAGGCCCGGCCCATGACGCCCGAGACGGAACCTGATCCGCCATCGACGCGATCGACATGGCTTCCCATCATCCTGGTGACCCTGCTCGGTCTCTCCGGTGGGGGGGCGGTGGCGACCTGGGGACTCATCGGCGTGTTCTCGGGCGAATCGCCGATCGGGGACGGACGCGACCCGAAGAGCTACGGGTTCGATCTCGACGACGCCGGGGTCGACGGCGGGGCGATCGTCGCCAGCGGCAACCCGCGCGATTTCCTGCCATCGCTGGTCTCACCCGCGGTGATTACGGGGAGCGAGGTCGCGGGTCTCAACGCGAGCAACAAGCGGAAGTGGCAGAAGGAGGTGGTGAGCGGGGACCGCGTGGTCGGAATCCGGATCGGCGATTCGACCCGGGCCTACCCGATGTTCATCCTCGACGCCCATGAAGTGGTGCTCGACGAGGTCGGGGGCGTCCCCATCGTCATCGCCCGGTCCCCGCTCGTCGACGAGATCGGGGTGTATGAACGGGCGCTCGACACCACGCCGATCGACTTCGGCGTGAGCGGACTGCTCGACGACCTCTCGGTCCTGCTCTACGCCCCGGGGGTCGAGGGGATGCTGGTCTCGGGGCACGACGGGCGAGTCGTCGCGGGGGACCGGATCGGTGAACGGCTCGCACCGGTTCCCGGAGTCGTCGTCTCGACCTGGCAGGACTGGCTCGCTCGACACCCCCGGACCGAAGTGGTGCTTCGCGATCCCGGTTCGCTGCGGCGGTATCGACGCGTCTCGTACGACCGGTACCTCGATGGCGAGGACTGGATCGTTCCTCCGCGGCGAACGCCTTCCGGATCGACGTCGTCGAGGCAGCGCGTGCTGTCCGCGAGAACGGCGGGGACCGATGATCCGTGGACGATCCTTCCCCTCGATGCGATCGAGGCGGCGATGACGCCCGGCGGACTGGACCTCGCGATCGGCGCCGGGACCCTTCGTCTCGCCCGACCGATCGGGGATGCGACCGACCGCGTGGACGTGGCGGCGGTGGAGGGGTTGGAACTCCGATTCGGCTTCTGGCAGGCGGCCTGGGTACGCGATCCGGAGGCGGCGGAAGCCGGGTTGGAACGCGGCCGGGCGGCCATCGAGTCCGCCGGTGGAATCCCCGCCGACGGAACGCCTTGATCGGCGATGCCGGCGTGCGATCGTCCTCCGGTCATTCCATGTCGATTCGCGGCTTCAACGCCTCCTCGAGCGCGAGGCAGGCGTAGATCGTGGCCAGTTCCGGCCGGGATTCCTCCCAGCGGTCCGCGTCGTTGAACCACCTTCCGTCCGATCGCTGTCTCCGGACGAGTTCGGCGATCATCTCCGTCCGCCAGTCGTGTCGCGCGCCGTCTTCGTCGACGATCTCGTCGAGTCCGGAGGCTCGCAGCGCCCGGGCCATCGCGTGGAGATAGTAGAAGACGCCCTGCTGCCCGACGCCCGGGTTCTCCGAGAGGGTCCAGTGGTCGCGGATCCAGCCGAGCGCGGCCTGGACGCGGGGATCGTCGGGACCGAGCCCGGCGAAGAGCAGGCTCTTGAAGCCGGCGTAGGTCATCGAGCCGTAGCTTCGCAGGCTGCGGGCCACGCCCGCAGGCATCGTCTCGCCGTATCGCCCCTCGCCCGCGGCGGCGCTCCCGAACGATTCTCCATCGTTGGCGGGGGTGTAGACGAAGCCACCATCGTCGGATCCGGCCTGCGCCCAGGCGGCCGGATTCGTCGCCTTGAGGTTCTGGGTCCGCGACAGGAAGACCAGCGCCTTCTGCACGACGGGTTCGTCCGGGCTCACGCCGGCGTCATAGAGCGCGTCGAGCATCATCTGGGTGTTCGAGAGATCCGGGCGGCCGCGATTTCCGTAGCCCGCGCCGCCGAACCAGTCCTGACGCGTCGACACGCCTTCGGTCTCGTCCCACTGGTTGTTCCGGAGGAACGACACCGCGTCCCCGAGCGTCCCGGCGTCTCCGGGGTCGGAGGTCGATCCGTTGGCGGCGAGCCCCATGGCGATCGAGCTCGCGACGTAATTGCCGAGTCCCGCCGCCGCGAGGCCGTCGAAGCCGTGCGATTCAAGTGCGCGTCTCACGAAACGAAGGGCCTGGTCCCGCGCTTCCGATCCGTCCGCGAGGTTCGGTGCCTGCGCGAACGCCTTGAGTCCGAGACCGGTGACCGCGACCGCCGCCGCCGCCTCGCGCGGCGGCTGGTCGGTGGGCACCACCACTTCGCCTTCCATCCAGCCGCCGTTCCTCGACTGGTTGCGGGCCAGCCAGGCGAGTCCGCGCCGGGTGCTTTCGGTCGCGGTGGTCCACGTCGCATCATCGAGCCGCGTCTGCCCGCGATCCGTCGCGATGCGGTGTACCGGGGGGGAGGGCAGCAGGACCTGGTCGGGGACCTCGGGGGCGGGGAGTTCGGTGATCTTCGACGCGTCGATCCGCGGGTCGAGCTTCGTCGTCGGGGTCGACGCGGTCTCGATCCCGTCCCGGACCGCGTCCGGAACCGTGATCGGGGGCTTCTTCGCCGAGTCGTCGGGGATGGCGATCGGCGAGAACGCGAGAAGCAGCACGGCGGTGGGAATGATGGTCATGCCGAGAGTCTAGACTCAATCGGTACGATCCACGGACCGGGAGCGGAACCGCTCGCGTTGGAGCACACGACGGCATGCAGCAACCAGATCGCGAAGAAGCGGACCTCGGCGAGACGTCACCCCCGGGCGGGGAGGACTGGCTGGACGGCGTGATCGCGGGCTTCATGAGCGAAGACCTCACGGAGGCCGTCGAAGCCGCGTTGAACGAGGCGTCGGATTCCGGGCGGGACGAGTCGCCCCGGGCGTGGCTCGCGGATGGACGGTCCCGAATCGACGACACGATGGCCTCGCTGCTGGCGCCGATCATCCGCAAGGCGATGGACGAGCGTCCGGACGCCGTCGCGGCCCGGCTCGAGCGCATCGAATCCCGACTCGAAGCCATCGAGCGACGTCTCGGCGACCGCTGAACGCCCCCGCGTCTACCGCACGACGCCGGTGACGTACATGGCCTCGCTCCCGGCGGTGGTCTCGAAGTCGACCGGGATCATGAAGACCCCCTCCCGATCGCCGAGGTTCGTCACCGCGACCTTGACCCGGACCCGATCGCCTGCGCCCTCGGCCTGCTCCACCAGATCGGCGCGGAAGTCCGGGTTCGTGGTGCGGACGCTGGTGACGAGTTTCCCCGCGAACTGCTTGAGCTCGATGTCGAACGTTCCGGTCCCGCCCGCCGGGATCGCGCCGATGTTCGCGATGTTCCCGTCGAACTGCAGGGCGACGTTCCGGGTCTGGTGCGGGAGCTTGGAGAACGGATGGCGGATCCGCATCTCGATCACGGGGGCCTCCGGGTGATCGGTCTCGAAGATCATCCACTTCGGAAACACGTCGGACCTGCCGGACTGCTCGGCCTGCGTCGCCGCCGGTCCGAGGTCGTACTGGACGACGTGCTGGGGGAGCGGCTGGTCCGGGGGGAGGAGCACCGGCGGACGTCCGTTGACGGAGAGCACGCGGAAAGCCCGCCCGTCGGTCGCCGCGACCGCGACGTTTCCGGTGGTGGGATTGGGGGGCAGGGCGTCGATGTAGAGGGGAGTCGTCCTGACCGCGTAGGCGGCGACGGCGGTCAGGGTGAGCCGCGGTCCCCGGACGTTCCGTCCGTCGGCGGTCTGGAGCACCGTGTTCACCGCGGCCTGCTTCTTTCCAGTGGTGCTCGGGACCTGCAGGGTGATCGGAATCGCGATGCCGCCGCCCGGCGGGATCGTCTCGCCCGTGACTTCGACCGTGGTGCACTGGCAGGTCGGAACCGCCTGCACGATCGTCATCGGCGACTCGAGGGGGTTCACCAGGACGACGTCGGCGGTGAGCTTCGACCCCGGCTTCACGAACCCGAAGTCGACGTCGGCGGGGTCGCCGTAGACGGCCGCGGCGTCCGGTCGAACCTCGAGGGCGCCCGGTGCGATGATCCGAACTCCGGAGGGCGGGACGGGTGCGGCCGCGGAGGACGGGGAACCGGTCGTCGCGGTGGGCGCATTCGCCGCCGGGCCCGTGGTCGACGAATCATCGCAGCCGATGAGGAGGAGTTGCAGGAGGACGAACGAGGAGAGGATCGAGGGGATCGGATTCAACGGTCTGCTCCGGTGGGATCTGGTTCGAGGCGGCGCGTGGCGTCGACGCCGTGGTCGGGACCGCGAAGCGTCGGTTGAAGGATAGTCGGTCCGGATGCCCCATCCGTGATCGATCCCGGCCCGGGTCGGGGGCGGGCCGGAGTAGGATCCACGGCATGAAAGCCGTCGCCGTGATGACCGGGGGTGCGCCCGTCGCGCCCAACGTCGAACTCGTGGACCTTCCGATGCCGGAGCCCGCCGCGGGAGATCTCCGGGTCCGGACCGAGGCGTCCGCACTCAATCACCTGGATCTGTGGATCGGGATGGGAATCCCCGGCGTGGATCGTCCCTGGCCCCGGGTCACCGGCTCGGACGGCGCCGGCGTGGTCGACGCCGTCGGATCGGGGGTCGACGAGGCATGGATCGGCCGTCGGGTGATCATGAACGCCGCCCGGGACGTCGGTGCGCCGGCGTCGCCGGGAACGAGGCCCGCCGGGGAGAACTTCGAACTCGTCGGGGAACACGTCGCCGGCGCGATGGCCGAGTACTTCCTCGTGCCTGCGACCAACGTCGTCGACATCGGGGACACGGATCCGGTGCGGGCCGCCGCATTCGGCCTGACCCACCTGACGGCCTGGAGAATGCTCACGACACGGGCCGCGGCGCATCCCGGGGACTGGATCCTGATTCCCGGGATCGGCGGGGGGGTCGCGCTGGCGGCGCTCGGCCTCGCGCGGCATCTCGGATGCAGCACGGTGGTGACCAGTCGCAGCGCCGCGAAGCTGGAGCAGGCGATGTCCCACGGGGCGACGGCCGCGGTCCTGGACGAGGGCGAGGACTGGTCCCGCGCCGTTCGAAAGGCGACCGACGGCCGAGGGGTCGACGTCTGCATCGATTCGGTCGGCGCCGCCGTTCACCCGGCCTGCATCAGATCGATGGCCCGCGGCGGTCGGTTCGTGACGTGCGGTTGCACCAGCGGACCGGCCGCGACCACGGATCTCGCACGCGTCTTCTGGAACCAGTTGGCGATCCTCGGTTCGACGATGGGCGACATGTCCGAGTTCCGGGAGGTCGTCGGCCTGCTGGTCGACGAACGGTTGACGCCGGTGATCGACGAGGTTCACACGCCCGCGACCGCGGGGGAGGCGTACGCGGCGCTCGAGGCGGGACGGCAGTTCGGAAAGCTCGTTCTCGACTGGCGAGGGTTCGATTCGAGCGACCGATAGTCCGTCCGGGGGACGAACAGGATTATGGGACCAATCCGATCGGTCAAACGGATGTTTTATTTTGATGCGATGCATCACTTCCAGAACACGATTGACCTCCTTCGAATCGCCGGTAGTCTGATTTTGACGGATTCTCTTTGCGAGTCCGCCATTCATAATCGAGGTTGAAGTTCTCAATCTCGACACCCAGATCCGATCTAGGAGGAATCTCGGATGCATAACAAGTTCATCAAGGCCACGGCCGCGGTCTCCGCGGCGACGGTGTCCTCGCTGGCCCTCGCGGGCGGCGGCGACACCTACAACGTCGGATTCTCCGACGCCGCGTACTTCAACATCGCCTCCGGCGGCCTCGATCCCGCCAGCCCCAACTTCAACGGTCAGACCGTGACCGCCGAAGCGGGCCGCTACATGGGTTCGTTCGGATGGTCGAACGTGGTCCTGGACGTCTGCTGGAACGCCGGCTCCGGCTACTCCTGCTGGGCGAACGAGAGCACCTTCGCGATGTCCATGAGCGACGGCGTCACCGACAACTACTTCAACGTCGGCGTGCCGGTCGGAGATGCGACCGGAGCGGACGTCGAAGGCACCTGCGCGACGTATCCCCTCGATGGCTCTTCCGCCACCGGCGAGACGATCTTCGATCCCTTCGCCTTCCAGGTCGACGCCTCCGGCGACGTCACGGTCGCGGTCTATCAGGCGTGGGACGACGGCACCGGCCTCGCCGGCGGCTCGGTCGTCACCGCCGACTGCTTCTTCACGCTCGCCGGCGAGGTTCCCGAGGGTTGCGACGGCGCGACCGGCTCGTGTTCCGAAGTCCATCCCGAGCCCGGTTGCGACGACCTGACCTGCTGTGCGCTGGTCTGCGACCCCGCCGCGGGCGGCGATCCCTTCTGCTGCGAAGTCTCGTGGGACTCGACCTGCGTCGAGAACGCGATCGCGCTCTGCGGCATCTACATCTACACCTGTGAAGATCCGCAGTACTCCAACGACTGCGCGACTTCGCCGATGATGCTCGACCTCAACACCCCGGTCGCGTTCATCACCGTCGGTGCGAACACCGACGGCCCGCCCGAGATCGACTGCGGCTCCGCCGAAGAGGACTACCCGATCTGGTCGGACCTCTGGTACATGGTCGAGTCGACCGACGGCGGCATCATGACCGCCACGTGCTGCAACACCGCGGACTTCGACACGAAGATCGCGATCTACGACGCGGGCGAGATCGGATCGACCTTCGACCCGGCCACCCTGCCGACGTCCTTCCTGATCTGCAACGAGGACTGTGACGACCCGACGTTCTTCACCTCCGAGGCGCTGGTCGCCGTGGATGCGGGCCGTCAGTACCTGGTCCGGCTCGGTGGATTCGTCCAGGCGACCGGTTCGGGTGAACTCGTCGTCTCGATCGACGCGCCCGAGCCGCCGATCCCGCCGCAGACCTGCGACACCCCCGGCCCCGACACGTTCACCCAGAACATCACCGACGTGATGACCGCGGGCGGCGTCGCCTGTGCTGGCGGTGGCATCACCACCGAGAACAACTACTGCCGGATCTACACCGCGGCGGACATGGGCAACGATCAGTTCACGATCGACTGCATCCGCTTCGGCATGACGAACCCCGGTTCGTACCTCCCGGCGGCGATCAACGTGCTCAAGTCGCCCAGCGGCAACGTCGACGTCTACGCCGACCTCGAGCTGCTCGCGACCAACCCCTTCGGTCTCTACACGACCGACGGTCTCGAGTACAACGTCGTGACCTTCCCCGACGGCGTGAACGTCGACCTGTCCGACGGCTCGGCCCTCGTCATCGAGGTTTCGATCCCGCAGGCTCTCGACGGCTTCGTCACCTTCGGTGGCGGTACCGCGGTCGACGTGTCCAGCGGCACCACGTACCTGCGATCCGGCTCCTGCGGCATCGCGGAGTACATCACGGTCGGTTCCATCGGCTTCGACCTCGAGTGGTTCGTCTACACCGACGGCACCGCTGGTGGCGGCCAGCCCGACTGCCCCGGAGACTTCAACGGCGACGGCATGGTCGACGGTGCTGACTTCGGCTTCATCCTCGCGGCCTGGGGAACCTGCGGGGGCTGCCCCGAGGATCTCAACGGCGACGGTGAAGTGAACGGTGCCGACGTCGGCCTCGTGCTCTCGGTCTGGGGTCCCTGCCCCTGATCGGTCATCGACCACCTGCGAGTCGCCATCCATGTGATGGATGATTCGAACGATTTGAACGCCCCCCGACCCGTCTGACGGGTCGGGGGGTTTTCGTTCGGTTTTCCGACCGCA
Source organism: Planctomycetaceae bacterium (assembly GCA_002684855.1). GTDB lineage: Bacteria > Planctomycetota > Phycisphaerae > Phycisphaerales > SM1A02 > UBA12014. The sequence goes on along the minus strand of NYWD01000060.1, from coordinate 32,199 downwards.
AGGAGCCGGGACACGTCGAGGCCCGGCCGATATTTCCACGTCCCCGAAAAGCGAGCGGATCTTGGGTTCTGATTATCGAGGTTCGTGTCGTTTTTCAGATGGTTTTTTTTAATCGTGGGATAAACTTTCCGTGTTCGGTCCAATTTGATGCATCCACCGGAGATCAGGCGTGTGCCTGCTTTCCCGGATTTCGGCTATCAGGAGGTAATGCAAGATGCAGACGACTTTCATCAAGGCAACCGCCGCGATCTCCGCGGCAGGTCTGTCGACCGTCGCCCTCGCCGGCGGGGGTGGGACGTACGACGTCGGGTTCTCCGACGCGCCCTACTACTCGATCGCGAACGGTGGCACCGACATCGCCAGCCCCAACTACAACGGTCAGTCCGTGATGGCCGAGGCCGGTGCGTACTTCACGACCTTCGGCTGGTCCAACGTCGCCATCGACGTCTGTTGGAACGCCGGTTCCACCTATTCATGCTGGGCGAGCGAATGCACGTTCACCATGAACATGTCCGACGGTTCCGCGACCGCGTTCTTCAACGTGGGTGTCCCGGTCGCCGACACGACCGGCTCGGACATCGAAGGCGAGTGCGCCACGTATCCGCTCGACGGTTCCACCGCGGCGGGCGAGACGATCTTCGATCCCTTCACCTTCTCGGTGGATGCATCGGGTGACGTCGACGTCGCCGTCTTCCAGGCCTGGGAGGACGGAACCGGTCTCAACGGCGGTACCGTCGTGACCGCGGACGCCTTCTTCACGCTTGGTGCGGGAGTTCCCGAAGGTTGCGTCGACGCGACCGGTTCCTGCGCCGAGCCGCATCCGGAGCCCGGCTGTGACGACGTCACCTGCTGTGCCCTGACCTGTGACCCCGCCGCCGGCGGGGATCCGTTCTGCTGCGAGGTCTCGTGGGACTCGACCTGCGTCGAGAACGCGATCGCCCTCTGCAACATCTACTTCTACACCTGCGACAACCCCGCCTACGGGAACGACTGTGCGACCGATCCGACCCCGATCGGCAACGGCGAGCGGCTTGGCTTCTCGACCCTGGGCGCCAACTACGACGGCCCGGTCATCAGTTGTGCCGCCGGTGGTGCCGCCAACGTCTGGTTCATGGTGGAGATCGACGGAACGGGTACGAGCACCCTGAACGCGACGACCTGCAACGACGCCGACTACGACACCGCGCTCACGCTGTGGGATGCCGGTGAGATCGGTTCGGTCTTCGATCCCTCGACGCTTCCGAACGTGGAAGTGGCGTGCAACGACGACGGTGGCGGTTGCCCCGACTTCCAGTCGTTCCTCACCGCGAACGTCGAAGGCGGCAGGCAGTACCTGATCAGCGTGTCGGGCTACTCACTCGCCGAAGGCAGCGGCGGGCTCACCGTCGATTGGGCTGCGGCCGAACCGCCGATCCCGCCCTACACCTGCGACACGCCGGGCCCCGACACGTTCACCCAGAACACCACCGACGCCATGACCGTCGGCGGCGTCGCCTGTGCCGGCGGTGGCATCACCACCGAGAACGCGTACGCTCGCGTCTACACGGCCGCGGACATGGGGAACGACCAGTTCACCATCGACTGCGTCCGCTTCGGCATGACCAACCCCGGTTCCTACATCGAAGGTGCGATGAACATCTACAAGTCCGCGAACGGCACGCCCGCTCCGCTTGCAGATCTCGAGCTCCTCGGCTCGGCACCGTGGGGCTTCTACACCACCGCGGGCAACGAGTACAGCGTCGTGTCCTTCGCGGACGGTGTGAACGTCGACCTGTCCGACGGTTCCGCCATGGTCATCGAGATCGCCTACGGTCCTTCGACCGACGCTTTCGCGACCTTCGGCGGTGGTACCGCGGCCGACATCACGAGCGGTACGACCTACCTTCGTTCCGACTCGTGCGGCATCGCCGAGTTCACCCCGGTCGGTGACATCGGCTTCGACCTCGAGTGGTTCGTCTACGTCGACGGAACCGCGGGTGGCGGCCAGCCCGACTGCCCCGGTGACTTCAACGGCGACGGCATCGTCGATGGTGCCGACTTCGGCTTCATCCTCGTGGCGTGGGGAACCTGCGGGGGCTGCCCCGAGGACCTCAACGGCGACGGTGAAGTCAACGGCGCCGACGTCGGTCTCCTGCTCGTCGGATGGGGTGCCTGCCCCTGATCGGGCCAGGTCCATCCTCCGATCCTCGGATCGGAACTCCTAGATCGCAGCACCCCCCGGCTCCTCGAGCCGGGGGGTGTTCGTTTCCAGGTCGAGGTGGTGGGTGGTCCCGGTCCCTTGAAATCCGGATCACCCGGGGGGAATCCGCCCGTCCTCTCGACGTCGATGACGCATCCGAGTCGTGCGAGCTCGGTATCCTGTCCGAGGTGATTCCGGGCAACGCCGAAACGGGCCTCGCCTCGATCCCAGTAAGCGTCGGAGTCTCGTCACAACGGCTCCGGCGTCCAAGAAACCGACCGCACGCAGGATGTCGGGCGGGGTGGCCGACCAGTTTGGGCAGTTCTCGCGATGGCACCGTCCCCGACGTCCGACGTCGGCCGCGAAGAAGGTCCCGGAGGAGCTCGCGTGCGGATCTTTCTCGTTCTTTCCATCGTGATCGTGCTCGGTGCCGTGGGGGGTGTCGTCGCGTTCGGCCCCGACTTCCCGGCAGGATTCTCCTTCGGTTCCGACTCGGGTGGTCGTGGCGAATCGGTCCGGGTCGAGTCCGTGGTGCGACGAACCCTGGTGGAACGAGTCGCCGCCCCCGGCGAGATCGAGCCCAACGTGAAGGTCGACGTGTCGGCCGAGGTTTCGGCGCGGATTCTCGAACTGCCATTCCGGGAGGGTGAGTCGGTGAGGGCGGGCGAGCTGATCATTCGACTGGACGCCGCCGACTTCGAGGCCCGACTCGAGAGCGCCCGGGCCCGACGCGACGCCGAGCGGTTTCGACTTCAAAGCGAGCAATCGAGGATCGCGGGTCCGATGGCGTCCCTGGCCAACGCCCGCACCGTCCTCGAACGCCAGGAACAGCTCTTCACCACCGGCGATGTGAGCCGGCAGAGTCTCGACGAGGCCCGGAACCGGGTGGCCGAGCTCGCGGCGCAGGTGGAAGCGGGCAAGCTCGCGATCTCCGTGATCGAGAGTTCGCTCCAGGCCGCCGAGGCGGACATCGACCAGGCTCGGGATCGACTCGAGAAGACGATCATGAAGTCGCCGATCGACGGGGTGATCACCATCCTGAACGCCGAGGTGGGTGAACTCGTGGTCGTGGGCACCATGAACAACGCCGGCACGATCATCATGACCATCGCCGATCTCTCCCGGATGCGACTCGACGCCAAGGTGGCGGAAAGCGACATCGCGAAGGTCGAGAATACGCAGCCTGCGGAGATCCGGATCAACGCCTATCCCGACGAGGTCTTCGACGGCACGGTGGAGCGGATCGCGCTGCAGCGGTCGATGGACCGCGACGGCAGCGGATTCTTCAAGACCGAGGTCCAGTTGGAACTCGACGGCCGGAGGATCTATTCCGGACTGGCCGCGAACGTCGACATCGAGATCGCCCGGCACGAGGGGCTCGTGGTGCCGAGCCAGGCGGTCGTCGACATGAAGATCGAGGAACTTCCGACGGACGTGGTGAACCGGGATCTCATCGACCGCGAGCGCCGCACGGTCCCCGTGATCTTCGTGGTGAAGGACGGCAGGGCTCGATGCACGCCGGTCCGGATCGGACCGAGCAGCCTGGCGGAGACCATCATCTCCGAGGGGATCGGGCCGGGCGTCGACGTGGTGATCGGACCGTACAAGGCGATCGAGCGCCTCGAGGATGGTGATGCCGTGAAGGTCGAATCGGGTCCGGGTCCTTCCTCGGTGGAAGGCGACGCCGACGAGCGGGACGCGGATGTCGGTTCCGATGATGGGGGCATGACGGTCTCCTTCTGAAGGGGACCCGATCGAAACATGCTCATCACCCTACGCGGCATCTCGAAGACCTATCGCATCGGCGTCGAGACGATTCATGCGCTCCACGAGGTCGACCTGGACATCGGCGACAACGAATTCGTCGCCATCATGGGATCGTCCGGTTCCGGCAAGAGCACGCTCATGAACGTGCTCGGGTGTCTGGATCGTCCGACCGCGGGGGAGTATCGACTCGACGATCGGCGGACCGATCGGATGTCCGCCACCGATCTCGCGATGGTCCGAAACGAGCGAATCGGGTTCGTGTTCCAGGCCTTCGAACTCCTTCCCCGGTCGACGGCGCTCCGGAACGTGGAACTGCCATCGGTCTACGCCCGGGGCGATCGCCGGCGGGATCGACGTGATCGTGCGCTCTCGGCGCTCGAACGAGTCGGGCTGGCCGATCGCGTCCACCACCGCCCGAACCAGTTGTCCGGCGGCCAGAAGCAGCGGGTCGCGATCGCCCGTGCCCTGCTCAACCGACCGGCGATCCTGCTCGCGGACGAGCCGACCGGGAACCTCGACTCCACGACCACGGCCGACATCCTGGCCTTGTTCGGGCGTCTCCACGACGAGGGACAGACGGTGATCATCGTCACCCACGAAGACGAGGTGGCGGCGCACTGTCGACGCGTGATCCGCCTCCACGACGGTCGGATCGCGAGCGCCCTGCCGATCGAGGAGGATCCCGCCGGACGACTGCTCGCGACCGGAGCGGGGACGGAGGACGCATGCTGAATCCCGTCTTCTGGGTGCAGGCCGTCACCCTCGCGTTCTCGCAGATCCGCGCGAACCTCGGTCGCAGCCTCCTGACCGCGCTCGGGATCATCGTGGGCGTGGCGAGCGTCACCGCGGTGATCGCGGCGTTGTCAGGGCTCAAGACCAAGGTGCTCTCGGAGTTCGAGTCGTTCGGGGCGAACCGGCTGTTCATCTTCCCGGACCGCCCCGACGACATGCCGAAGAACGCCTACCCGTGGAAGGACGTGCGGCTCAAGCTCGAGGAGGTGGAGGCCATCGAGGCCAACTGCCCGTCCATACGCAGCCTCACGCCCGTGACCTCGCTCGGCCTCAGTGCGCAGTACGGCGACCGCCTGATCGAGGGTCTCAACGTGACCGGGATCCGACCCGCGTGGCACGAGACCGAGAATCGGGCGGTGATCGCGGGTCGGCCCTTCAACTCGATCGACGAATCGAACGCCCGCCAGGTGTGCCTGTTGAACGAGGCGGCGATCGAGGAGCTCCGGCTCCGCCGCGATCCGGTCGGGTCGCACGTCCTGCTCGGCGGAAGACGGTATCTCGTGGTGGGAGTGGTGGAGACGATCCAGTCGACGATCCTCGGCATCAGCACCTCCCGGGCCGAGGTCTTCATACCGTTCGCGGTCGCGGCACGCCTCAAGGACGACGACTTCTTCTTCCGGATCTCGGCGATGATCGAGTCTCCGGACGTCGCGGACGAGGCGATCAGCGAGGTCCGGTTCGTGCTCCGGAAGATGCGCGGACTCGGGCCCGACGAGCCCGACACCTTCGAGGTCGCCGCCATCGACCAGTTCATCGACCAGTTCCGCGCCCTCGCGGCCGGCATCACCGCGATCGCCGGTGGGATCGTCGGGGTGAGTCTCCTCGTCGGGGGCATCGGGATCATGAACATCATGCTCGTCTCCGTCAGCGAGCGGACCCGGGAGATCGGTCTTCGCAAGGCGGTGGGTGCGACGCCGTCGGCGATCCTGCTGCAGTTCCTGCTCGAAGCCGTGGTGCTCTGCCTGGTCGGCGGGGCGTTGGGGGTCGCGGCGGGGGAGACGATGGCGTTCGGACTCACCTTGATTCCGGACGCGGGCCTCGAGGAGGCCCACGTTCCCTTGTGGGCGATCGTCATGAGCTTCAGTTTCAGCGCCGCGGTCGGGGTGGTCTTCGGGATGTTCCCGGCCATCAAGGCTTCGCGGCTCGATCCCATCGAGGCGTTGCGACACGAATGAACCACGAACCATTCCACCTCCGGCTCCGTGGTCCGTCGAAGCGATCGCTGGTGCTCGCCTCCACGCTCGGGCTGTCCCTCGCCGCGGGCTGCGACGGGATCTTCAAGCCGAAGACGCCGTACTGGCGTCCCGCCCCGGAGCAGGTCGGCGTCATCTCGTCGGTGGATCTCGCCAGCCGGAGCACGACGCCCCCCGAGGGACCGGACGAGGCGATGGAGGCGGCACTGGAGAACCGGTTGCCGATCGGCACGCCCGAGGAGTCGAGGACGATCGGGATCGCCGAAGTGCGTCGAGCCGTCATCGAGGGCAACCTCGAGATCCGCACCGAACTGGTATCCCCCGAGATCGCCCGGGCGAACCTCGGGGCGGAGGAGGCCAAGTTCGAGTCGACCCTGTTCGCCGGCTACACCCGGAACGACCAGGGCGTGATCACGAACCTCGAGCAGGGCGATCCGACCAGCAGCGACGAATTCCTCGCGGGCATCCGGCTTCCACTGGCCAGCGGGGGCACGCTCACGGTGGACACGCTGGCGACGCAGAGCGACCTCGGTTCGGGTTTCCCCGGATCCCAGGTCGCGCCGTGGGAGTCGAATCTTCGGTTCTCCGTCTCCCAGCCGCTGCTTCGAGGTGCCGGCGCGGTGAACACCTCGTCGATCCGCATCGCGAAGTGGAACCGCGATCTCGCGGACGCTCGTCTCAAGCTGGCGACGATCCGTGTCCTCGCCGACGCCGACAAGGCCTATTGGCGTCTCTACGAGGCGTGGCGCGAGCTGGAGGTCAGGAAGAGCCAGTATGAACGGGCCACCAGCCAGCTGGAGCGGGCCCAGCGAAGACTGGACGCCGGCGACGCTCCCGAGATCGACGTGATTCGCGCGCGGAGCGGCGTGGGGAGCACCTTGGAGTCGATCATTCGGGCGGACGCCTCGCTGCGACAACGCCAGCGGGCGCTCAAGCGACTGATGAACCTCCCCGATCTTCCGATCGGCTCCGAGACCGCGATCATTCCGGAGACCCAGCCGAACCCGCTGCGAATCGAACTCGACGGGGGTGAACTCGCGGCCGAGGCGATCTCCAACCGGATGGAGATGCTCGAACTGGAGATCCAGCTGGCGATCGACGCGACCACCGTCGACATCCGTCGCAACGAGGCGCTTCCGGTGTTCGCCTTCGACTACAGATATTCCATCCAGGGCGACGATCGGTCGTTCGATGCCGCATACGCATCGCTCGGGGATTCGGACAGTCACCGCATCGGCGTCAACGGCGAGATTCCGATCGGCAACGCCCAACGCGAGAATCGACTGTCGGCGGCCGTCCTGCAGCGGATCCAGCGCCTCGCGACTCGGGATGCACGCGGGCAGGCGATCGAGTCGGAGGTCTTCGATGCACTCGACCGCCTGAGACAGGCGTGGCAGTCGATCCTCGCCGCCCGACTCGAGACGGTGCTCGCCGCGCGAACCGCGCTCGGCGAGGAGCGGCAGTTCGAGGTCGGGATCCGGACGTCGACCGACGTGCTCGAGGCGCAGAGCCGGCTCGCCGACGCCCAGAGTCGGGAGGTGCAGGCCCTCGCCTCCTACCAGATCGCGCTCGTGGACATCGCCTTCGCGACCGGAACCCTGCTCGGTCAGTCGAAGGTCGAATTCGACGAAAGCGACGACGGATCGACCTCCGTTCGGGAGGGGCCGCTGGAGGGCGACGCACCGGTCGCCGCCGACGGCTGATCGGTTCAGTCCCGCGGATCCCCGGTGGCGTCGCGCTCGATCACCCGTTCGGAGGAGATCGCGATCGCCGTGGAGGCGATGGCGCGGAGCCGGTCGTCGACCTCATCGTCGTCGGCGAGTCCCTGGAGGGCCTCGACGATCCGATCGGTGCGCTGTCTCGAGATCCAGACGCCGTGGCGGACGAGTCCGGCGGCGAGGGTCGCGGCGTAGTATCGCGCGGCAAGCCGACGATCCGTGGTGTGCTCCCCGCCCAGTCGCAGCGTCTTGAATCCCCGCTTGAGGAGGCGGAGGCGATCGAGATCCTCGGCCGCGTCGGGCACGGCGTCGCAGATGGCCGCGACCGCATCGCGGGTGCCGGGTGCGAGTTCGATCGCGATCCAGTCCGCGGTGCTGCGTTCGGGTTCGCTTCCGATCGCGATGGCCCACCGCAGCGATTCGGTCAGGGGGTCGTTCATGGCGTCCGTTCCGAAAGAAGGCGAAGGAGATCCCGAGCCTCCGAGTCGACCTGGCCCGGCGAAGGCACCGTCTCGCCGATCTCGTCGAGGATGGCCCGGCCCAGCGCCCGTTTTCCGTTCACCAGGTATGCCGCCGCCTGTGGGACGTCCCGCAGTCCGAGTGATTCGACGAGCGATGCGTAGGGGACGGGATCCGAGCCGTCGAGCATCGGTCGGACGAGTCTCGACTCCAGGATCATCCACTCCGTCTCCCGCTGCGAATCGAGGAAGGACGATCGAACCGTCTCCACCGCGCGTCGAAGCAGCGTCGCCACCCAGTGCCGCGTGAACGAACGTTCGGGGGTGTCCCGGTCGCCGCAGGCGAGCATGCCCGGGTCCGTGACGTCGATCGAGGTGGGTCGTCCCGCGGCGGGACGGCGCTTGAGCGATGTCTCCCGACGGTGCCGGTCCTTGAGGTAGTTTCCGATCGACCTGAACAGAAGTCCGCGAAATCGCCCTCGATCACGGTCCGCGCTGCCGGGAAGATTCCGTTCGAGGATCACGTCGGCGATGAATCCCTGGACCACGTCGTTCGCCTCCTGGGGCGAGCATCCGGTCGCCCGCACGTACGCGAAGAGGGGTGGCCAGTACCGTCGAACCAGGCGATCGAGGGAGGTCGAACGTGACGGTGAATCGATCCGGCCCGCGTCGAGGACCATCGACCAGTCCGTGAGACTCTGATCCGCGCGAGCTTGTTCGATGCGATTCGTCATGTGGTTCGATCGGGAGGGGGGGCCGCGGCGGAACGTTCCCGGAACGCAACCACCCGTTGGGATACGAGGTCTGCCCGGTGATCGGGCGTCGAAATGCCGGATTTTGCCCGAAACGCCCCCTCCATCCCCCGAGCGGGACTCAATCGGGGGCGTTCTCCAGCGACCAACCCTCGATCCAGAGGCCGCGTGCATCCTTCCGCGGGTCGCGGAGCACCCACGTATCCGGGCTCGACTCCATCATTCTCCGTGCCTGCGTGGCGGGACGTGAGCCCATCTTCACCACGAGGGGTTCACCACCATCGCGGGTCTCGATGGTGATCCTGCTGATCGGGTCGTCGTTCACCGTGGTGTCGGTTCGTTCGACGCCGATCACCCTGCCGTCGATGGCGGCACCGTGGACGATCAGGTTCCTCCGGACCAACCGGTGACGCAGGATGAATCCGGAGATCACGAGGGCGAGGACTCCGACGCCCAGGAAGGGGAACGCCTCCGAAAGGCCGCCGATCGCGAGGAAGATCCCGATGCCGGCGAAGTTCAGGCCGAACGGAATGGCGATGCACAGCGGAAAGGTCGTGCCTCCCCAGGCCTTTCGGGCGACCTGGCGGGGAATGTTCGTACGCGGGATGGACGCGGTCCGCAGGGAGGCGAGCATCTCGCCGGTGATGAGCGTCTTCGCCAACTGGCGACCGGCGAATCCCCCCCGTTCGGCGAGGTTGCGGACCGCCTCCTCCGCGTAGGTCCCCTCGACGGCGTCGGCGGCTCGTCGGCCCGCTTCCGGATCGTCGATGATCGGGCTCGCGGCCAGGAGTGCATCCTCGAGGAGTGCGCGGGACTCGGCCTCGTCGAGTCCGTGATCGCGGCGTCTTCCACCGGTGATCTTCCCGAGGTCTCCGACGCCCACGGAGCTCCGCCGGCCGGATGACCCGTCGACGCTGGCCCGCGAGACGAGCACGCCACGGCCGCTGAACCTGAAGTGAAGGTCGTCCACGGCGAGGATCGAATCGATCGATTCGCGGCCGAGCAGGACTCGGACCGAGTCCTCGTTCGTGGTCAGCACCCTGTATCGATCGGAGAACACGGGTTCGTCCTCCATTTCGAGTGAAGGCATGCCCAGCATCGACGAGACCAGGCCGAGGGTCCCCTCGATGCCGCCCTTGCGAGGTCGGATCTCGAAGTCGGGAAGTCTCGCGTCCGGACGATGAAGAAAGACCACGGTGTGCTTGACGGTGTGACCGGGTCCCTTCGACCCGTGTTCGTACCATTCGACGTCCACGAGCACGTCGCAACCGAGCGGGTGTCGCAGGACGCGCGGAGTCTCGAACTCGATCGACGCGGCGTCGAAATGGCCCTGGAGTTCGGCGAGCGCCTTCTCCGGAATCGGGCCCGCGATGAAATCGTCGAGATCCATGGCATGCATTCCCGAGCGGTGCGTCCATCCTCCGACCAGGGCGGCGGAATTCGAGCCGCCGACGCCACCACGGCACCGGGCGTGATGATACGGCTTCGAACAACGCGATCGTGACGGCACGATGGAGGGGATCCGGACCCCCGCCGACGCGACGGAATCCGGTCGGTCGGGGTCCGGAAACGCGGCCCCGGACTCGAACCGGCATGCGATCCGGAAACCGGCTCTTCCGCGGGAAACCCGGTTCCACGTGCCGGGAGCCCGGGCATCTGATGCGGATGCGACCGCGTCCGGCGGACCCGGGGTGGATTTTCCGGGCGAAGAAGTCCGAGTCCCCGGTCCGCAGGACACCGTTCCGCGTACCGATACGGCGGGACCGGACGATGGTGGGGGACCTCCCGGGGTGCCGCGGTGGGGCGTCGAGCAAGGCACGTTCGGCGGTCGGGATGAATCCTGTGGATTTGACCGAGCGGGGAGGCTGCGGACCGAGGTTGAGCGCTATTGTTTCCCGTGATCCCGCCAGGGCTCAACCTCGTCACGTCCATCATCGGACCGCATCGGCCGCCGAGCCGGACCCCCGCCGCGCGCGTTGCCTGGGCATGCCTCGCCATCGTGCACGCGTGGCCCCTGTTCGCGGTCCTGTCCCAGCTGTTCTCCTCCCCTTCGCTGGACCGCGTCGGATCGCTGCTTCTTCTCGCGGGGCTCATCGCGTTCTCGACCGCGAAGGCGCTCGGAATGCGGATCCTGAGATCCGACCGACCCCGCACGGAGCTGATGGTCTGGCTGCTGGCGGGTGGGATCCTCCACGGTGCCGACATTCGCGAGCTGGACCGGATGGATCTCGCCTCCATCGCCGCCAGCGCGGGCATCGGGGGCACGTGGATCGCACGACGCGAGAATCGTCGTCGGATCGCGAACCTCCTCCGGAGCGCAGCGGACGCCATCGTCGGGACCGCAGGCACGCTTCGACGGCCATCCGGGCACGCGGGCTACCTGGCCGCGACCGTCGACGTCGATCGCGGCCTGCACCTGTGCGAGCGCAGGACCGTTCGCCCGCCGCCTGCTCGCTGGTAGCAGGCACCCACAAATCACGGTCCTTCCGACCATCCGACCCCCCGGCGACCGCCGGTGGTCTCTTCTCCTCCCGTGGCACGCTTCCGCGGGCAAATCCTGTGGCGTTCGCGCGCCACCGATCGAGACGAACAACGTGAAGTCCGCAAAACGCCCATCGAACAACGCGAATCACGGCCGCGACGCCGACATGGGACGTCCCCGCAGGCGTGCCGCCCTCCTCATGAATCTCGGCACGCCAGACGACGCCTCCAACCGAGCCGTCCGCCGCTATCTCCGCGAGTTCCTCGCGGATCCCTTCGTGATCAAGCTTCCCGTCTTCATGAGGTGGTTCAACCCGGTGCTCTCGACGATCATCGCGACCTTCCGAGGGGGGCAGTCGGCGAAGGCGTACCGGGAGATCTGGTGGGACGAGGGGTCGCCGCTCAAGGTCATCACCGAAAGGCAGGCCGAGAAGCTCCGTGGCCAACTCGGCGGTGACTGGTCCGTCTACTACGCGATGCGGTACGCCAATCCGAGCGTCCGGGACGTGCTGCGAAGGATGGTCGACGACGGGATCACCGAGGTCGTCGTGGTGCCCATGTACCCGCAGCACGCCGGGCCGACCACCGCGACGGCGCTGGACGTCCTCTATCGGGAGATGCGACGGTACGGGCTCCGGCTCGCGATGGTGATCCGAAACGAATGGTTCGACGACCGGGGCTACATCGACGCCCAGGCGCAGCTCCTCCATCGGTACGCCGGCGAGCGCGGGCTCGATCCGAGCAACTCCTACCTTCTCTTCAGCACGCACTCGATGCCGGTCTCCTACATCAAGCGGGGCGATCCGTACGAGTGGCAGGTCCGGCGGTCGATGGACCTCGTGCTCAAGCGGCTGGGGTGGCCGGTGGAGCGTTCGGCACTGAGTTTCCAGAGCAAGCTCGGGCCGATCCCCTGGCTCTCTCCGTCGACGGAGGACGAACTCTCGCGGCTCGCCGAGGAACGGGAGAAGAACGTGATCGTATGTCCCATCAGCTTCACCGCGGACTGTCTCGAGACGCTGGAGGAGATCGGGATGGGGTACGCGGAGGACTTCGAGGAGGAGTGCGAAGGCGGAAAGCTCCACCTCGCACCATCGCTCAACGACGACGACGATTTCATCGCCGCGCTCGCACTGCTGGTGCGACGCGGCCCCCGCAGCATCGAGAACGACGAGGAGATCGAGCCGCTCCGCAAGATCATCGACACCTCGCCGATCTCGAACGTGGTCTCACGGCTCGTCAGCGTCGGCTTCCGCGTTCCTTCGGAAACGGAGACCGGACCCGGCGAGGGACTGATCGACGACGAACAGCTCCGCGGCATCTCGCGTGAACGGGGTGACGTCATCGCGATGCTCCGAGACATCGTGGGGAGGACCCCGGGCGTCGACGGCTGCATGGCGCTCAACACCTGCCAGCGGAACGAGATCCACCTGATTCTCACCGATCGGGACGAGGACGCGATGGACGAGGTCAAGTCGGCGCTCGTGGGGGCGCTGACCGGAGATCGCGCGGACACCGGCCTCCCGCATCCCTTCGTCCGGTCCGGGGCCGAGGCCTTCGGCGACCTCGTCGCCACCTGTCTCGGCCTGTCGAGCCATCTCCCCGCGGAACTCGACGTCATGGACCAGTTCGCCTCGGCCCTCCGCATGGCCGAGCACGCCGGCACGGGTTGCAGCGGTCTGGATCGGATCCAGCAGGCCGTGGAGCACGCGGTCGTCGACATTCGCGAGGAGACCGGATGGGGTCGGTTCGCCTCGAACTTCCCCAGCGCCGCCATGTCGAAGGTCGAGGGCCTCTCGGAGGAGATGGGCCATCTCGTCGTGATCGGCGGATCCACGACCTCGCGACAGGTCCTCAAGGCGATGGCCGGTCGTCCCCGGGGTCCGCTCACCTTCGTCTATCGCGGCGTCGGCAGGAAGGATCTGGTCAGGTTCGTCCAGGAGACGGTGCCCGCGGCCGATCGAATCTGCGTGCAGCGGTATTCGGACGAACGGGTCGTCGACGCGATCGCGGAGGCGGACACCGTCGTGCTCGGGGTGGACAACCGCGAACCGATCCTCGCCGCGTCGACGGTGCGCGGGCTTCGCGACTTCGGCGTGCGGGCCCTGACGCTGGTGGACTTCAATTCGCACGGCTCCATCGACGGCGAAGTGGAGATCGAGGGCCTGCGTCACGTCACCGTCCACGAACTGAAGGAGGCGGCTTCCGCCTACGGCCGGGACTTCTCCGAGACGGAGGCGTTCCAGCTCGCCCGCGAGCGCGCCACGGCGATGATCGTCGAGTACGTCCGCCGATGTTCGCGGCGGAGCGTCGCCGAGAACGCACCCGCGGCGGACGTCGATCGACCGGACCGCGTCCCCGTCGTCGAGCCCTCGGCCGTCTCGGAGCCAGCGATCAGATGACCTACGGGCTTCCAGTAATCGATCGTGAGACCTTCGGTCGCTACACCGGTCTCAGCCTGCCGAGGCACGTGGCCTACCCGATGCCGTCGTGGTGGCACGACGTCGATCCGACCGAGGCGGGCCTGATCCGGGACGCGTGTCTCGGCGGGGACTCGCCGCGCGATCTCTCGCTCTACATCCATCTCCCGTTCTGCGAACACGTCTGCCGCTTCTGCGCGTGCAACAAGGTGTCCCTCAAGCGGAAGTCGCCGCACGCCGACGAGATGGTCGAGGGGTACCTCGACGCCGTGATCTCCGAGGCCCGGACCCGTTCGGACGCCCTGGAGGCGCTGGGAGGGGCTCGTCGACCGGTGCGACAGATCCACTGGGGCGGTGGGACGCCGACCTTCCTCAACTCCCGCGAGATCGAGCGGCTCCACCGGGCCTGCCTGGAGGTCTTCGACCTGACCCCCGACGCGGAATGCTCGATCGAGATCGATCCGCGTTCCACGTCGAGGGAACAGTTGGAGACGCTGCGAGGCCTCGGATTCAACCGAATATCGTTCGGCGTCCAGGACTTCGATCCGAAGGTGCAGGAGCACGTGAACCGGATCCAGCCGCTCTCGCTGGTACGTGAGATCACGCACTGCGCACGGGACATCGGCTTCGAGAGCGTGAACTTCGACCTGATCTACGGGCTTCCGTTCCAGTCGATCGAGACGGTGGTGTCGACCATCACGCACACCCTCGAATTGCTGCCCGACCGCATCGCCTTCTACCACTACGCCCAGATCCCGGATCGCGTCGCAATCCAGCGCGGCATCGACCATGGCGCGCTTCCGTCGTCCGACACCAAGCTCACGATGCTCCTCGAGGCGACCCGCAGGTTCGTCGAAGCAGGCTATTCGTTCATCGGACTCGATCACTTCGCGCGCCCCGACGAACGACTGGCCCGGGCCTTCCGGGATGGAAGCATCCACCGTTCGTTCCAGGGGATGACCACGGGCGGCGAGCTCGACCTCATCGGACTCGGCTGTTCCGCGATCAGCGTGTTTCCGAGGCGGGGCTACATCCAGAACGAGCGCGATCCGAAGAAGTACGCGAGCATCGTGGCCGCGGGCGAGGACCCCGTCATCAAGGGGCTTTCGCTCGGGATCGAGGACGGGGAGCGGCAGGCGATCCTGATGGATCTCTACTGCTACGCGGGTGTGTGCCCGGAACGCCTCCTCGCCGTGTCCGGGATCGATGCGCACCCGTACCTCACGGCGGCCCGTCCGGCGCTGCAGCGACTCGCGGAGGACGGGCTTCTCACCTTCAACCGCGCCGGCGGATTCGATCTCACGAATCCGCTCGGGCGAGTCCTGATGAGGAACGTCGCGGCCGTCTTCGACGCGTACCTGCCCGCGAACGCCGCATGGTCCGGAATTCCGCAGTCCTTCTCCTCGAGTGCCTGAACCATGGATCCGAAGTCGTCCGTAGACAACCATCTCGTGAGCAGGGCCCTCCGCGGCGAAACCACCCCCCGGACGCCGGTCTGGCTGATGCGGCAGGCGGGCCGATTCGATCCCGCCTATCGCCGCTACCGGGAATCGTGCGGACTCGAGCTCGAGGCGCTGTTCTCGGACGGCCGCCGGGCGGCCGAGATCACGATGCTGCCGTTGCGATACGGCGTCGACGCCCTCGTGCTCTTCCAGGACATCCTGACGCCGCTGGGGCCGATGGGGGCGCCCTTCAGGTTCAGGCCGGGCCCGAAACTCGAACGGCCGATCGACGACGCCGAGGCCGCCGAGCGCCTCGTCGAGTACGAGCCGACGAATCGGCTCCCGTTCGTGTTCGAAAGCATCGAGCGGGTCCTCGACCTCCTCGGGGACCGGGCTCCGCTGCTGGGGTTCGCTGGGGCGCCGCTCACCCTGCTGGCGTTCCTCGTCAAGGGAGGCAGTCCCGGATCGGACCCTCGAACGCTCCAGGAGTTCCTCCGAAGCCACCCGGAGCCGGCGGCCCGTCTCCTCGACCGCCTCGCCGCGGTCACGGTGTCCTACCTGAGGGCGCAGATCGACGCAGGCGTCCACGCCGTGCAGTTGTTCGAGAGCGGAGCCGGGCTGCTCGACGAGCGCGGATACCGGAGATGGGCCCTGCCGTACCAGCGAACGGTGTTGTCCGGTGTCGCGGACCTCGGCGTGCCCACGATCCTGTTCGCCCGGGAGACGGCGCCCGACCTGCTGGCGGAGGCGGGGGCCACGGTGCTCAGCCTCGGTTCGCAGGCCTCGATCGGCTCGACGCGAGCGCGATTTCCCGGACTCGGCCTGCAGGGGAACGTGGACAACGACCTGTTGCGGGACGGAACCCCGGAGGAAGTCGCCGAGGCCACTCGGGAATGCATACGCGAGGGCGGGCACCGAGGCCACGTCCTCAATCTCAGTCACGGACTCCATCGGGACACTCCCGTGGAAAACGTCGAATCCCTCATCGGGTGCGCACGCGAATACCCCTGCCATGACTCCGACCCCCGTCCATCGCTCAGCGTCGATGCTGAAGGCGCTGAAGGCCCCTGATTCCTGCGACGTCGCGGTGATCGGGGGTGGCATCACCGGACTCGTCCTCGGCTATCGGCTCGCGCGTGCCGGGATGGCCGTGCGGCTGTTCGAAGCGGGGGAGCGAGTGGGCGGCGTGATCCGTTCGGAGCGGCTCGAGGGCAGTCTGCTGGAACTCGGTCCGTTCAGCGTGATGCTGCGATCGCCGGAATTCTCGCAACTCCTCGACGAGCTCGCACTGGAGCCCGCCACCGTCGACGCCGGAAGATCACGGCGTCGATTCGTGCAGATCGACGGCGAGCTGCGCCAGGTCCCGGGGTCGCTCCCGGGGCTGCTCACGTCCGGATTCCTGTCGCTGCGGGGCCGCCTCGATCTTCTTCGCCGGATCCTGACGGACGGTCGCCCGGACCCTTCGGATCCGCCGACGCTCCACGAGCTCGGGTCGAGACGCTTCGGCCGGGAGTTCGCCGACCACCTCGTCGGTCCCGGGACGATGGGAATCTTCGGGGCCGAGGCCTGGGAACTGGAGGCGGAGGCGTGCATGCCCGCCGTCCACGAGGAGGACCTCCTCCAGCGGACGACGGTGGGCCTCGTGCGCGGGATCCGCCGGAAGGCGGCGCCCGCGCCGCCGCGCCGGCTCATGAGTCTCGAGGGAGGACTCGCGACGCTCGTCGACCGAATCGCGGAACGGCTCGGTGGATCGATCCTCACCGGGGCGCGGGTCAGCCGGATCGACCAGAGCGGCGGCGGATTCGAGGTCGCGCACTCCGATGGCCGCGAACTGCTCGCCGGATCCGTGGTGCTCGGGGTCGGCCCGCAGGAATCGGCGAGACTCGTCTCGAACATCGCGCCATCGGCGAGCGAGCTCCTCGGCGGGATCCGGGTGGCCGGTCTCGGCGTCGTGCATCTGACCTTCGAACGCGGGCAGGTCGGCCGGGACCTCGACGGGTTCGGCTATCTCGTCCCGGCTTCCGAGGACGCCATGAATCCCGTTCTCGGCGTGATCTGGCCGGGGTCCGTCTTCCCGGCCCAT
Organism: Planctomycetaceae bacterium; assembly: GCA_002684855.1. GTDB lineage: Bacteria > Planctomycetota > Phycisphaerae > Phycisphaerales > SM1A02 > UBA12014. The sequence goes on along the minus strand of NYWD01000060.1, from coordinate 14,917 downwards.
GAGGCGGAGGGGACCACGACGATCCGGGTGATGGTGGGAGGGACCCGTTGGCCGCTGGCACTGAGCCTCGACGACGAGACGCTGGTTTCCGGTTGCCTGGAGCGAATCCGGTCGGTCCATCGAATCAAGGGCCAACCGAAGCACGTGGACGTGACTCGATGGCATTCGAGCGTCCCGGTGTACGAGGTCGGTCACGCCGCCCGGATCCGATCGATCGCCGATTCCATCTCCCGGACGCCCGGCCTCGCGATGGCGGGTTCGTGGATCTGCCCGCCCCATGGGGGGATCGGCGTCAACGATCGAGTGCGACACGCGCACGAAGTCGCCGACGAGATCTCCTCGTTCCTCGGTGACAGGTCCCGCCGCCCGTCCGGATCCGGCGCCGCGGATGGTGGCCCGAGCAAGAAGGTCTCCGCATGAACCGGCCCGTCCAGAGACCCCGACGACTGCGAAACGGCCCGGTGGTGCGCGGCCTGGTACGGGAGAGCACGCCGAGCGTGGAGCAACTGGTGCTGCCGCTGTTCGTGGTGGACGGCACCGGGATCCGGGAACCCGTTCAGCAGCTGCCCGGCGTCGAGCGTCGGTCGATCGACGAGGCCTCCGGCCTGATCGAGGAGGCGCTGGATCTGGGCATCCGGGCGTTCGCGCCGTTCCCGAGCGTTCGCGACCGCGACAAGGACGCGGAGGCCTCGATGGCGACCAGGGAGGACTCGCTCGGCGCCAGGACGATTCGCGCGCTCGCCGATCGATTCCCGGAAGCGATCCTCGTCGCGGACGTCGCGCTCGATCCCTACTCCTCCGACGGCCACGACGGACTGGTGGTCGACGGCCGGATCGTCAACGACCCGACCGTCGACGTCCTCGCGGAGATGGCGGTGATGCTCGCGGAATGCGGGGCGGGAATCGTGGCCCCCTCCGACATGATGGACGGTCGGGTCGGGTCGATCCGGACGGCGCTCGACCGGGCCGGATCCACCGACACGATCATCATGAGCTACGCGGCCAAGTACGCATCCGCCTTCTACGGGCCGTTCCGGGCCGCGCTCGATTCCGCGCCGACCGAACGGCCCGGCGTGCCGTCCGACAAGCGTTCCTACCAGATGGACCCCGCCAACTCCAACGAGGCGGTCCGGGAGGCGAGGCTGGATCTCGAGGAGGGGGCGGACATCGTGATGGTGAAGCCGGGTCTTCCCTATCTCGACGTGATCCGCCGGCTCCGCTCGGAGCTGGACTCGCCGGTGGCCGCGTATCACGTCTCCGGCGAATTCGCGATGCTCCGCTTCGCGGCGGCCGCGGGCGCGCTGCGGTACGAGGACGCGCTGGCCGAATCCATCCAATCGCTGACCCGGGCGGGTGCCGACATCGTGCTGACCTACGGGGCGATCGATTTCGCGCGGATCATCCGGGCGGGAGGGGATCGTTGATCATCGAAGCCAGTCCTCCAGCACGAAGCGCCGGATCCGAGTCATGACAGAATCGACACGAGAACCATCCACGACCTCCACGACCAGCCGACCTCGTTCCGAGGCCTCGCACCGTCGCGCGCTCGGGAGTCTCGTCGGCGGCGTGAACAGTCCGGTACGCGCCTTCGGGGCGGTCGGTGGGATCCCGGTCGCGGTCGACCGGGCGGAAGGCCCGCGGATCCGAGACGTCGACGGGAACTGGTACGTCGACTACGTCGGTTCGTGGGGCCCGGCGATCCTCGGCCACGCCCACCCGGACGTCGTGGCGGCGGTGCGTGCCGCCGCAGGAGACGGATTCACCTTCGGGGCGCCCTGCGATCACGAGACGGATCTGGCGGAACTGATTCTCTCGGCACTTCCCGGGAACGATCGGATCCGATTCGTAAGCAGCGGGACCGAGTCCTGCATGAGCGTGATTCGCCTGGCTCGTGCCGCCACCGGACGGGAACGGGTGATCAAGTTCGCCGGGAACTACCACGGGCACTCCGATGCGATGCTGGTCGAGGCGGGATCGGGCGCGGTGACGCACGGCGTCCCCAACTCGCCGGGCGTCGTCCCGGACGTGGCGAGGGCGACCATGACCTGTCCGTTCAACGACGCCGATTCGGTCCGACGCACCATGGAACGGAACGGCGATTCGGTCGCCGCGGTCCTGGTGGAACCGGTGGCGGGAAACATGGGACTCGTGCCGCCGGAGCCCGGCTTCCTCGAGTCGCTCCGCGAGATCTGCGACGAGCACGGATCCCTGCTCGTGTTCGACGAGGTGATGACCGGATTCCGGGTCGGCTGGGGCGGTCATCAGCGCACCTGCGGGGTCCTGCCGGATCTGACCTGCCTTGGCAAGGTCGTCGGAGGTGGTCTCCCCGCGGCCGCGTACGTCGGGCCTGCATCGCTCATGGACCAGGTGAGTCCCGCGGGTCCGGTCTACCAGGCCGGCACGCTCAGCGGGAACCCCATCGCGATGGTCGCCGGTCTCGAGACCCTTCGGCACTGCGAGCGGGAGGGCTTCTACGAACGACTCGGCGGCCTCACCCGACGACTGGCGGTCGGACTGCGAAAGTCGGCGATGGACCGGGGGGTGCCGCTCCAGACCACGTCGGTGGGCGGCATGATGGGCATCGCGTTCAGCGAACGACCGATTCGAGACTTCGACGACGCCCGGAACGCGGACCACGAGCGCTACGCCGAGTTCTTCCACGCGATGCTCGATCGCGGTTTCTGGCTGCCACCTTCGGGCTACGAGGCCTGGTTCGTCTCGTCGGCGCACGGCGAGGACCACATCGACCGAACCATCGAGGCGGCGGCATCCGCCATGGAGGACCTGTCGTGAGCACGACCATCCGCGTCGGCACCCGGGGGAGCAGGCTCGCGCTCGTCCAGGCGGACATCGTCATCGGCCTGCTGGGGGAGCGGCTGGGCCTCGACGCCCGCACCGAGGTGATCACCACGAGCGGCGACCGCGAATCCGCCTCGAGCACGACCACCCGGCCTCCACAGGCCGGGGCGTTCGTCAAGGAGATCGAACGCGCACTGCTGGAGGATCGCATCGACGTGGCGGTGCACAGCTACAAGGACCTGCCGACCGAGCTTCCGCCCGGGCTCGTGATCGCGGCGGTACCGGTCCGGGCCCGTCCCGAGGACGTCCTGGTGTTCGCGGAACGCGAGGATCTCGAGCGGGTGCGCGATTCCCTGGCGTCCGGATTCGGCGTGCCCGATCTCCGGATCGGCACCGGGAGTCCTCGTCGATCCCACCAGCTCGTCCACGCGATCGACTGCGAGATGGTGCCGATCCGCGGGAACGTGACCACGCGACTGTCGAGGATCGAGGATGTCCGCCGACACCGCGAGGTCGACGCGATCTGCATCGCCCGGGCCGGCATCGAGCGACTGGGCATCGAGCCCGCCCACGTCCTCGAACTTCCGATCGGACGCTTCCCGACCGCCGCGGGACAGGGCGCGATCGCGCTGGAGACGAGGAAGGGGACGGAACTGGAGTCCCGCATCGCCGAGCTCGACGATCCCGACGCCCGGCTCACGTCCGAGTCCGAGCGGGCCTTCCTCCGCGAGATCGACGCGGGATGTCTCACGCCGGTGGGCACGCACGCGAGCGTCTCCGGGGGGCGGATCCATCTTCTGGCCGAGGTCTTCCTTCCGGGCGATCGACGCTTCCGAACCACGGTGGAGATGGTGGCACCGTTCCTCGCCGGCGAGGTCGCGGGCAAGCGGTATCAACGGTGGCTCTGACCACGGGACCCGTCTGGATCACCCGCGACGAGCCCGCGGGTGGTCCGCTCTCGGCGCTCCTGCTGGAGCGGGGCGTTCCCTCGATCCTCGCCCCGTTGGTGCGGATCCGACCCGTCGGGGACGGTCGCGACCATGTGCGACGGCTCGGCACGGAGGACTGGCTGGTCCTCACGAGTCCCCGCGCGGTGGAACTGGTGACGGACGAGGTGCTGGTCCGGCGGCCGCGGATCGCGGTCGCGGGGGAGTCCTCCGCGTCCGCGGCCCGATCCCGCGGCTTCGACGTGGAACTCATCTCCCCCTCGGCGTCGAGCGCCGGGATCTGGGATCACCTCCGGGCCCACGCCGGCGGTCGACGCGTGTGCTTCGCGCGCTCTCGTCGCGCCGAACCACCCAGTGATCCACCGTTCGACCTCGAGGTGGTCGATCTCTACGACGTGATCGCGACCGAGGTGTCGGCGTCGGAGATCGAGCGGGCGACCGCGGTCGCGTTCACGAGCCGTTCGGCGGTGGAATCGTGCGTCCGCTGCCTCGGATCCGTCCCGCTTCCCGCATTCAGCATCGGCCCTTCGACGACGGGGGCCCTGCTCGATGCCGGGGCCGGGATCGCGGGTGAGGCGTCGTCCCGGACCCTCGCCTCGCTCGCGGACCGGGTCTCGGCGTGGCACGCCTCGCGAACCTGATCGGGAAGGTCGTCGGCCAACGGCTTTCGCGGGGTCGGGAGACGCCGCATCGTTCGCCGGCCTGCCCCGCCCGGCGGGAGATCCCGTACGGTACGACGATGATCGAGCTCGACAAGCAAGAACGTCGCCGCCGGGCGCGGAACGTGGCCTGGATCGTCGGTTTCGGACTTCTCGCCCTGAACGTCTTCATCGGCGTTCCGAACTGCTCGGGCACCGGGACCGACGGGGATGCCGACGCGGCAGAGGAGCCTGCCGGTGCGGAGGTCGCCCCCTCGACGGATCCGACCGGCTGATCCCGATCGTGGCCGCCCGCTTCAGGCCCAGTGCTTCCTCCGACTGGTCTTCCCGATCCCCGGGTTCAGCGAGTTCGTGGGATCGAGCGAGCGATAGAAGCCCCGAAGGGTCTCGTTGGCGACGTACTCGTGGCCGACGTTGTGCTCCGCGGGGTACTCCGCGCCCCGCGCGTCGTAGGTCTCGAGGAGCTTCGCTCGCAGGGCCTCGGCGTCGACGCCCTTCTTCACCACGTAGTTCTGGTGGAGCACGTGGCAGAAAAGGTGGCCGTAGTACAACTTCATCTCGAGCTGTGACTCGATCTCCGGGGGCAGCGTCTCGAACCAGTGTCGCTCGTTCCTCGGGAAGGCGATGTCCATCGTCATCATCCCGCCGAGACGATCGCGATTGACCGCGTGGAAGCGACCGAGGGTGGTGCCTGCGACGAACCGATGGAGGATCGCCCGCTTCGCCTCCCGTGGCGTGCACTCGAAGAAGTCGCCGTCCTCGCTGCGGAAGAGTTCCGCGAAGTAGGAGCGCGCCTCCTCGACGCCGTCATCCGCCATCTCGATCACCCAGTGGTGTTCGTANCGATCCCGGTACTCCTCCATCCGGCGGGGGAGGTGGTTCGGCCAGCAACGGCTGAGGAACTGCATGAGCAGGTCGGTGAACTTCTCCGGCAGGAAGGGGGTCCGGCGGGCGATCCGGTCGGTGAACCGACGAAGCGCGAAGAGCTTCGGGATGAAGTCCGGTCCGAGCCGGTCGATGACGAGGAAGGTGTCCTTGCCGTATTTCTTCGTGGCGTCGTAGCACTCCCGATGGATGTATTCGCCGGACACCGGCAGGTTCCTGAAGGTCGAGAGCACGTCTCGCCGGATCCGCCAGAACACGTCCGGGTCGTTGCTCCCGACGTAGAAGACCTTCTTCTCGCGAGGGATCGGGAAGGTGTCGAGCCTCACCGCGAAGACCGCGAGCTTTCCGGCGCATCCGGACGACTCGTGCAGCCGCCGGCCGTCGGCGTTGTAGCGGGCGGGCTCGTCCGAATCGATGTCGCGGACCCGTTCGTGGTACTCGTCGTCCGACGCGAGCTTGTCGGGGAATTCGACGTCGTCCTCCTCGTAGTCACCCTCCTGGAGGTTGCGCAGGATCTCCTCCGGTGAATCTCCCAGTCGGATTCCGAGCTCGTTCACCAGCTCGATGCGGCCGTCCTCGCCGATCCGGGCGAACAGGGACATCTCGGTGTAGGCCGGTCCGCGCTGCACGAGGGCGCCTCCGGAGTTGTTGCAGATGCCNCCGACGATCGATGCCCCGATGCACGACGACCCGATGACCGAATGCGGTTCCCGGCCGTAGGGCTCGAGGATCGTCTCGAGTCCGAAGAGGGTGCTTCCCGCGAAGCCGATGATCTGGCGTCCCTCGTCGATGATCTGGATGTCCGGAATCCGCATGGTGTTGACCACCACCACCGGCCGGTCGTAGTCGTCGCCGTCGGGGGTCGATCCTCCGGTGAGGCCCGTGTTCGCNGCCTGCATCACGACGATGGTGTCGTCCTCGACGCAGGCGACCAGGACCCGCCAGAGCTCCACGAGGGATCCGGGCCGGACGACGGCGAGGGCGGGACCGGCACCGAACCGGAATCCGGTGCAGAAAGGTTCCATGCNGCCGGGATCGGTGAGGAGGTTCCGCTCACCGACCACCGTCTTCAGCGTCGAAAGGAGGCGATTTCTGGGCGGGCTCGTGGTCATCGCGGGTCCCTGGGGCGTGGTCGGTCGGTGCCGCCACGGTGCTCGATGATATTCGCGGACATTCGGTCCGGGAGGAATCGGAAACGGGTCGCGGATCGAATCCCGTCCGCTCGAGCGTCCGGCTCCGGATCGGACCCCATCGCGACCCAGGGATCATCGACATGCCTCCGTACTTCCTCCCAATTCTCGTCGGCTGGTGCGCCGTCTGGCTCGTGTTCGCCGGTGCCGGATTCCTCTACGGACTTCGATGCACCCGCGGCCCCGAGAGCCGCCGCTGGTGGACGGGATTCTGGAGCATGAACGTGTTCTGGATCGCCGTCGACCTCGCCATCGTGGTCTGGGCCCTGCTCGATCCGATCGCCGAGGTCGAGGAGTTTCGCAAGGTGCTCGCGATCAACGGCGGCCTCGACGTCGCGTACCTCGTCACCGGGGTGATCCTCGTGACGCGTCGGGACCCGCTTCCTCGAGGTTTCGGGGCCGCGATCCTCGTGCAGGGCGCCTTCCTGCTCGCCCTGGACTTCGGATGGTGGCTGGTGCTGGCCGGCTGACGTCCAACGCAGCTCCCCGCTCGTCGGTCGCCCGGTGCCGTGCCGCGNGGGGCCGGACACCGGCCCCGACCGCGGCAAAACGAGGAAACCCGCCATCGCGTGATGGCGGGCTTCCCGTCGAGCAGTGGAGCCGGGGGGATTCGAACCCCCGTCCCGAAACGTGCCGAAGGCCGCGTCTACGCGTGTAGTCGTCCCTTGATCTCGTTCACGACCCGGAGGGATGACGACCCAAGCCGTGAACAAGGCATGCGAATGTCTCGATCCTCCAGGGCATGCCAGCCCTTCGGACCCAGCCCGATGATTTGCGGAATCCCACCCCATCGGGCGTCAGATGGGATTCCGTCACGGCGATCAGGCCGCGAGAGCGTACTGCGTGTTGGCAGATAAAAGTTTGCATCCTTTTTACGTGGCATGGATGCTCCACGACGCGCAACGACNAACGATCATCGTCCGGTCGATACCAGTCGGCCCCAGTTGTCAAAGAGCTTCGCCGNGNTCGGCGACNTCGNAGTATACGNCTCGACGCNGCGGACCTGACCATGTTTCGGCGANGAATCGNNGGCACCCTTGTCGAACNGGCGANTTCGGCCGAGAATCNGGGCATGNCCGACCCGAAGACCCGCGTCCTCTTCATCTGCATGGGAAACATCTGCCGCTCGCCGGCCGCGGAGGCGGTGTTNNTCCGCCTGCTNNAGGACCGNGGAATCGCGGCNNCGTTCCANGTCGACAGCGCCGGAACCGGNGGNTGGCANGCGGGCGANCCCGCGGATCACCGGTCNCGNNNGGANGGNGCNCGNCGNGGCNACGANCTCTCGACNNNNGCCNGGCAGGTCCACGANGGNGACTGGGANNCNTTCGANCTNCTNGTCTGCATGGACCGNGACAACGCCTCNCTNCTNCTNGANCGNGGNGCNCCCGAGNNGAAGGTCCGGCTCCTGCTCGACTGGCATCCCGATCCCGAGCACGTTGAAGTCCCCGATCCCTACTACGGCGGGGAGGACGGCTTCATCCACATGTACGACCTGATCGAGGAGGCGTGTGGTCGAATGCTCGACGACTTGGCGTCCAGCGGGCCGAGGACCTGATGGAGGTCGCCCGTCTCCTCGAAGCCGTCGGAATCCCAGGACGTCCCGTGTCCGAGCGTTCGTTGTCGGGGGACTCGGGGACGCGTGTTCGCGTCGTCGAGATCGACGGCGAAGGGCTCGTCGTCGTGAAGACGATCGCCGAGGCGCGTGAAGAGACCCGACACGGCCGCTCGGCGAAAGGCGGGTCGACGAGGATCCACGAGGAAGCAGCCGGCCTTGCGCTGATCGCGGGGACCGGAACCGTGTCGGTTCCCCGGGTTCTGGGGTGCGGCGTGCACCTTGGGACCGGGATCCTCGTGCTCGAACATCTGGACGTGACGACCCGCGCTTCGGGCGACGACGCGGCGTGGATCGACTTCGGACGCGATCTCGCCGATCTTCACCTCGCAACGCCCCCGGACTGCGGGGATCGATTCGGACTGGACCACGACAACCATCTCGGGTCGACGTTTCAGGACAACCGCCCCGAGTCGAAGTGGGGGGCCTTCCTCGTGAATCGTCGAATTCGACCGATGATCGAGGGACTGGACTCCCGTCGACTGCTCGAACCGCGGGAGCGGGCCGGGCTCGAATCACTCGCGGAGCAAATCGGCGATCTCCTGCCCCCGGACATCCGACCTGGCCTCGTTCACGGCGACCTCTGGCGCGGGAACGCGTTGCTGACCGAGGATCGAGGGGTCTTCGTCATCGATCCCGCGGTGGTGATCGCGGATCCGCTGTTCGAGATCGGAATGATGCGGCTCTTCGGCGGCTTTCCCGCGACGTGCGAGGCGGCGCTCCTCGGCAGGCTGGCCGAGGTCGGGGGCGACGGGATGCTGGAGCGGTCGGAGGTGCGGATCGAGCTTGGAAGGCTGCACCACCTGCTCAACCACTGGTTGATCTTCGGACGCGACTATGCGCCTCCGGCGATGCGATGCGTCGCGGAACTCGCGGCCTGAATCCCGAGGGATGATCAGCCGTTCCTCGATGCGAAATCCGACATGAACGACGCGAGGGCCTCGCAACCGGCCGGCGGGAAGGCGTTGTAGATCGAAGCCCGGATTCCGCCCACGGATCGATGGCCCTTCAGGCCGTCCATGCCGGCGGCCTTCGCCTCGGAGACGAACGTCTTCTCGAGCGATTCCTCGGGAAGCCGGAAGGTCACGTTCATCTCGGAGCGACTCCCGGGCGCGGCGTGGCCGCGGTAGAAGCCGCCGCTTCCGTCGATCGCGTCGTAGATCATCTTCGCCTTGGCCGCATTGTGGGTGGCGATGCCCTCCAGGCCCCCCATCCCGAGGATCCATTCGAAGACGAGGCCCATGCAGTAGACGCCGAACACCGGGGGGGTGTTGAGTCGCGACCCCTGGGCGGCATGCTTGCGGTAGTCGAGGAGATCGATGGTCTCGCGGCAGGACCGCTCGAGCATGTCCTTGCGGATGATCACGAGGGCGACGCCCGAGGGGCCCAGGTTCTTCTGGGCGCCGGCGTAGACGAGGGCATGGTCCGCGTGGTTCCACGGCCGTCCGAACATCTCGCTGCTGGCGTCGCAGACCAGGGGGGCGTCCGAGACCGGAGGCGTCGCGTAACGCGTGCCGTAGATCGTGTTGTTCGAGCAGTAGTGGAAGTAGGCGGCGTCGGCCGTCGTCTTCAACTCGTCCGCCGAAGGGCAGTGGTCGTACCCGCACGCCGATCCGTCGAAGGCGACGTTCACGTTCCCGAACTTCCGGGCCTCCTTGATCGCCTTGGTGGTCCAGGTGCCGGTGTCCGGGTAGTCGGCGGTGGCGTCCCCGGGCAGGAAGTTCATCGGGATCATCCCGAACTGCATCGACGCACCACCCTGGAGGAACAGGATCTCGTGTTCGTCGCCCAGGCCGGCGAGCCGTCGGCAGCGGTCGATCGCCTCGTCGAAGACGCGGTCGATCACCGGTCCGCGGTGGCTGTGTTCGAGCACGCCGATGCCACTGCCGTCGATGTCCCAGACGTCGTCGCGGATCCGTTCGAGTACGGGTTCGGGCATCACGGCGGGGCCGGCGGAGAAGTTGAAGATCCGGGTGGAAGTGGCTGGCATGCTCGATGCTCGCGTGGGGTGGGTCGGGTGGAAGGGAATCGGGGATCTCGGACGGTCAGTTGGCCGAGACGTCGACGCTGATCACGTGTTCGCCGCCGCGGAGGGCTTCGGCCAGGTCGTCGGTCGGAGGTTCGGAGACGCGGATGCGGGCGCAGGCGGCCTCGCCGCCCACGTAGATCACGTTCTCCATGTCCTCGACGTTGATCCCGCCCCGGCTCAGGACGTCGCAGATCGTCGCGAGGACGCCGGGTCGGTTGAAGTGCCGGATGGTGAGGGTCGCGGCCCCGGTTCCGGAGGCGATGTTGATGCAGTTCGGAGTGTCGCCGGTCTCGAGGTGCACCCGGATCACCCGGACCGCCTCGGTCGCGATCGCGGCCTGGGCCTGATCGGTCGACGCGCCCACGTGGTGGGTGCCGTAGACGCCGGGAAGCTTCACGATCGAGTCCTGGAATTCACCGGTGCCGCTTCCGGGTTCGTCGGCGAAGACGTCGAGTCCCGCACGGATCCCCTTCTCCTCGATCGCGGCGGCGAGCGCCGTCTGGTCGACGACCGACCCTCGGCTGGTGTTCACGAGGATCGCACCGGGCTTCATCGCGGCGAGGAATTCCGGCGAGATGAGGTGGCGGGTCTCGTCGTTGGCGGCCACGTTGACCGAGATCACGTCGCACATCCGCGCGAGGTTGATCAGGTTCTCGCACGCGTGACATCCCGCGGCCTCCGCCTTCGCGTCGGTGATGCCGAGGTTCCACGCGAAGACCCTCATGCCGAACGCGTTCCCACGGTCGGCGATGGCCTGTCCGATCCTTCCGAGGCCGACGATCCCGAGGGTCCGCCCCGCGAGACCGGACGCCTTGGCGTAGGACTTCTTGTTCCAGACTCCGGCCCGGAGATCGGCCACCTGGTCGGGAATCCGCCGGTCGCAGCCGAGGATGAGCCCCCACGCGAGCTCGGCCACCGCCAGCGAGTTCTTGCCCGGACAGTTCGAGACCGAGATGCCCCGGCCACTCGCCGCGACGACGTCGATGTTGTCGGTACCTGCGCCGGCGCGGACCACCAGCGCAAGCCGTCCCGCCGCCTCGACCGCATCGGCCCTGACCTTCGTCGAGCGGACCACGAGGATGTCGGGGTCGTGTTCGGCGATCGCGGCCGGCAGCGTCTCGGGCGTCAGATCGGGATGGGACTCGACCCGGTGGCCGAGTCCCTCGAGGGTCTCGATGCCGGAGGCGTCGAACTTGTCGGCGATGAGGATGGTCGCGCCGCCCCCGGATTCGGTCGGATCGGCGGCGGGCTGGGTCCGGGACATGGTGCCATTGCTCATTGAACGGGCTCCTGGCTGGTTTCGAATCGATGGGCGAAGAGTCCGCTCCGAAGCTTCGGCTCGAACCAGGTGGACTTGGGAGGCATGATCTCGCCCGCGTCGGCGACGCGGAGCAGCTCGGTCATGCTCGTGGGGTGCATGCTGAACGCGACGGCCCACTCGCCGGTCGCGACGAGCCGCTCCAGCTCGTCGACCCCCCGGCTGCCGCCGACGAAGCCGATCCGATCGTCGGTCCGGGGATCTCCGATGGAGAGCAGGGGGCCGAGCACTCGATCCTGCAGCAGGGCGACGTCCAGGCAGGCGATCGGGTCGTTCCGGTCGATCGAGTCGTCGTCGAAGGTGAGCCTGTGCCAAGTCGAACCGAGCCGGACGCAGATTGATCCCGCGTCGGCGGGCTCGGCCGAGGATCCCTCGGCGATCGCCTCCAGGGCGCCCAGCGAGCCGAGTCGGTCGAGGAATTCCGTTTCGGACATCCCGTCGAGATCCCGGACGACCCGGTTGTACGGCAGGATCCGGAGTTCGGACTCGGGAAAAACGACCGCGAGGATCCGGTTGTATTCCTCGTCGCCACGGTGGTCGGGGTTCCGAGCGGCCCGTTCCGTCGCGATCCGGGCTCCCGCGGCCGAACGATGGTGGCCGTCGGCGATGTAGAGCTCCGGCACGTCGAGGAACATCCCCCGGAACGCGTCGACGTCCTTCACCCTCCAGAGCGTGTGGGTGACGTCGTCCCCCACGAAGTGCATCAGCGGACGATCCGTCGTCGCGGCGACGATGGCGGTCCTGATGTCGTCGGCCGTCGGCGCATCATCGCGGAACGCGAGGAAGACCGGTTCGGCATGGACGCTCGAGACGTCGAGATGACGGGTCCGGTCGTCCTCCTTCTCGGGTCGGGTCTTCTCGTGGCGGCGGATCGTGCCGCCGCGATATTCGGCGGCATCGACGGTGCACACCAGTCCGAGTTGTCGGTGACCGTTCCGGACGAGTCGATACACGAACAGTCCGGCCTCGTCCTCCTCGACGAGGACGTCCCGGTCGAGAAGCCGTTCCAGGTTCGCCCGTCCTCGTTCGTAGATCTCCGCGGCGTAGGGATCCGCGCCCTCGGGGAACTCGATCTCGGGACGGATGACGCGCAAATAACTGTCGGGACGTCCCTCCGCGAGGTCTCTCGCCTCCGCGGTCGAGATGACGTCGTAGGGCGGGCAGGAGACTTCCGCCGCGTGCGGGGGATGCGGTCGAATCGCCTTGAAGGGGTGGATGATGCTCATGCGGAGACTCCAATCCGGACCTCGATCCGGGGTCCCGCATTCTACCTCCAGAAATGACTTCGGAACGCCCGGCGTGGGTCCGGACGAGCGTCGCGCCGGGACGTGGAAATCGGACTGAAACCATCGGTATTCCACTGAAGGGAAAAGAGAGGCGATCCGATATCTAAGGCGACGGCTCGCGAGGGGCGAGTCGTCGAGAGAGCCCGGTCGCTGGAGAGCGACCGATCACCACCCGAGCAGGCCAGACATGACGACGCACGACGACACCGTCCACGGAACCGGATTCATCTCATCGACCCTCTCGATCTCCGGGGGAACGCCTCTGGATGGATCGGCCACCCTCTTCCAGCTCGATGGAGAGCGTTTCGGCGAGATGCATTCCGTGGTCGAACTCGCGATCTCGGACCAGGCCCTGGAAGGTCGCGTGGCGACCCCGCTGTCGGCCGGTGCGTCCGTGTCCCTCGGCTTCGAGGCCCCGGGCACGCCGGCGCGGCATGGAGAGGTCGTGAAGTGCGATCCCTGCGGCGAAGGCTGGCGGATCGGCATCCGACTCGCCGACGCCGCCTGAACACGGTTCGCCGCCACTTCGTTCAGCGCATCCTCGATCACTTCCCGACCGGTCATCGGTGGGGAGGTCGGGTCATGCGCGGACCGAGGGACCGAACCCGGTCCGGTTCCCGGACCCTCGAGGGCCGACTGGGGGATCTGGTCCGGTTCCATCGGGCCGTCCACCGGTGGATTGGCCCGGTTCGGGCGCAGCGGCATCGATTCACGCGCCCGCCGAACCGACGTTGCACTTGCCGGACGACCCGTCCGGTGTTGGACGTCGTCGCTGGAGGGAAGGACGACTTGCCAACTCCGCCCGATCGGTCGTGGTGCGGACGATCGGGTGTTTCCGGCGGTGACCGCGTGTGTCTCCGTGAACGAGGCGGCGGGTGCCGCGAAGCGTGCAACTGAATTGAATTCTTCCCGCAAGGAGCTGGACACATGAACAAGCGTCGAAACACCGTGAAGCGTGGCTTCACCCTCATTGAAATCCTGATCGTGGTGGTGATTCTCGGCATTCTCGCCGCGATCATCATCCCGCAGTTCACCGACGCGGCCCAGGACGCCGGTGCCTCGAGCGCCCGCAGCCAGCTGCAGACGATGCGGAGCCAGATCGAGCTCTATCGGGTCCAGAACAACGGCGCCGCTCCCGCCGACGACGGTGCGGGCGAGGGACCGTGGACCGAGCTGGTCGACGAGAACTACATCCGTTCGGCCCCGAACTGGCCCAACGGCTTCACGTCGGTCTACGACGCGGCGGCCGGTGATCTCACGCTCACCTTCGACACCAACGCGGCGCCGGTCCCCGACGTCGACGGAAACGGGACCAGCGAGGCGGCCGACGTGACCGCGATCGAGGGCTGGTGATCGCAGGGCGATGAACATCGCGGCATCCCGACCGAAAGGTCGGGATGCCGCTTCGTCCATCCGGCCCTCGGGGATCGGACGGACCGGAGGAATCGGAAGTTCGAAACGCGTTCCGGGGGCTGGGGCGGTGCGCCCCGCAAGGAGTACTGGGATGAACGCAGTCCGCCGACCGTCCTCCGCTCGAACCGCGAGCGGATTCACGCTCATCGAGATACTGATCGTGGTGGTGATCCTCGGGATCCTCGCCGCGATCGTCATTCCGCAGTTCGCCAGTGCGCAGAGCAGCGCTCGAGCGACCGCGATGCGATCGCAGCTCGGGACGGTCCGGAGCCAGATCGCCGCCTGGCAGGTCCAGAACCACGGCCGGGTTCCCGGTGGCGCTTCGGGCACCGCCGAAGAGGCGATGGAACAGCTCATCGAGGACGGATTCCTCACCCGCACCGTGTACGTCTCATCGGGCTTCGTCTGGATCTGGGATCCGGTGATGGCCGAGTTGGAGATCGAATACGACGTCACGATCGATCCCTCCATTCCCGACGCGGATGGCGATGGTGACGGCGACGCCGACGATGTCGCCGTGATCCGGACCTGGTGATGGGCGCCCGACGGTCGGAGACATTCCAACCGCCGCTGAACACGGTTTCAGCCCCGGCCCCGTCGCTCCGCGTCCCATCCATCCGGTTCTCGCTGGAGCTTCTCGTGCTCGCGGCGGTGGCGGCGACCTGGGCTTCGGGATCCGCGGGAACCCTCGGACGGAATGCATGGTCGACGCCGACCGGCGGGGCGACCTCGCCGCGCTGGGCGAAACTCCGGGAAATGCGGACGCTGGTTCCTCCGGA
>NYWD01000059.1 GCA_002684855.1 Planctomycetaceae bacterium | reverse complement strand
GGCGCGATCGTTTCACGGCACGGCGTTCTCATAGACTCCGTGCCGATGAACGTCCGTATTCTGGGCCATCACCGTTCGGAACAGGCGATTCGAACCAGGCTCCCCTTCAAGTTCGGGGTCCAGGTCCTTCGAACCGTCCCGCTTGCGGAACTCCGCATCGAAGTCGAGACCTCGGACGGACGACGTGGGGTCGGCCATGCATCGGACCTGCTCGTCCCGAAGTGGTTCGAGAAGAATCCGGACACCGCGCCGGCGGACGACTCCGCGGCGCTGGCCGCCAGCATCGACCGAGCCGTCGAAGTGGCACGGACCGCCACCGATGCCGCGGGTCCCCATCCCGTCTTCGACATCGTCGAGATCGCGAGAATCGATCGAATCGGCGCTCGGGACCATCGAGATGCGGATGTCCTGGTTCGAGGATTCGGGGTCGCGATGGTCGAAAGAGCGATCATCGACGCCGCCTGCCGCCTCGCCGGCTGTTCGTTCCACGACGCGGTCACGCGAGACCTGTTCGGATTCCAACCGCATCGACTCGTGGCCGAGACCCGTGGCTGGTCCGCGACTTCGCTGCCGGCACCCGCGAAGACGATCCCGGTTCGACACACCGTGGGGATGCTCGATCCACTTCGGGTCGAGGATGTCCGCCCGTCGGACCGCGTGGACGACGGGTTGCCGCAATCCCTCGAGGAGGTCATCACGGCCTACGGGGTGAGCCGTTTCAAGGTGAAGATCGGGAACGATCAGCGTGCCAACGAGGTTCGGCTCCGCGAAATCGCCTCGGTGGTCGCCGGACGCGTGGGTGACCACGCCCTGTTCACGCTCGACGGAAATGAACAGTGCGATGATCTCGCCGGACTCGCCAGCATGCTGGAAGGCCTCGACCGCGATCCGGACACCGCCCCCCTCCTCCAGCGTCTGGCGCTGGTCGAGCAGCCCCTTCCACGTCGCGAGACCTTCGACGACTCGAGACGGGCGGGCCTCGCTCGCCTGAACAGGGTCGCGCCGGTGGTGATCGACGAGGCCGACACCGATCGCGACGCCTTCCGTCGCGCGATCGACTTCGGGTATTCCGGCGTCAGCGTGAAGGCCTGCAAGGGCGTCTTCCGAGCCCTCGCGAATCGAGGCCTGGTCGAGATCCGGCGGGCCTCGGGCGATTCACGCTGCTTCCAGAGCGGCGAGGACCTCACGAATCTCGGCTCGATCCCGCTGCAGCAGGATCTCGCGTTGCAGGCCACCATCGGGGTCTCGGACGTCGAGCGAAACGGGCATCACTACTTCCGCGGGCTCGACCACCTCCCCGAATCGGTCGCGAACACCCTCGTCGAGCGACTCCCCAAGCTCTACCTCGAACGGAACGGCCTGACCCGGCTTCGGCTGGAGGAGGGCCGACTCGATCTCGGCGGGGTGGTCGACGGCATCGGATTCGGCGGCTTCCTCGGGGCGTTCCACTCCGAGGACGGGGGTTCCTGATGCGGTAGAGTCTGACAGGCCCGATCGTTCCAAACCATCCGAGATCTGACGCATGGACTACGCCCCGCCGGGACGATTCAAGACCGCAGCCGATTTCCGCGACCGCTGGCGCGAACTCGACGCCCTCGGTGGCCTGGATTGCGATCTCGAGGTGGGCGGACCGGATGATCCGCTGTCCCGACCCTTCGACTTCGCGACCCCGACCGGACCGCGCCGGGTCGGGAACCGGTTCGTCGTCCATCCGATGGAGGGCTGGGACGCGAACGGTGATGGAACCCCCAGCGACGACACCATCCGGAGGTGGCGGCGGTTCGGCGAGAGCGGGGCCAAGCTCGTGTGGGGCGGCGAGGCGTACGCCGTGCAACCGGACGGCCGGGCGAATCCCAACCAGCTTCATCTCAATCCCGATCCGGGCGTCGACGACGCCCGAAGCCTCCGGACCCTGCTCGAAGCGCTGAAGCAGGGCCACGCGGAATCACATGGATCGACGGAGGACCTGCTGGTGGGACTCCAACTCACCCACTCCGGTCGATTCAGCCGTCCGACCGGAAGCACGATGTCGCCCCGCATCGCCGAATTGAATCCGGTGCTGTCCGCGAAATACGGCCTCGACGCCGGCGTGCACGTCCTGACCGACGCGGAACTGCGGGAGATCTCCGACAACATGGTCCGGGCCGCATGCCTCGCGGCGGACGTCGGCTTCGATTTCGTCGACGTGAAGTGCTGCCACGGCTACCTGCTGCACGAACTGCTCGGCGCCCACACCCGGCGCGGCGACTACGGGGGATCCTTCGAGAACCGGACCCGACTCTTCCGCGACACCGTGAAGGCCATCCAGGGCGAACGTCCGCGGCTCGCGATCGGCTGCCGGGTCTCGATCACCGACACCTATCCGCTCTTCCGCAGGGAGGGCGACGCGATCGGCGTTCCTCGCGGCGTCGAGGACCATCTTCCGTGGCGACA
Organism: Planctomycetaceae bacterium; assembly: GCA_002684855.1. Classification (GTDB taxonomy): domain Bacteria; phylum Planctomycetota; class Phycisphaerae; order Phycisphaerales; family SM1A02; genus UBA12014. The sequence goes on along the minus strand of NYWD01000059.1, from coordinate 13,127 downwards.
CGGCTTCGGCGTGAATGCGATGGATCCGACCACCAGCGACTTCACCGAGCCCGCGGCCTTCCTCGAGATGTGCCGCGACCTGGGCCTGCTGGCCGCGAACCTCACGGTGGGCAGCCCCTACTACTGCCCGCATCTCCAGCGCCCCGCGGCCTATCCCCCCAGTGACGGATACCTCCCGCCCCGGGATCCCCTGTGCGAGGTCCAGCGTCATCTGCACACGGTGCGGACGATCCGCGCGATGGTCCCGGATCTTCCGCTCGTCGGAAGCGGCTGGTCCTATCTCCAGCAGTTCCTCCCGAACGTGGCGCGGGTGGAGGTTCGCCTCGGCATGGTCGACTTCGTGGGCCTCGGGCGATCGATGCTCTCCTATCCGACCCTTCCGGCGGACGTGGTCGCCGGACGTCCGCTCGATCGCAAGCAGCTGTGCCGGACGTTCAGCGACTGCACGACCGCACCCCGCAACGGCATGATCTCGGGCTGCTACCCGCTCGACAGGCACTATCGCGCGATGCCCCAGGCGGTGGACCTGAAGGTGCTTCGGAAGGAGGCCTCGAAGGCATGACGGAATCGAACGACGCGAACTTCGCCGAACTCGACGCCCGACCGCTCCCGGGCAGGATCGCCGGTTACCTGCGGTACATGGGGCCCGGCTACCTCCAGTCCGCGATGACGCTCGGCGGTGGCAGCGCGTTCGCGGCCCTGTTCAGCGGTGCCGCCTTCGGCTACCAGCTCCTCTGGGTCGGACCGACCGCGATGCTCCTCGGGATCATCGTGATGAGTGCGATCGCCTGGCAGACGCTTTCGACGGGCGTCGACCCCTACGACGCGCTCAAGCGACACGTGCATCCGGTGTTCGCGTGGGCCTTCGCGTGGGGCGGACTGCTGAGCTCGATCATCTGGCAGTTCGCCCAGTACGCCCTCGCGGCGGCGATGCTCGCGCTGCTGTTCGGCGTCGAGGCCTGGGTGGGCGGACTGATCGCGCTGGCGTGGTGCGTCTCCGTGGGGCTCCTGCACGGTCGGGCCAGGGCGTTCATACGAAGCTACGAAGTGCTCCTCACCGGCATGGTCTGGTTCATCGTCGTCGCGATGGCGATCGTGGTGATCCAGTCCGGCATCCCCGATCCCGCCGCGGTCGCACGGGGATTCATCCCGTCGATCCCCGAGGCCTGGACCGGCACGAACGCGGACGGGGTCGAGACCTCGATCTCCGCGATGACGCTCGTGGTGTCCGGACTCGCCGCGGCGGTCGGCGCCAACATGCTCTTCGTCTATCCCTACACCCTTCGCAAGAACGGATGGGGCCGCGCCCATCGACGGCTCGCCCGATACGACCTCGTGTTCGGCATGTTCATCCCCTTCACCATCGCGGTCAGCCTCATGGTGATCGCGAGCGCATCCGTGTTCCACTTCGACACGGGCGGGTTCACGGGATCGAAGATCCATCCGGCGAAGGCGGCGGAGATCTTCGCATCGCCGGATCGCCTCGGGCCGGTGGTCGGTCTGTGGATCTTCGGGCTCGGGATCCTCGCCATGGCGTTGTCCTCGATCACCATGCAGATGCTCGCGTCGGGGTTCGCGGGCGTGAAGCTCTTCGGTATCCGCGAGCACTCCGCCGGCCACCGTTTCTTCACCCTCCTTCCCGCGGTGGGGGTCCTCGGCGCGGTGGTCTGGTCGGACATCGCACCCTGGGTCGCGGTGCCGACGAACGTGATCTGCGGCCTCTTCCTTCCCGCTTCCTACCTGGGATTCACCCTGCTCCAGCGCCGACGTCCGTTCCTCGGCGAGGACACGCCGGGCCGGCCGCTCGCGACCTGGTGGATCTGCGGCATGCTTCTGGCGACCGTGGTGCTGACGGTGTTCCTCGCCACCCTGGTGATCGAGCAGGGTCCCGCGTTCGTCGGCCGGTTCGTCGGGAGCGACGGATGAACATCGACCTGGATCTTCCCGACGGTCCGGCCACGATCGACGACGACCCCTGGCGCGGCCTTCGCGACGGGATCGATCCCGGCTCCCCCCTGCCACGACTGTGCTACGCCGCGGCCCATGTCGTCATGCGACCCGAATACGCCGGCGTGCCCCATTCCCCGACCACTCCCGGCACGGCCGCCGAGATCGCGGCGCAGGTGGACTGGGACGCGACGATGGCGGTGCGAAGCCGCATCGGCGCGACCGGCATGGGCATCGCGGAGGCGATGGACACGGCCCAGCGATTCGAGCTCGGGTGGGACGCGGCTCGCGAACTCGTCGAACGGACGGGGAGCCTCGGTCTTCCCGGTGGCTTCTGCGCCGGCGCGAGCACCGACCATCTTCCGGCCGCGGACACCACCAGCCGGATCGTCGACGGCGTGACCGAGCAGATCGGGGTCATCCGGGACGCGGGCGGCGTTCCGGTCGTGCTTCCGATGCCGAGACTCTGCGAGCTCGGCCTCGACGAGGACGGATTCGTCGAGGTGTACGGCGACATCGCCCGCGCGGCGGGCGACGGTCCCTTGATCGTCCACTGGCTCGGACCGATGTTCCTCGCGAGCCTCGAGGGATACTTCCCCGGCGAATCGTTCCTTCGCGTCATGCGCAACGATCCGGACCGCTATCGCGCCGCGAAGTTGTCGATGCTGGACCACGACCTGGAGCTGCGACTTCGTCGCGATCTCCTTCAACGGGACCAGATCATGCTGACCGGGGATGATTTCCATTTCGGCCGCCTGATCGCAGGCGAGGCCGAAGGAGTCGTTCCGGAGGAACGGATGACCGAGTTCGACGGAAGGCTCGTTCCGATCGGCGACTTCAGTCATGCACTGCTCGGAATCCTCGATGCGATCGCCGTCCCCGCCGCCCTCGCCCTCCGCCGCCTCGCCGCCGGGGATCGGACGGGATACGACGCGATCATGGACCCCTGCGAGCGACTGGGCCGGCGGATCTTCGAATCGCCGACGCACCGGTACAAGGTGGGCCTGGCGTTCCTCGCCTGGCTGACCGGCCGGCAGGAGAACCCGATGCTGGTCAACCACCTCGAGACGGCGCGGGACCCGGGGCACCTCGGGGACGTGGTGAGACTCGCCGCCGCGAGCGGCGTGATCGAGGACGCGGGACTCGCCGCGGCACGGATCGCCGCCTGGACCGAGGCGATCGGTGACGGTCCGGACGACGCCCTGACCCGGGTCGGTTCACGNCCCCGCTGAGGATCGCGCCCGACCGACGGCGACCGCACGCGGACGCCGGAGNCTCGATACCCTCCCCGTCATGAAGGAGACCTTCGAGGACGGTCCCGGNCCGGCCGCCGAGACGAACGGGATCGAACGACTGCTGGTCCGGGTCGCGGAAGCGCTGCACGAATCCGGGGCCCCGAGCGATCGCATCGAGGCGTCGGTCGCGGCCGTCGGCCGTCGCTTCGACATGGTCACCGCGGTCTTCGCGGTGCCGACCGGCCTCACCCTCGGTCTCGGACCGCTCGACCGGCAGACCGTCCGCATGATCCGGACCCGGCCCCGAAGTCCGGCCCTGCAGCGCATGCGACTCGTGGACGTGGTGATCCGCGACCTGGTCTCCGGAGACTGCGATGCGTCGAGCGGCCTTCGGCGTCTCGACGAGATCGCCGCGAAACCGTCACCGTGGGGTCCGGGGACCTCGCTTCTCGCCTTCATGCTCACCGGCGCCGGTGTCGCCATCCTCTCCGGCGGCACGATGTGGACCGGACTGGCGGCGTCGATCGCGGCCGGGGTCGTCGCCCTCGTCCTGCGGATCTTCGGGAGCTCGCCGCACCGCGCGCCACTCGCGGACTTCGTCGCGGCGTTCGTCGCCGCCCTGCTGGCCAACGTCCTCGCGACCCGGTTCGGCTCCGATCCGAGGCTCACGCTCATCGCCTCGATCATCGTGCTCGTCCCCGGACTCACGCTCACCATCGCGATGCGGGAACTGGCGATGGGCGAACTCACCGCGGGTGCCGCCCGGTTGATGGGCGCCCTGACCACGTTCGTGGCGCTGGGGTTCGGCGCCGGGCTCGGCGAAGCGGTCGGCGAACTCCTCTCGTCCGCGTCCGTGGTCGAGATGATCCCGGCCTCCCCCACCATCTGGACGCTGCTGCCCGCGGTGGCCGCCGCATCCATCGGACTCATGATCCTGCTCGGCGAGGATCCGAGAATGACCCACTGGTTCCTCGCCGCCGTCCTCCTGGGCTGGGGCTCCATCCGGTTGACGGCGCCGCTGGCCAGCCCCGAAGTGACCGCGGCGATCGCCGCGCTCGCGGTGGGGCTGGGGGGGAACCTCGCCAATCGCTTCCGAGGCGTGCCGACCGCCCTCGTCGCGGTCCCGGGACTGATCGTCCTCGTGCCCGGGGCGCTCGGGCTGAGCGGATTTCGAAGCCTGATGTCCGACGACCCCATCACCGGTCTCAACACCATCATCGATGCGATGCTGATCGGAGGCGGACTCGTCGCGGGCCTGCTGGTCGCGGCGATGGTGGTTCCTCCCCGGACGGCGCTGTGATCCGCCCCGGCCTTTCTTCGAGCTCGGGGTGCCGGCGTGTCGCCGGTCTGATCCTGCCTCTCCTCCTCGGGTGCGCGACGCCTCGATCCACCGAGATCGGCGGGTCGGTTCCGCCCAACAGCCGGATCGACGACGCGATCGCGATCGCGATCCCGGTGCTCGAGCGCACCGATCCCGAGGCGGCGGACCGTTGGCGACGGTGGCTGCGGACGCCGGGCTCGAGAAGATCCATCCGGGGCACCGACGATCACCCGATGTCGGTTCGGACGCTGCCCGGGATCTTCGAGGCCACCGCCTACGCGGCCCCGATCCTGGACGCGCGTCGCCACCGGGACGCCGTCCACCGGCATCCGATCCTCGGCGACCCGGTCGATGTCACCGATCCCCGGGCGCTTCCCGTCCGACGGTCGGTCGCCGAGCTCGCCGGGATCTCGATTCCCGTGCTCGGGTGGATCGCCGACGGCCTCGACGCCTACCTCGCGGAGGTGAACGGATCGACCGCACTGAGATTCGCCGACGGACGGATCGAGTGCCTCGCGTGGTCGAGGACCAACGAGCGTGAATACACGAGCCTCGGCCGTCGCCTCGTCGAGATCGGACTCGCCGACGCGGATAACATCGACCTCGACGTGATCCGGGCGCGACACCGGGAGGATCCCGATGCGGTCGAAGGGCTCATGCTCGACAACGACCGCGTGGTGTTCTTCGAGGTCGTGCCCGAATCCGCCTGGCCCCGCGCCTCGACCGGCGTCCGGCTGATTCCAAGGCATGCGGTGGCCGTCGATCCCGAAGTCATTCCGCTCGGAAGCGTGCTGCTGCTGGAGGGAGCGGACCTGCCCCCGACGGTGATGGTGGCGATCGACATCGGCGGTGCGATCCGGGGTCGCCGCCTCGATCTCTACTTCGGGGCGGGCGACGAGGCGCTGCGAGCGGCGGGACGCCTGAAGACGGCGATCCGCGTTTCGATCCTCGAACCCGCGATCCGGAGCCCGTGAATCCGGACGGCGTGCCGGGCCGGACGCGGGGCCATCCGTCCGCGTTCGATCGCGATCGAAGGGGTCGCGGCCTCGAGGCGAGGATTCGATCCCCCGGCATCCGTGCCGAGCACGCGAGATCACCTGGAACGCGAACGTCGATCAACCGAGGATCAGTCGCTCCGCGCCGGAGAGCATCGGCACCACCAGCCCTCCCGCGAGGAACGCCAGCCCCGCGGCGACGGCGAGGATCAGCAGGACCTCGGTCGCGAGGATCAGGGGGACGCGTCCCGGACCGCAACCGATCAGGTGCATCGTCTCGATCTCGACCCGCCGCATCCTGATCGACAGCGCCACGACCACGCCGACGAGGAGCAGGGTCGCCAGACCGACCACGCCCAGCACGCCCATCAGGATCCGCCTGACCCGGAAGACCTCCACGAGGAGCCGATCCACGATCTCGGCGGCGTCGACGAGCTGGAGTGGGAGGCGGCCGACGTCCGCCCGGCCGAGGAGGATCGTCCTGCCCTTCTCGTCGAAGGGGATCACGATCGCCGCGGTCACCGGAAGTTCCCCGGGCGATGCGTGGAAGTGGAAACTCGAACGGTTCTCGTCGGTGATCTCGACGAATTCGCGCACCTTGGCCGTGGCGATGATCGCTTCGCCCTCGATGTCGTCCATCACCAGGGACGCGTCGTCGGATTCCGCGAGATCGTCGTGACCATGGGCCAGTCCTCGCACGATCCATGCGGTCGCGAGTCCGGTGAAGACCGCCTCGTCATCGGGGCCGTCCCCTTCCGCGAGGATGCCGACCACCTCCATCCGCAGCGGATAGGCGCCGGCGAGGTCGAAGAACTCCCGAGGCTCGGTGGTGATGCGGTCACCGACCTCGACGCCCTCCCGCGCCGCGACGGCCGCGCCGACCACGCATTCCCCCGCCACCGCGTGGGCGCGACCGGAAGCGATCCCGAGCCCTCGGAATTCGAAGTAGCCCGGGTCGGTTCCGACCAACGGTCCCCCGAGGACCCGATCACCGAGGACCAGGGGCAGCACGCGGGCGAGATCGCCCTCGACGAGGGTCTCGATCTCGGCGTTCCGGAGTTCCTTGTCGGGCGGCGACCGGAAGTAGAGGGCGGAGAGCACCAGGTCGATCGGCGCGCCCGGAGCCCCGGCGACCAGCGGCGTCGCGTCCCCGCGAGCCCGCAGCGCCCGTTCTCCCGCCTGCACCAGGTTCTCGACCGCGATCGGCAGGAAGCCCACGATGAAGAGGGCCGCGACCAGCAGCGCCGTTCGCTGCCGGTGGTGCAGCAGGTGCCGACGGGCGAGGAAGAGCGCGTGCCGGATCGCGTTCAAGCCGGGACCGCCGTTCCGAGGTCGATCACGCGGTCGAAGGCGTCGAGCAGGTCGTGGTCGTGGGTGACCGCGAGCAGCGCCGCATCCCGATCCCGGGCCGTCCCGAGCAGCGCCTCGAGGATCACCCGCTTGTTCGATGGATCGAGGTTCCCGGTGGGCTCGTCGGCGAGGACCAGCCCCGGATCCGTCGCGAGGGCCCGTGCGATCGCGGTCCGCTGTCGCTCGCCGTGGCTGAGCCGATCGATCGGTCGCCGTCGGAGATGACCGATCCCGAGCCCGTCGAGCAGTTCGCGGACCCGGGTCCGCGCCGCGGCGTCGGCACGCAGACCCCCGAGTCGGAACGGGAGCATCGCGTTCTCCTCGACGTCGAGATGATCGAGCAGTCGGAAATCCTGGAACACGAATCCGATGGAGCGAAGCCGAACCGCCCGCATCGCGGTCTCGCCGAGGGCGGCGAGATCCGCACCATCGAGGTGGACCGTCCCCGAGCGGGGACGCAGCGTCCCCGCCGCGAGGCGGAGCAGCGTGGACTTGCCGCATCCGCTGGGACCGATCACCGCGACGGTCTCGCCACGGTCTACCGAAAGGCCGCGGAGGCCGAAGGAGAACCCGTCACCCTCCCCCCGCGCCGCGGGATAATCGAACTGAACGTCTTCGATGACAAGCACGCGAGTAGGATACCCCGATATCACCGGAGCCTCCAATGCATCGATCATCGCGTGCGTCCACTTTCCTCCCGATCCTCCTCTTCGCGCTCGCCGTCGCGGGGTGCGGCGACGTGGCGTCGCAGGTGGACGTCCGTGGTCCGGATTCGACGAGGGTCGTCGCGGCCTCGAACCATCCACTCGCGTTCTTCGCCGAACGGATCGGGGGCGACCGACTGGAGGTTCGATGGCTGGTTCCGGACGGGGTCGATCCCGCCGCCTGGTCCCCCACCGGCGACGACCTCGCCGCGATGCAGTCCGCGGATCTGATCCTGCTCAATGGCGCGACCTACGAAACCTGGCGATCGACCGCGAGTCTTCCACGGGAGAAGGTCGTCGACACGACGGCGGAGGTCCGCAAGCTGCTCATCGAGACCGAGGAGGGTCCCGTCCACGCCCACGGTCCGGAGGGGGCCCACTCCCATCGCGGCATCGCCTCGACCACGTGGCTCGATCCCGAGATCGCGATCGCGCAATCCGCCGCGGTCGAGCGGGCCCTGGCCGAGAGAATGCCCGCCCATCAGGACCTGTTCCGATCCAACCGGGGCGTCCTCATCCGCGAGATCCAGGAACGCGCCGCCGCGATCGAACAGGCGGTCAACGCCGATCCCGACCGTCCCGTGATCTTCAGCCGTCCGGTCTACCAGTATCTCGCCCGACGTTTCCGGATGAACGGTGAAACGCTCGAACTGGATGGAGGCGCGCCTCCGGACGCCGAGGCGATCGCGGAACTCGACGAGATGCGGGCGGAACATCCCGCGGCCTGGATGATCTGGCCGGAGGCTCCGACCGAGGAGGTGGTCGCCGCCCTGCGGGAACGCGGCGTCGAATGCGTCGTGGTGCCGATCGCGGGGTCCCCGCCGGTCGACGGCGATCTCCTCACGGCGATGGACGCGACCGCATCGTCGCTGCGTCGCGTCTACGACTTCGACTGAGTGATCGGACGACCGACCACCGCGACCGTTCTCCGACCGAGTCGGAGCCCGTGCACCTCGACCATCCCGGCCCCTTCCGGGCCGCCCAACGCCGCGAACCGGCGGGTCCAGTCGTCGGCGTCCACGGCTCCGCCCCGCGTCCTGACCACCACCTGTCTCGGCCGATCGTTCGTCGCGCGGATCGCCTCCGCGACGAGTTCGGGGCGCGGCCCGACCACCGCGTCGATCGCCATCGCCCGGAACCACCCGTCGCGGCCTTCGGCGACCGCGTGATCGACGCTCGCGCGGTCCACCACCGCGAGCCCGAGACCGGCCGCGGGTTCCACCACCGGTTCCTCGAGTCCCAGATCCCTCCGAAGCACCAGTGGCCCGAGTCCCGCCCGTTCGACCGCCGGATGGAACTCGATCAACGCGCCTTCGAGCTCGATCGAACCGGATCGCAGACCGGCCGACGCACCCTCGATGGTCCTTCCGGATGGAAGGTCGACGGCCTCCACCGCGGCCGACCGCGCCAGTCGACCGGTCCAGAGGATCGCCTGCACGAGACGTCCCGATTCCGCGATGATCGAGACCGACTGATCCCCATGCAGAACGGGGGGCGGCATCGGCAGGCCGGGTCCGAGCTTGATCGCGGCGCCGCCGGCCTCCGCGACGATCCGGCGGATCGCTTCGATCCCCGGTACGAGATCCTCCGTCCGCCACGACCGTCGACCCGTCGACTCGTCACGTCGCGCGGGATCGAGATGCACCAGTGGTCGATCGATCGGCACGTCCTCGACGTCGGACACGATCGTCTCGATGTTCGCGTTGTGCGCGGCCATGAAGGCCCGCACCGGGTCGCGATCGATCCCCAGGCAGGGTCCTCGTGCGGCGAGCGCCATCGCATCACCACCGATGCCGCAGCAGAGATCGAGCACCGGCTCGTCTCCGAAGCGGGCCGCCTTCCAGGTCGCCACCACGGCACTGGTGGCCTGTTCGACACCGGCGCGATCGAGGAGCAGACGCCCCGGATCCGGGAACTTCGCCGATCCGCGACGTCGGGCCCCCGCCAGTTCGAGCGCCTCGGGAACCGCTTCACCGGGGTGGGCCTTGCGCAGCCTCGCCAACGCCGCGGGCGTCACCCCCGCCGCCTCGACTTCGGCCGCCGCCTCGCGGAGCGGGGCGGAGGCCGCGGTCGCGAGCGTCCGCCAGGCGTCGAGACGGGGATCGTTCATGCGCGGATGCTACCAGTCCGCGATCGACCGCCCCGTCGACGCTCGCCACGGATCACGACACGGCGGCGAGTCAACGGCGTTAGCATCTCGCGTCCCGTCGGGCTCCGGTCCCGGCGTTCCGTCACGATCCATCCCCGCTTTCCGGAGTCCCCCATGCCCGACCTTCGATCCGCCGACATGATGCGCGCCTCCGGAACGTTCGCCATCGCCGAGGGCTTCTTCCTCGTGATCGGTGGTGCGATGCTGGTCATCGCCCCGTTCGCGTCGGTGGTGATGCTCACCCAGCTGACCGGCGCACTCCTGTTGCTGGCGGGGATCATCGGGACCATCCGCGCCGCGGGCAGTCCTTCCGGCGAGCACGGCAGCGGCGCGGGGATCTTCGGCCCGGTCATCGCGGCGATCGCGGGCCTCATCCTGCTGGTCGATCCGACGCTGTCGGCGGCGTTTCTCGCGAAGGTGCTCGGCGCCATCCTGCTGATCACCGGCGCGATGCAGGTCGCGGCGGCATGCGGGATGCGGGGGCGCGATCAGTGGACGCTGATGCTCACCGGCGGCATCCTCACCCTCCTGCTCGGACTGGTGGTCTTCATGATGCCCGGCGCGGCGATCCTCGTGTTCGCGGTGTTCACCGGAGTGCAGCTCCTCTTCCTCGGGGTCATGATGATCCGCGGTGGCCGCGAGATCCGTCGCGTGACCCCGCGCGGCTGAACCAGCGACGACCACCGGAACCGAAATGTCGATACGAGAATTCGTCCGTCATCACTACCGCCACTTCAACGCCGCGACCCTCCTCGACGCGGCGGAGGGTTACGGGGACCACCTCGCCTCCGGCGGTCGCATGATGATCACGCTCGCGGGCGCGATGAGCACCGCGGAGCTCGGAGTCTCCCTCGCGCGGATGATCCGCGAGGACAAGGTGCACGCGATCTGCTGCACGGGGGCGAACCTCGAGGAGGACATCTTCAATCTCGTCGCCCACGACCACTACGAACGCATCCCGGACTGGCGGACCCTCACCGCGGCGGATGAACAGGCCCTGCTCGATCGACGCCTCAACCGCGTGACCGACACCTGCATCCCGGAGGACGAGGCGTTCCGGCGGATGGAGGGTCTCCTGCTGGAGGAGTGGCGACGCCTCGCCGCGGCCGGCGAACGCGATTTCCCGCACCGGATCCTGTATCGCCTGATCCGCGAGGGCCGGTTCGAGCCGTTCCACCAGATCGACCCTCGCGACTCCTGGATGGTCGCGGCGGCGGAGAGGGACCTCCCGATGTTCGTTCCCGGATGGGAGGATTCCACGACCGGCAACGTGTTCGCGGCCCACTGCATCGCGGGCGACGTGGCGGATCCGACGCTGGTCAGGGGCGGCATCGAGTACATGATCGAACTCGCGGAGTGGTACACCGGATTCACCCGGGAGCGCTCGCTCGGATTCTTCCAGGTCGGCGGCGGCATCGCGGGCGACTTCCCGATCTGCGTCGTGCCGATGCTGCACCAGGACCTGGGACGCGAGGACGTCCCGCTCTGGGGCTACTTCTGCCAGATCGGTGATTCGACGACGAGCTACGGGAGCTATTCGGGCGCCGTCCCGAACGAGAAGATCACCTGGGGCAAGCTCGCCGCGGACACGCCGAAGTTCATGATCGAGTCGGACGCGACGATCGTCGCACCACTCATCTTCCAGTACGTGCTCGAGTCCTGATTCCGGATCGACCGGTGTGGAGTCGGCCCGGCGGCCGGCGAAACACGGCGCGAAATCGACGGTTCGGGGGCGTCGCGTCGTCGAGGAAGTCCTCCCACGAATCCAGCGTGAGCCCCCGCCCCTCGAAGGCGACGCACTCGGCACGGCTGATCGGCCACGGCGGCCCCTCGGCATCCACGTCGGCCGCATCGTCCCGGCCACGCATCACCGCGAGAAGCGTCCCCCCGGGGGCGACGCAGTCCGCCACCGGCCCGAACCCGGAGTCGCGGTCCGGCAAGGGGATCGCCTGGAGCGTGTGAACCTCCAGCACCAGGTCGAATCCGGGAACGCGGTAGCGATCCGGAAGTCGGAAGAGATCCCCCACCTCGTAGCGGACCGGGGAGTTCCGGTGCCTCCTCCGGCATTCGTCGATCGCCGACCCGGACACGTCGAAGGCGGTCACCTCGAAGCCGAGCAAGGCGAGCGCCTCGGCGTCGTCTCCGAATCCGCAACCGGGCACCAGGGCACGACCGCCGGTCGGCATCCCGGGCAGCGCCATCCCCGCCAGGAAATGCCGGTTCGGCTCGTCGTCGGCCCACGGAATCAGGTCCGTCCGACCGTCCGCATCGCGATACAGCGATTCGAACCAGTCGCACGGGGCCCCCCGGTCGCGGGCGGAACGCACCAGACCTTCGATCTTCGTTCGCAGCGCGTGGTGATCCATGGATGACTCCGTCGCGTGCGACGTGGCGTTCAGTCCGCGCGTGCGGCGAGGATCTCGGCCAGCACCCGGTGCACCAGCTTCGCCGCAAGGAAGTCGCACGCCCAGTGCGCGGGATGCGGCAGCAGCTCGACCACGTCGAACCCGATCACGTTTCGTCGGGTCGCCAGCCGACCGATGAACGCGTTCACCGTCCGCCAGTCCAGCCCTCCCGGCTCGGGCGTGCCGGTGGCGGGCATGACGCCCGAATCGAAGCCGTCGAGGTCGATGGTGAGATAGACGTCCTCGGGAACGAGATCGATCGCCCGGTCCATCCATTCGTGGTCGGAGGCCGCGAGGATCTCGTGGGCCGGGAACACGCGGTCATGATCCATGGTGCCGTGCTCCTCCGGGCCGATCGCGCGGATGCCGACCTGGACGATGTCCGCGACCTCACGGGCCCGGGCCATCACGCAGGCGTGATTGAAGGGGGAACCGTGATACGAGTCGCGGGTGTCGCCATGGGCGTCGATCTGCACGACGCCCAGCCGGCGTCCTCCCGATCGGACCCACGCCGCGGCGGCACGAATCGCGCCGATCGAGACCGAATGTTCGCCCCCGATCACGATCGGGATCGAGCCGCCGTCGATCACCGTCGCGACCACCTCCTCGACGACCTCGGCGAGGCCGGCGGGATCTCCGTCATGGTGTACGGGAGGTCCGGTGAGGATCCCCGCCGCGTGCGGTTCGGTGGCGGTCTCGAGATCGAAGAGTTCGACCTCCGCGCTGGCTTCGAGGAGCGCGGCCGGCCCCCGATCGCTCCCCTTTCGCCAGGTGCTCGTCGCGTCGTATGGAACCGGAACGATCACCGCCGCCGGCCGCGTCGCCGGCGGATCGAGGCCGAGGAAGGCGGGCAGGTCGCCGTCGGGTCGAAATTCCTCGGATCCGGTCTCCACCGCGGGTGATCCTCTCGGGTCGAAGCGTCGGATTCCCGACTCGAACGTCCATGGTACGCCGGTCGTCGGTCGCGAGCCGCGGAACCGACCCGCCGATCGGCTCCCCGGCCGGCGGGCGGGTAGATTCC
>NYWD01000058.1 GCA_002684855.1 Planctomycetaceae bacterium | reverse complement strand
GATCGATTCCGATGCGTGGTACCGCCTCGTGCTCGAGGACGACGTGGTGGTGGAACGCGTCGTCCGCGACCCGGGCGGCGTCACGATGCGGAGCACCGTCTCCGGCGATCGATTGGTCGCCACCTTCGCCTTGAGCGACCCGGATCTCGGAGACGGCCCGGTCGCCGCGTCGCCGGTCCGGGGTCCCGGCATGTCCCCGACGCCGGTGAATCTCGTGGCGGCCGCCGCCACGGCGCACGGCCCCGTCGGGCCGGGCGGTCGGTGGCTCGACGAGGAGGTGATCCGCGTCCACTACGCGGGGCGTCTCGTCATGGTCCCGGATCGAGAGGCGGGCTCGAGGATGTCCGGCGAGGGTGATTCCGAGATCGTCATCGAATCGAAGGACGGCCGTGGCATCGAACTGACCGACGAGGGGAACGAGGCGGTGGGATCGTGCGCCCGGCTCGAGTATCGGTCCGCCTCCGAGCGCGTGGAGCTGGTCGGTGACGAAGCGAATCCACTGCGGATCGCGAGTCCTCGGTTCAACCTCGCCGGCGGACGCTTCTGGATGATTCGAGCGGAAGGAACGGGTGGTCTGATCGGACCCGGGCGGATGTGGTTCGCCCCCGATGCGGCGATGGAGGCCCGGACGGCCTTCGGACGGGCCGCGGACCGATTCGCGCACGGGATCCACACGATGCTGGCGGCGGGACCGACGGCGAATCGAGTCGTGGCCTGGGCCGCGGTGTCCGCGACCACGCAGGATTCCGGCCGGGCCGACGACGAGGCGCCGCCGCGACTGGAGATCGAGTGGGAAGGCGGCGTGGATCTGGACTTCGACGATCTCGATGACGACGGAAGGCTGCAGCAGGCCCGGTTCGACGGCGACGTGAAGGTCGCGAGCGATGACTTCAAACTCGGTTCCGAGACGCTCGTCGTGGACTTCGCCGACGGCGGCGAGGTCGATGCGATCGAACGGATCCTCGCGACCGGCGGCGCCCGGGTCGATCGCGTGGGCGAGATCGGATCGCTCGAGGCGGCGTCGATCGACCTCGCACTCGACCGGACCGAGGACGGCCGCACCGTACCGACGGAGATGATCGCGGAGGGCGAGGTCGAGGCGAGCGACCCCGGACAGACGATGTGGACCGATCGGCTCGTGGTTCGCTTCCGCCCGCGTGGCGAGGCGGTGACCGGTGAATCGGATGCCGCGTTCGGCGGCGACGAGATGGGGGCCGTGGAGATCACACGGGTCGACGCCGCGGACGGCGTCCAGGTCCGGCTCGAGGAGGGCGCGCGGGTCTTCGCGGACCGACTCGAGGGCGATGGGGTGGCGCGGACGCTGCAACTGACGGGCGACGACGTGATGGTCCTGCGATCGAACGTGGTCGCCGATCGGCTTCGCGACGTGCGATTCGACGACGGCACCAGGACGGTGCGGGGCACCGGACCGGGCCGTTTCCGCTATTACGACACCGACGTGGTACCGGCCTCCCGGGATCGCATCGAACGCCCCGCCCCATCGAGCCGGACGTCCCTCGCGGCGACCTGGACGCAGGCCATGCGGTACGACGAGCGTGCCAACGACGGCGCCGGACGACTCGATCTCGAGGGCGACGTCCGGGTTCGCAGCACGCCGGACTCGATGACCAGCGACCGGCTCGACGCCCGGGAGGTCTCGCTCGACCTGGCCAACCGGGTGGGCGGCGTCCGCCCGGCCGCGGAACGCGCGGAGGGACTGCTTTCGGACGAGGGAGGCAAGGATCTCGAACGACTGGTCGCACGAGGCGATGCGGTGATGGAGAGTCGGACCTGGAAGACGCCGGCACGCCGTGGCGATCCGCGTCTCTTCCGGGTCGAGGGCGGTCACGTGGAGTACCTCGTCGCGTCGCGCGAAGCGCTCGTCGACGGTGCCGGAGGACTCCTTGTCCACGATCCGGAAGCGTCGACGACACCGGAGGACCGCGGCCCGGCGTCCACCGCCGGCTTCGGGATCGACGGCACCAGTCGATTCCGGTGGGCTCGCCGGATGACGATGAACCGGGAGGTGGACGACCGGTACCTCGTGGTCATGGAACGCGAGGTCGAGGTCCTCCATGCCGGGCTCGAGCCCGACGACACGCTGTCGCTGACCGCCGATCGCCTCGAGGTCACGATCGAGCGGCCGGAGGAGACGCCGGCCGATGCGACGGCTCCGGACGATCCGGCGCCGGATCCGGCCGCGGCGGCCGCGGACAAGCGTTCGAGCCCGAACCCGCTCGAGTCCACCGGGGTCGAACTCGGAGGTCCAGCGGATCTCGTCCGGGTGCGGGGCATCGGCCGGGTCTTCGTGCGGACGCCCGAGCACGACGTCGAATGTACGGAGTTCGACTACAACGTCGACACGCAGATCGCGATGCTGCGGGCCGATCCGGGACGAGTCGTCACCGTCCAGTCGAAGGGGGCCGCGACGCCGATTCGAGCCGAGCGGGTGCAGTGGGACCTTCGAACCGGCCGGATCAGGATTCTCGGTGGCGAGGGTGGGATCGCCCGCTGACACCGGGCCCGGCGTTCGCGCCGAAGGAACCGGCGTCGCGTGGCGTCCGCGGACTCATCCCGTCGCGGGGCGCGTGGCCGGGTGCGTCAGTTCCGGGTGGCGTCAATTCCGGGTGGCGTCAATTCCGGGTGGCGTAAATTCCAGGTGGCGTCAAGGCCGGGCGCACGGACCCCAGTCTCCGATCATCCATCCGAGATCCGCACTGCTCACGACGCCGTCCGCGTTGAGGTCCGCAGGTGTTTCGGGCGGGACGCTTCCCCAGGCGAGGAGCAGGGTCGCCAGATCGGCGGCGTCCACTTCGCCGTCGCCATCGAGATCCGCGGGGCAGCCCGCTCCGGGGATCAGCACGACCTCGAACAGCTGGTTCGACGCGAAGGTTTCCGGGAAGGTCGTGATGCCCTGGCCGTTGGCGACGATTCCACCGTAGAGGTAGGCGACCCTCGTCGGTTCGACGATCGAATCGAGTTCGATCTGCCGTTTCGACTCGTCGGCGATTCGGATGGTCAGGGTGTCGATGCCGTTGAACCAGCGGTTCCCGTCCTCGTCGGTGCTCATCGGATACGACGTGCCGATGAGGTGCTGGCTCCAGGAACCGGTGTCCGGCGCATACCGGACCGCGAGCGCATCGTTCGAGTAGGGCACGCTGTTGTTCTCGACCAGCGCGCCGTCGGCGAGCACCTGGTAGCCGAGTCCACCGAACGACACGAACCAGTTCTCGCGACGGGATTCGGACCAGAGGGACAGCCTCGCGGATTCGTACACGTTGAATCCCTGTCGCAGGGCCCGGGGATCCTCGGGTTCCCGCATCGACATCCCGCCGTCCGCGTCGATCACGATCGGAACCGTCCAGACGCCGTCCTCCAGCGTGAAGACGCCGCCCAGCGCGACCGCGCCGTCACCGTCGGGAACGACGGCGGGGAAGACGTTGAGGTCGCGTCGTCGAGCCCATGCGGGCGGGGAGGCGGTCTCTCCCAGGTAGACGGGTGCGGCGTCGGGACCGGGACCGTCGAGCTTGAACCGTCGGATGCTCCGGGTGTAGATCTGGGTGGTGCCCACGGACGGGCAGACGTTCTCGTCGACGTATCCGCCCTGGTAGCTCTGGCCCAGGCACGACCACAGCTCGTCCCCGTTCGAGATCAGGATCCCGCCGCAGATCGTGAAGAAGTCGGCCGGGGCGTTCTTCGGGGCGTCGTGGAAGTGGATGTGGTCCGCCAGGGAGGACCGGTCGCCGCGGACCCATCCGATGACGCCCGGGACGTCGAAGACCCGGAGCGTCGAGAAGGTGACGTAGTCCCCGCGCTCGTCGATCCCGTATCCCCCCATGGACACCAGGCGTTCGCCGAGCTCCCTCGTCAGGGTGTTGCTCGAGGCGAGCGACGCGATCTGGTTGGGGGTGAGTCCGGTGTCCCCGTCCTCGAGGGACCTGGTGAACGTCTCGCGCATCTCGAAGTCGACCACCATGAGCGAACGATTGAACTCGGCGGCGGGCCAGTTCACGTTCGGGTTGCAGGTGAAGTTGTGAAGTCCCGACGCCTTGCCGCCGACGAGCAGGAGTTGATCCTCGTATATCGCGAAGGCCGCTGAATGGATGGCGGGCAGCGGGTCTCCGATCCACTCGACGAGTTCCAGCTCCATCTGGAACGGGACGCCATCGGTGACCATCGGCGAGAGCATGTCCGTCTGATTCTGGGCCATCGTGGCCACGGTCATCCCGGCGGTCGCGACGGCGGCCACCCAGGGCGTCTTCCTGATCTGGGTCATGGCTTTCTCCTGTGCTCCGAACTTAGCCGAGACCGGCGCGGATTCAACCCAAATGGCGGCGATGGCCGCACGAGCGTGCTCAGAGTTCGGTCCTGATCGCCCACAGATCGGGGAAGAGCGGCTGGAACAGGGTTTTTTGGAGGTACCCCACGCCGGGGGATCCGCCCGTGCCCTGCTTGAAACCGATCGTCCGTTCGACCATCTTCACGTGCCGGTATCGCCACTCCTGGATGCCTTCGTCGAGATCGACGAGCAACTCGCAGAGGCCTCGGAGCCTCGGCAGCTCCCGGTACATCCGGATCAGTCCGGGATGCATCGCCGCGCAGGCGCGGGTCGGTTCGGTCCCTTCGGCGAAGGCCTCGGGGGGCACCGCCACGCCGTTTCGAGCCAGGAAGCCGAGGACGCTCTCCCAGACGGACGGCTCCTCGAGGCGGCGGGCGAGCGTCGCACGCTCGTCGGATCCCGCGGGATAGTTGGCGAGCGGCCGCTCCCGCTTGTACCCGAGCATGAACTCCCATTCACGGAACTGCACGCTCTGGAAGCCGCTCGAGCTCGCGAGGAAGTCCCGGAACGAGAGAAAGGAGACCGGCGTCATCGTCTCGAGCACGTCGATCTGGCCGACCATCGTCTTGAGGATCGTCAGGATCCGGCCGAGCGTCGACTCGGCGCCGATCAGGTCGTCCGAGTCGAGCAGGCCGCGGAGTCCCTCGGTCTCGTGGATCTGCTGCTTGAACCAGAGCTCGTAGACCTGGTGGATGACGATGAAGAGCATCTCGTCATGCTCCGGTCCGTCCGACTCGGGGATCTGGAGCGCGAGGAGTTCGGGAACGCGGAGATAGCTGGAGTAGGTGAGTTCCACGCGCCCAATGCTACGTCGAACCGGGTCAGACCGCGCCGATCGCGTCCGCGACCGGTCGCCACGCGCACGGCTCCGGGAGTCCGTGACGCTCGCACAGCAGGCCCGAGGTGATCTGGGAGGACAGGAAGATCACCGGCAGCCCCGATCCGGGGTGGGTCCCGCCACCGACGAGCCAGACGCCCTCGACGTCCTCGAGTTCGTGCTGCGGGCGACGGTGGAGCATCTGGTCGAGACCGTGAGCGAGATTGAAGGTCGCCCCCAGGTTGATCCGTTCGTCCCGCCAGTCGGCGGGGGTGACCATCTTCTCGGCCCGGATCCGGTCACGGACGTCGGGGATCCCGAAGACGTCGCCGAGCTTGTCCAGCGTCGACTCGCGGAGGGCCGGACCGGCGGTGTCCCAGTCGATGGCCCCGCCGTCGTGCGGAGTGGGAACGAGCACGTACAGCGACGAATCCCCATCGGGTGCGAGGCTCGGATCGATCCGCGAGGGATTGTGGACGTAGGTCGACGCGTCCTCGGTCAGCCGACCGGCCCCGATGTCCTCGAGGTTCTCCCGATAGGTGCGGGAGGTGTAGATCGCGTGGTGCGGGAGATCGACCTCGCCTTCGAGGCCGAGGTAGAGCATGAAGGTGCTGCAGGAGTACTTCTTGGAGTCGATCTTGCGGTCCGACCACTTGCGGCGGAGCCCGGACGGGATCAGGTTCTTCATCGCCCAGGTCGCGTCGGCGTTCACGACCACCTCGTCGTAGCGGTGCTGCCCGGACTTCGACCGGAGGCCCGTCGCCCGGCTGCCCTCGAACTCGATCGCCTCGACCGCGTCGTCGAGACGGATGGTCCCGCCGAGATCGACGAAGACCTCGGCCATCGCGTCCATCAGGGCGTTGCAGCCGCCCTTCGGATGCCAGACCCCGTACTCGTACTCGATGAACGGAAGGATCGAGAAGAGTCCCGGGCAGTCGAACGGGCTCATGCCGAGGTACTTGCTCTGGAACGAGAGGGCGAGTCGGACGTGCTCGTTCCTGAAGTAGCCGCTCAGGTTCCCGTGCACGGACTGCCAGGGCTTCAGGAGGGGCCCGACCTTCAGCGTGTCGAGATTGACGAGGTCGAGCGGGGATCGGATGGGGCGTCGAAGCAGCGGCGTCATCAGCTCGAGCTTTCGACGATTGTCGGCCATGAATCTGCGGAACGCCTCCCCGTCGCCGGGCTCGATCGCCTCGAGGGTCTCCGCCATGCGGTCGACGTCCTGCGTCGCGTCGATCCGCAGCGGGTCCTGGCCGGGACGGCCGATCAGCAGCCGGTACATCGGGTCGAGTCGGTGGAGATCGGCGTGGTCGGCGAGCCGCCGTCCGCAGGCCGAGAAGATCTCCTCCAGCACCCACGGCATCATGAAGAACGTCGGACCGGTGTCGAAGGAGAAGTCGCCGACCTGGGTGCGTCGCGTCCGGCCACCCACCCGCGGTCGAGCCTCGTGGATCGTGACGTCGGCACCGGCGTGTGCGAGGAGCATGGCGGCGGAGAGGCCGCCGGGGCCCGCGCCAACCATGGCGATTCGGGGGCGGCCCGGGGTCGATCTGGCGGGGTCGGATGCGATCATGGAGGACGGTTCGCTCGCGGGGGGGGATGGATGCGTCGGGCGGTCGGATGCATCCGGATCGGTTCGGGTACGAAACGGCCGCTAGACTACCCAATCGCGTGGGCGAACGGTCCGCTCGAGGAGCCGAAGCATGTCGACAGAACTCAGCGCCGCGGGGTTGAACCGACCCGTCGCGTCGGCGGTTCCGGAAGGAGATCCCGCACGGATCCCGGGCCGTCCCGGCCCCGGTGGCCCCTCGGCGCGCGATGCCGTCGACGCCGGCTGTCGACTCGTCTCCGGCAATCAGCTCACGATGGCGGCGAGACGGAACTGGGCCGGACGATTCGGAAGCCTCGTCGCCGCCGATCGGTCTCGATTCGCCGAGCTGGTGCGGGCCGAGACCGGAAAGCCCGAATGGGAGACGCTCGTCGCGGAGATCATGCCGCTGGTCGCCTCGGCGAGGTGGCACGCCCGTCGCGCCGGCCGACTGCTTGCGGATCGCCGGCTCTCGGGACGCCCGTGGTGGATGGTGGGGCAGTCCGCCCGCGTCCGACGCGTCCCGCTCGGCCGGGTCGGAATCATCGCGACGTGGAACTATCCGGTCCAGCTTCTCGGCATCCAGATCGTGCAGGCGGTCATGGCGGGCAACCGGGTGATCGTGAAGCCGAGTGAGCGGTCGCCCCGCTCCCAGCACCGGCTGATCGAACTGGCCAGGGCGGCGGGGCTTCCCCCGGGCGTCCTCGACACCGTTTCGCCGGATCGCGAGTCGGGTGCGGCCCTTCTCGCCGAGCCGGACCTCGATCACCTGGTGTTCACCGGATCGACCTCCGTCGGGCGACGGGTCGCGGCGGCCGCGGCGGAACGAATGCTCCCCACCACGCTGGAGCTCAGCGGCTGCGATTCCGCGGTGGTGCTCGCGGACGCGGATCCGGTGCTCGCGGCTCGTTCGATCTGGAATGCGGTCGTCTTCAACGCCGGGCAGACCTGCATGGCGCCCCGGCGCGTCCTCGTGCACGCCGACGTCGCGGCGGCGTTCGCCGCGGCGATCGTCCCTCTCGCCGCCGGCGCGGGTCTGCGCACGATGATCGATCTCCCGGCCGCCGAGACGCATCGACGGCTCGTCGAGGACGCCGTGGCCCGGGGCGGAAAACTCGCGTCGATGGCGACGGACCGGGAGGACGACCGCCGGGTGCGACCCCAGGCGATCATCGACTGTCCCATCGACGCGGAAGCGCTCTTCGCGGACCACTTCGGCCCGCTGCTCGCGGTCCGGGCGTGGCGGGACGAGTCGGACCTGCTGTCGCTCCACCGCCGCGGCGGGCGACATCTCGCGACCTCGGTCTTCACCCAGTGGCCGTCCACCGCCGACGAACTGGCGACGCGGCTCGGCGGCGGGATCGTCACGATCAACGACTGCCTCCTTCCTTCCGCCCATCCGGCGACCTCGATCGCGCCGGTGGGGGAGAGCGGATGGGGGGTCAGCCGCGGGGTCGAAGGCCTGCTCGCGATGACCCGGCCGGTGATGGTCACTCGAACCGGCGGGCTCCGCCCGCCGACGGGCGAACCGGACCCGCGGGCGAAGCGATTTCTCGAAGGACTGGTCCGATGGTGGGGGCGGGGCGTCGTGCCGCCGCCGGACACCGATTGAACCGACCGCGAGGTCGGACGCGAATTCCTGGGCTCCCGCATCGGCGGACACCCGCAACGGAGTGAAGACGAATGTCGAAGGAACGAACTCGAGCCGTGGTCATCGGCGGTGGACTGGCCGGACTCTCGGCCGCGGTCGAACTGCGGACCCGCGGGCTCGAGGTGACGATCATCGATCGGAACCAACACCTCGGCGGGAAGATGAACATCCTCGAGGAGAGCGGTTACACCTTCGACATGGGGCCCACCATCCTCACGATGCCGCATGTCATCCGGGGGATCATCGAGCGAACCGGTCGGACCGTCTCCGACTACGTGGACATCATCGACCTCGACCCGCAGTGGCGGTGCATGTACGAGGACGGCACGGTGATCGACCTGCGGGGCGACGTCGACGTCATGGCGGCGACGCTCGACCGCCAGTATCCGGGGCGGGGCGTGGGTGCGGGCTGGAGATCCTTCATCGACTACAGCCGCCGGATGTACGGTCTCAGCGAGAAGGTCTTCTTCTACAAGGACATCGGCGGGATCCCGGACATGATGCGGGCGACGCCGACGACCGAGCCCGGAATCCTCAAGGACGTGCTCGCCATGAGGATGCACTCGACCGTCGGTCGGACCATTCTCAAGCACATCAAGGAACCCCACGTCGCGCAGATGTGCGAGCACTTCCTCCAGTACGTGGGCTCGAGCCCGTTTCTCGCCCCGGCCATCCTGACGCTCATCGCCGCGGCCCAGACCGACCATGGCTGCTGCTACACCATGGGCGGCACCCGGAAGATCGCGGGAAGCCTCGCCCGGATCCTGGAGGAGGAGGAGACCGAGATCATCCTCGGCACCGGGGTGGCGAGGATCATCCACGACGGGAAGCGGGCCACCGGCGTCGAACTCGAGAACGGGAGGATGATCGACGCCGACCTCGTGGTCAGCAACTGCGACGTCCAGCGGACGTACCGGGATCTCATGGGGGACGACACCTCCCTGAACGAACAGGCGCGNATCGGGCGCCGNTACACGCCGGCCTGCAGCGGCGTGGTCTTCTATCTCGGACTCGACCGCCAGTACGACCATCTTCTNCACCACGACTTCCTCTTCAGCGCGGANCCGGCCTACGAGTTCGCGGACATCTACGACCGCGGCATCCCCGCCCGCGATCCGTCCGTCTACCTGGCGGTGCCGAGCCGGACCGATCCGGGCCAGGCCCCGGAGGGCGGCGAGTCCCTCTACGCCCTGATCCACACCCCGTACCTCCGTCCCGGCCAGGAGTGGCACGGTCGAGGGGGGCTGCTGGAGCAGTACCGTCCGGTCATCATCGACAAGCTGAAGCGGATGGGCATGGAGGATCTCGAATCGCACATCGTGGTCGAGAAGCACCTCACGCCCGAGGACATCGAGCGGATGTACAACGCGGAAGGCGGAGCGATCTACGGCCTCGCCAGTCACGGTCGGCTGGCCGGGGGATTCAAGCCGAAGAATCGCAGCCGCGTCCTGCGAAACCTGTATCTTGCCGGAGGCAGTGCGAATCCGGGCCCCGGTGTCCCGATGGTGCTGATGAGCGGGGTGACCGCCGCCCTCGCCGCCGCCGAGGATCTGGGGATCGGTGATCCGCGTCCGTCCGGTTCGATGCAGGAGCGAGAATGTCCGGAACCGATGATGACCGGTTGATCCCGGAGGTTCGCTCGCCTCGCTTCCGTCGGTTCTTCGCCGGATACGCCGGACGCCTGATCTCGAGGCGGTTCCACGGCGTTCGCCTGATGCACGGGAGCAGGGAGGTCCTGGAATCGATCGGGTCCGGGCGAACCCCCGCGATCACGCTGTTCACGCACGCGTCCTGGTGGGATCCGCTCGCCGGTCTGATGCTCTGGAACCGGTTCATGCACGAACGGGACGCGTTCCTACCGATGGAGCGGGACCAGCTGGAGCGATTCAGGTTCTTTCGAAGACTCGGGACGTTCGGAATCGATCCGGACGATCCGGCCTCGCTGGAACGGATGCGCGACCACGTGCTCGATCGGTTCGCGGAACGACCGACGTCGCTGCTGGGGCTCACGCCCCAGGGACGGTTCACCGATCCCCGATCGTCGATCAGGCTCCGCCCCGGCGCCGCCGCCATCGCCGCGGCGCTTCCCGAGCCGCCGACGGTGGCGACGGTCGCCATCGAATACGTGTTCTGGCAGGACGCCCGTCCCGAGATGCTGGTGTCCGCGGAGGCCTGCGAGGCGCCCACGGTCGGGACCACCGCCGGCTGGCACCGCCGGATGTCCGAGGCCTTCACCGCCACCACCGAACGACTCGCATCCGCCGCGATGTCGCGGGACCCCGACGCCTTCGAACTCGTGGCGGGCGGCGCCGCGAGGATCAATCCGGTCATGGACGCCTGGCTGCGGCTCCGTGGACGATCGGGCGGCATTCGAGCATCCCGCCGCGATCCGACCGGAGCCTCCGGATGACGACGGCCTTTTCGATCACGACGTGGATCGGCCAGGCGCCGGTGCCGACGGACGCGGTCCTGGTGTGGTGGATGTCCGCCTCGGTCGTGATCTGCGGATTCGCCCTGCTGTTGTCGGTGGTCAACCTCCGACGCTTCTCGATCGCGCCCGCGCCCCTCGAAGACGATGCCGGATGGTCGCTCACGGTGTGCATCCCGGCCCGGGACGAAGCGGAGAATCTCGAGCCGTGCGTGCGAGCGGTGCTTCGATCCGCCGACGCCGATGCCGGATCGAACACCGTCGTGATGGTCTACGACGACGGGAGCGAGGACGCCACGCCCGCGATCCTCGCGGAGCTCGCGGCGGAGGATCGGCGGGTCCTCGCCGCGGAGACGAGGCCGCTGCCGAAGGGATGGAACGGGAAGCAGCATGCGTGTGATCGCATGGGAAGGCAGGCGGAGTCCGACTGGATGCTGTTCATCGACGCGGATGTCAGGCTGTCTCCGGACGCCCTGGTCCGGACCCGCGCGGCCGCCCGACGCCGCACCGGCGCGAATCCGCCACCGAAGCTGCTCTCCGCCTTCCCGAGGGAGCGGACGGAAGGACTCGGCGAGGCGATGGTGATACCCCTGATCCACTTCATCCTCATGGCGTACCTGCCGTTCGGCCGCATGCGCAACACGCTGGATCCCGCGGCAAGCGCGGCCTGCGGCCAGTACGTGCTCGTCGAACGCGATGCGTGGACCGAGATCGGTGGTCACGAATCGATCCGCGAATCGATGCACGACGGCGTGCTGCTCCCCAGGATGTTCCGGCGCGGTGGTCACGCCACCGACGTGTTCGATGCCACCGACATCGTGGAATGCCGGATGTACCGCGGCTTCCGGGAGACCTGGTCGGGATTCGTCAAGAACGCGTACGAGGGTCTCGGCAACGTGCTGTTGCTGCTGCTGCTCACCGTGCTTCATCTCGGCGGACACGTCGCGCCCTGGTTCGTGGCGTCGATCGGCGGCATCGGCCTCGTGCTCGACCTCGGAATCCCCGTTTCCAAGCCTGCAGCCGGGCTCGCGGTCGCCGCGATCGGTCTGCAGCTGGTCCAGCGTTCGATGCTCGCGAGTCGCTTCAGGCAGGATCGACGCATCGTCGCGCTGCATGCGCCGTCGCTCGTGCTGCTCACCGTGATCCAGTGGTGGAGTCTCGTGATGCACCTGACCGGACGTCGGTCGTGGCGCGGGCGAACCGCGTGACGCGTCGCGCAGGCTTGACGCGGCGTCGGTCGGTTGGGTAGCGTTCACTCGTGCCGAACGACGAACGACTTAATCGAGTCGAACGACGTCTTCAAGAACTGATCGGGCGGTTGGATCGTCTTGAGGAATTGATCGGTGCGGGCGACGACGGATCGGATCGAGGATCCCTCGATTCGAAAACGTCCGACAACGCGGAGTCGACGGACTCCGCCATGAAGGCTGCAGCCAACGCGGCCGACGAGGCGACTCCGACCGTCCCGTCGGCCGCGGCTCCTTTCCGGCCCGCCCGAGCGACCCCGCCTCCGATTCCGGCGAGCGCGGAGCCGAAGGCCGGCGACTCGACCGATCCATCCCCGGACCTCGACATCCCGTCGGCCGCGGTGATCAGCGACGTGGGAGCCGATTGGTCCCCCGGGCGCGACGAGGATCAGGCCGCTTCGCCCGCCGAGGGCGTGCCCGCGGTCGGCTCGTCGGGCCCGCCATCCACCCGTGGCGAACTCCGTTCGAAGATCGACATGGAGCAGTTGATCGGCGGGCGGATCATGGCGGTGGTGGGTGGCGTGATCGTGATCCTCGCGGCACTCTTCTTCGCGAAACTCGCCTACGACAACGGATGGATCGGCGGGATCCCCGCGATCGTCCGCGCCCTGGGGCTCGCCGGCTTCGGTGCGGGCCTGCTGGTGGCGGGTGAGTTCGTGCATCGACGATTCGGCAAGACGGCGGCGATCGGTCCGTTTCTCGCCGGGCTTGGCATCCTCTACGTCGATGCCTGGGTCTCGGGCACCATCCTCGGACTGCTCGATCCACTCGGTGCGCTCGTCGCGATGGGGCTGGTCACGGTCGTTGGGATAATCGTCACGGCTCGATCGGGCTCGGTCGCGATCGGCATCACCAGCATCGCCGCCGGCGCGTTCGCGCCCTACATCGCCGGTGGGGACGGTGGTCCGACCGGTCTGGGTCTCTATCTCACCGCCCTCCTCATCATCGCATTCGTCGCCGCGTCGGTACGGCCGCGTCCGTTCCTCCGCATCCGCGTCCCCGCCTTCGTGATCCTGCTCTGCACCGCGATCCCCTGGATGTTCCTCTCGGTCGACAAGGGGGAGGTCACGGTGCTCCTGATCATCGGATCCGGGTGGTGGCTGCTGGTCCACGCCCAGGCGTTGCACACATCGATGCGCGGGTTCGCATCGACGTGGAATGCGGGCCTCGGGTTCGCGTCGACCGCGGTGTTCGCGATCGCGATGCCGCTCGCGGTTCGAGCGGCCGGCGGCGGCGGGGTCGCCTGGAACACGCTGGAGGGCTGGATTCCGCTGGGGCTGGCGGCCCTGTCGATGGTCACGGTCTTCCAGGCGGGAACGGGCCTCGATGCCATCCGTCCCGCCGGGGATCGATCGCCGTCGAGGCGACGCGAGCGGGCGGTCGACCTCATGTCGCTGGTGCTCTGGATCGAGACGGCGGTGCTGCTCTTCGCCGCCGCCGGGCTGCTGCTGGAAGGGCCGGCGATCCCGGTCGCGTGGTGCGGACTCGGTCTCGCCGCGGCGTATCTCGCGCATCGAATCCGGAGCCGGGGCGTGGCGGTCTGCGCGCTGCTCATCGCGCTGCTCGGCCAGTTCGCCGCGACGATCGTGGTCTTCATGAACGCGGGGAATCGCAACGTCGATCCATGGTTCGCAGGGAGCGGGTGGCAGTGGAATCCGGTCTCCGAGCAGTGGCTGGCGTTGCTCGCCCTCGTGGTCATCGCGGTCATCGCACGCCTCTGGCCGATTCGAGCGACGACCTCCGGCGATCACACCCCGGCCGGTCCGTCGTATGCGCTCTGGCCGGGCGGGCTGCTCTTCGTTCCCTCCATGATGTACTTCGCGTACGACGGATCGCTCCTGTTGATCGTGGTCGCGGGGATTCCGGCGCTCGCCGCCCTCGTCGTGCAACGCGTTCGACGGGACCGCGGGGGATGGTCCGCCGCCTACGGCTTCAACGTGCTGGCGACGTTGATCGCGGCCGCGCTTCTCCTGAGTCTCGTGGGGGAGCATCAGGGCTTCGACGCGGGCCTGGGCCTGAACCAGTCCGCTTCGCCGAGCGGGCTGTTCGGGTGGGCGTTGATCCCTTTCGCGGTCCTCATGGCGATGATGATCGACCTGGCTCGGAAGACCGAGGCCGGTCCCTCCCCGGGTCGTCTCCGGATCGTCGGTTGGGCGAGCAGCGTTCAGTTCCTCCTCGTGGGTGCGTTCGCCGCGATGCTGCTGTTCGTTCCAGCCACCACGCCGTGGTCGCCGGCCGTGGGCAACCTCCTCGCCGCGACCGTCGGCGTTTCGGTCGTGGGTACGGCCCTCGTGCTCGCTTCGGGTCGGACACCGCTTCGAGTCGGTCGATCACTCGCGGCGAAGGCGGTGCTCATGTCGGCCCTGGGCTGGGGCGTGGTCTCGCTGATCGACGCGTTCGAAGGCACGAGTTCGTGTTCGACGTCGGCACCGCTCGCCGCGAACCTGCGGTTCTGGAGCGGCGTGATCGCGATCCTCACCGTCGGGGCGATCGTCCGGGAGTGGCCCCGCGCCGCCGCCCATGACGTGGACGGGCCGCGATACCGCGACTGGTTCGTCCAGATCGCCGGGCTTGAGGCGATCGTCCTGGGCCTCTTGCTCGGGTCGCTGGCCCTGCTCGACTTCTTCGGTCCCGACGACGTCACCCTGAATGCGGCGTTGAGCGTCTTCTGGGGGCTCTACGCCATCGGGCTGGTGATCGCGGGCTTCGTCAGGGACGTTCCGGTGATCCGCCACATCGGCCTCGGATTGCTCGGGGTCACGCTGCTCAAGTTCCTGGTGATCGATCTCAGTCGGGCGGCGACGATCTGGCGTGTGCTCTCGACCCTGGGCGTCGGCCTGCTGATGGTGGCGACCAGCATGCTCTACGTGCGGTTCGGCGTCCGCAGGCCGCCGCCGGACCAGTCGAAGGATTCCTGATCGCTCGGGCCACGATCGCTCCTACGATCGACGGATGGACGTCACGCCGACCACCGCCGCGGAGCCCGGGATCGCACGCCTTCGCCGGTGGCTCGATGCCCGTGGATGGACGCCCTGGGCGTTCCAGGAGCGGACCTGGGAAGCCTACGCCGGCGGAAGAAGCGGACTCGTGCACGTCCCGACCGGAAGCGGCAAGACGTGGGCGGCCTGGTTCGGCCCGCTCGCACAGATGCTCGACGACGCGGCGGGGGGTGATCCGCTCGACACCGTTCGCGTGCTGCACGTGTCACCACTCCGAGCGGTCGGCCGGGACATCAGTGCGGCGCTCGAACAACCGATCGCGGGGCTCGGCGCCGAACTCGTGGTGGGGGTGCGGACCGGCGACACCACCCCGGCGGAACGGGCTCGTCAACGGAAGCGGCTCCCCCCGACGCTGGTCACGACCCCCGAATCGTTGAGCCTGCTCCTCGCCCAGAAGGATGCCGCGCGGCGCTTTCGTGATCTCCGGTGCGTCATCGTCGACGAGTGGCACGAGATGATGGCGACCAAGCGCGGCGTCCAGGTCGAACTGGCCCTCGCCCGGCTGCGTCGAATGTCACCGGGGCTCCGGACCTGGGGGCTCTCCGCGACCTTCCGTGATCCCGATGCGGCGGCTCGCCGGCTGTGCGGGGCGGGCCCCGACGGTCCGCCGCCGCTGGTGATCAACGACGAGATCGACCGCCCGGTCGTGGTGCGGAGCCTCCTGCCCGACGACGCCGACGCCCTTCCGTGGGCCGGGCACCTCGGGATGCGCATGGCTTCGAAGCTGCTGGAGTTCCTCGATCCGGACGTCCCCACCCTCGTCTTCACCAACACCCGCTCCCAGGCGGAGCGCTGGTACGAGGAGATCGTGAAGGCGCGACCGGACTGGATCGGGCGACTCGCCCTGCATCATGGCTCGATCGATCGCGAGGTCCGGACCCGCGTCGAGGCGGGTCTGAAGGACGGGACGATCACGCTCGCGGTCTGCACGTCGTCGCTCGACCTCGGGGTGGACTTCTCGCCGATCCGCCGAGTGGTCCAGATCGGTTCGCCGAAGGGGATCGCCCGGTTGATCCAACGGGCGGGCCGCAGCGGCCATCGGCACGGCGAGGCCTGCGAGGTGGTGTGCGTCCCGACCCATGCCCTCGAACTCGTCGAGATCGCCGCGGCCCGGCAGGCGGTCGCCCGGCGGGAGATCGAGGCCCGGCCGGTGTCCGACGGCGCGCTCGACTGCCTCGTCCAGCACCTGGTGACGGTGGGGCTCGGGGGCGGATTCACGGCGGACGAACTCTTCGCGGAGGTCCGGACCACCGCCAGCTACGCGGATCTCGACCGGGACGCGTTCGACTGGTGCGTCGGCATCGCCGAACACGGCGGTTCGACCCTTCGTCGTTACGAGAAGTACCACCGGATCGTCAAGGGCGACGACGGTCGGTACACCGTGCCCGGACGGCGGCTCGCGGCGATCCACCGCCTGAACATCGGCACGATCACGGGTGACGGCACCATCTCCATCCGCTATCGGAACGGCGCCCGCATCGGATCGATCGAGGAGCGATTCGTGGCGCGACTCGAACCGGGCGAATCCTTCCTCTTCGCCGGGAAGTTCCTCCAGCTCGTGATGCTGCACGACATGGAGGCGATCGTCCGGCCCGCCCCGAAGCGGGCGACGAGGACTCCGCACTGGGCCGGCACCCGCTTCCCGCTCTCCACCTCGCTGTCCGCGGCGGTCCGCCGCACCCTCGACGACGCGCAGCGTGGCGTGCTCGACGAGCCGGAGACCGAGTTCGCCGCGCCCATCCTCGATGCGCAGGCCCGGATCTCGCGGATCCCGCGCGAGGGCACGATCCTCGCCGAGGTGATGCGGAGCGAGGATGGCGATCACCTCTTCCTTCATCCGTTCGAAGGCCGACTCGTCCACGAAGGGCTCGCGGTGCTCCTGGCCCTGCGATTCGGTCGGATCCACCGGACCAGCTTCGGATTGAGTTTCAACGATCACGGGATCGAGTTCTTCGCGGAGACCGGCGGCGACGTCCCCTTCGACTTCGCGGCGATGCTGCGGACCGAGGCAACCATGCTCTTCCGCGAGGAGGGACTCGTGGACGACCTCTTCGAGAGCGTGAATCTCGGTGAGCTCGGGAAGCGACAGTTCCGCGAGGTGGCCCGGGTGGCGGGCCTGGTCGTCCAGCGATATCCCGGCAACGAGACCTCCGCCCGGCAGCTCCAGGCGGGCGCGTCGCTGATCCACGACGTCTATCGCGAATTCGATCCCGGGAACCTCCTGCTGAAGCAGGCGGAGCGGGAGGTCATGGAACGGCAGTTCGAGGAGCGAAGGCTCGCACGGACGCTGGAGCGACTTCGTCGCGAACCGATCGAGATCGTGGAGATCGACCGACCCGGTCCGCTGGCGCTCCCGCTTCTCGCGGATCGACTCGGCACCACCCTTTCGACCGAAAGCGTGCTGGAGCGGCTTCGGAAGATGGGCGTCGACCGACCCGAGGGACGCGTCGCGGTCGAATCGATCGATGAACAGGCCGCTCCGAAGACGGCGTACCGGCGCGGACGACGCGGGGGAGGGCGTCGTGGCGGGCGCGCGGTTCGGAGTGCCCGTCGAGGACCCTGACCCTTCTTCGACGACCCGGCCTCCGAGGGAGGACGCCCGCCGGTCTCGGATTCGATTCGGCGATCGCGCGGGCGCGGGTCTATGCCGACCGACGACGTCCGTTTCGCAGGCCGGCGGCGCCGCAGGCAAGGGCCGCGAGTCCGCCGAGGCCGGGGACCGCATTGCTCGGCGCGGTCTGGCCGGCGACGATCGTCGTGTCACCGGCGGCGCCGAGATAGGAATCGATGAAGGTCAGCCGGCTCGTGCCGTCGAGATCGAGGTCGAGGAGGATCTCCGCCCATCCGTACCGCACGTCGCTCCCGTCGCCCACCTTGAACCCGAGGAACCTCGTGACCGCCTGGCCCCCGGTGCCCACCCACTCACCGGCGGACTGCGTGATCTCCCCGCGCATCTTGAATCCCAGAATTCCGACCGCTGAACCGAGGTTGGACAGCGTTCCGAAGTTGGCGAGGGTGCTCGAGACGAAGCCGTAGGCGATGGCCCGGGAGTACTGGTCGGCCTTCCCCAGGAAGCGGTGATCGGATCCGGAGTTCAGATACCCGCCGGCCATGTCGCGGTCGAACGGCGCGGTCGAAAACGCATCCGCGTAGGCGTTGCCGCGCAACGTGACGCTGCCGCCGTTGCCGGTGACCAGCAGGGACCAGTCCTGCCTTCCGCTGAACGTGCCGTTTCCGGTGGTCGCGCCACTGACGGTGATCTCGTTCGCGATCGCGGCGCTGGTGAGGCCCGTGCCCACCACCGCGGCGAGGGTTGCGTACCGCTCCAGGTGACTTGCAGCTCTTTTTCCGTGGGTCATCGCAATCTTCCTCTCCTGGATCAGGATGTGCAGGTTTCGGTGGGCGAGTCGATTCGCGGTGACACGCCGCGACCCGCCAGCGCCGTCCGGTTCCCCGTCCGGGCGTCGGTAATCTAGATGCGGGAGTCCACGATTACCACCCCAAAACCATTTTTCCTTTTCGCCGGGACGAGGCGACCGGCGGCATGACGTCGGTGCGACCGCCGCCGTTTCCCGCATGGGGAAACGGAATTTCGAACGGCCCTTCTCAGGCCTCCACGACCTGGCCTTCCGCGATGGCGAAGATTCTCCGGCCCCGATCGGCATCGGGACGAACCCGCGCTCCGCGGGCGAACGGCGTGAATGCCGGCAGGACCACCTGGGTGGGATCGACGACGAACGCATGGGCGAGGACCCGGCGGGCGCCTTCGCCGAGCGAGAGCACCGGATGGAGATGACCGGCGAGGACCACGGGATCGCCCGCGTCGAAGTCCGCATCGACGGGTCGTGGATGATGCTGCAGCTGGAAGGGGCCGAGGCCACGCCCTTCGCCGTCGTCTTCGATCCGCCAGGAACGCGGGATCGAGACCGCGGCGTCGTGGTTGCCTCCGATCAGCGAGATTGGCAGCGAGACCCGGCGACGCCACCGCGCCATGAGTTCGATGACCGGATCCTCCATCCCTTCCTCGCAGTGGACCAGATCGCCGAGCACGATGACCCGCTTCGCCTCGCTTCTGTCGATGACGCGTTCGAGGCGTTCCAGCGATTCCTCGGCGATGCCCTCGGGCATCGGGACACCGAGCGACCGGTAGGTCTCCGCCTTCCCGAGGTGGAGATCGGCGACCAGCAGCGTCCCGCGTCCCGGCAGGAACAGCGCCCGTTCCGGCAGCAACGCGACGGTCTCGCCGGCGACTTCGATCGTGGCTTCATCTGGCATCGGTCGCGAAGCCTAGCAGGACGAATCCGAGCGGGCGGTCAGTCGCCGGTCGAGATCGCTTCGGATCGCGCGGTCTGGACCGCGACCATGTCGCGGTAGTGATCGCTCCGCTCGAGGAGTTCGTCGTGGGAGCCGCTGGCGACGATGGTTCCGCCTTCGAGGATCACGATGAGGTCGGCGTGCTGGATCGTGCTCAACCGATGGGCGATGGCGAACGTCGTCCGGCCGGCCAGCAGCCGATCGATCGACTGCTGGATGAGCAGTTCGCTCGCCGAGTCGAGATTGCTCGTCGCCTCGTCGAGGATCAGGATTCTCGGGTCGGCGAGGATGGCCCGCGCGATCGCGAGTCGCTGTCGCTGTCCCCCGGAGAGCCGGACGCCACGCTCGCCGATGAGGGAGTCGAAACCGGACGGCGTGGCTTCGATGAATTCGAGCGCATTCGCGGCGATGGCGGCATCGCGGATCTCCTCGGCGTTCGCGTTCCGTCTCCCGAACGCGATGTTCTCGCCGATGGTCCCGTCGAAGAGGAACACGTCCTGCTCGACGATGCCGAGCAGGGTGCGGTAGCCGTCGAGTTCGAGTTCCCGCAGATCGACGCCGTCGAGCGAGATCGAACCCTCGTCCGGATCCTCGAAGCGAGCGATCAGGTTGCAGAGGGTCGTCTTCCCGGCGCCGGAGGCGCCCACGAAGGCGACCAGCTGGCCCGGTTCGGCGACCAGATCGATGCCGTGGAGCACGGGATGGTCGGTGTTGGGGTACGAGAAGCCGAGGTCCCGGACCTCGATCCGTCCGGCGACCTCCTCCGGGACCACCTTGCGGGCCGATTCGGAATCCGGCATCTCGACCGGTTCCGCGAGGAGGTCGAGGACGCGATCGAGCCCGGCGAGATTGGTCTGCAGGCTGGTCGCGGTCGCGGCCAGCGTCTCCAGCGGTCCGAGGAGCATGGCGAGGTAGGTCAGGAACATCACCAGGTCGCCCGTGGTGATCGTGCCGTCGATCACCTGGATGCCCCCGTAGAGCAGGAGGCCGGTGGTCGCCACGGGGATCGCGGTGGACCACACCACCTCGGTGATCCGCGACCACCACCAGATGTTCACGGACTGACGTGCCATCAGGTTGTTGCCACGGACGAAACGCCCGGACTCGCCGCGGCTCCGCCCGAACGCCCGGACCACCCGAATGCCGCCGAAGACCTCCGTCGCGTGCGCGTCGACCGAGGACCGAAGCAGTCGGAGGTCCCGATGGAGCGGGCGGACCCTCGCGATCCAGTTCCGGTGGGTGAGCCAGACCAGCGGCAGCAGGCCGATCGCTCCGAGCAGGAGCCGCCAGTCGGTGAAGGCGAGGATCACGAGGCTTCCGAGCAACTGGACGACGGCCCGGGAAGGGTTGTAGACCAGTCCGAAGATCAGTTCCGAGATCCCCCCGGCGTCGTCTCGGAGCATGCTCGCCACGCCGCCGGAGCGCAGGTCTTGGATCCGCTGGAGCGGGAACCGGACGATGTGGTCGAGGATCTTTCGCCGGACCTCCACGGCGAGGAGCTGCGTCGCCTTGGTCGCGAGCCAGCGTCCGCTCAAACCGATCACGACGGCGGTGAAGGAGACCACGACCATCGCGATCGCGATCGCGATGAGCAGGCGACGGGGTTCCTCGAGGCGCCAGGAGGTCGGCAGCCAGTCCGAGACGGACGGCGGCAGCCCCGCGCCGGTGAACGCGTAGTCGATCACGACCTTGGTCGCCACGGGCATGGTGAGCTTGAGACCGGTCGCGATCGTCAGGGTGCAGAGGGAGAGGAGGATCGGCCCCCGATGGCGGCCGAGCATGCCGAAGAACGTCCGCAGCAGACCCGTCGCGCTCCGGGATCGCGCGAGGGACTGTGCATTTCCCTGCCGGGTCACCACCAGGCGTTCGGATTTCGGTCGCTTCCGCCGCCGCGCGAGCAGGTCCAGGTAGGCGCGATATCGAAGACTGCTGGACCCCCGGCGGAGCGCGGGATCCTCCGCGAAGTCCGGATCCAGCGGATCTTGCCCGTACTTGCTCATGCGGACGACGCCACCCGGATCCGCTCGCCGGCTTCTCGATCGCCTCGGACCGTCACCGGGATCCGTTCGCCGTTCCGGGTTCGAAGCCGGTTCCGAATCTCGGGATTGCCGAGCTGGCCGCAGGCCGCCATGACGTCACGGCCCTTCGTCCCCCGTCGCTTCGTGAACTGCCCGTGTCCGATGGCCCGGCTGATGAAGGCCTCGACCGAACTCTCCGTCGGGGCCGGCCACGGTGAATTGCGACGCGGGTTGTACGGGATCACGTTCAGCGAGCAGCGGAGGGGTCGGAGGTACTCGCAGACCTCGTCGCAGTGCTCGGGCCCGTCGTTGACGCCCGGAATCAGCACGTATTCGACGCAGATGGCGGACTTCGGTCTTCCGGGCCAGCCGACCATCGCGTTCATCAGATCGTCCATGGGCCAGGCTCGATCGACCGGCATGATCCTGGCGCGGATCGCGTCGTTGGGAGCGTTGAGGCTCACCGCGAGGTTGATCCGGTGGAAGCCCGGCTCCGAGGCGAGGTCGCCGAGACGACGGATGCCGTCCGGATTGCCGACGGTCGAGACCGAGATGTTCGATGCGGGCACCGCGGGGCCGTCGTGATCCGCGAGGATGCGGATCGCGGGGATCACCGAGTCGAGGTTGTCGGTGGGTTCGCCCATGCCCATGAAGACGATGTTCTTCGGTCGATGCCCGGCCTGGTGCGTCGCCGCGTGCCACTGGGCCACGATGTCGGCGATCGAGAGGTTCCGGAGCAGGCCCATCCGGGCGGTCTCGCAGAATCGGCATCCCATGGCACAGCCGACCTGGCTCGAGACGCAGAGGGTGCGGGTGACGCTGCCGTCACGACGCCGCATGGGGATCAGGACCGATTCGGTCTCGAGGTCCCCGGGGAGGGTGAGCGTGAACTTGATGGTCTCCCCCTCGATCTCGCGTCGGCCGATGGGATGGGTCGCCGGTGGGGGCCCGTCCGGGGCGACGCCTTCGCGATGGAAGCGTCGATAACCGGCCAGCGCTGCGCCACGGCCGATCGATCCGGAGTCGGCGACCGCCCGGACGTAGGCGTCGGCAGTGCAACTGAGCGGATCTGGATGTTGATCGTTCGTTGCCTGCATCGTGGCGATCCTGATCCTCGGATCGTCCAGCGTAGCAGGCCGCGGGGCCGTATTCCCGGGAACGACCGCCTCGAAAGGACTATCATCCCACACCGGCCGGTAATTCGGTTCATACCGGCCCGCGGCGATTCCGAATCGACCAGAGGATCATGACCCATGCACATGAAACACAGTGGGGTGGAACACGGGCCCCCGGTCGTACCCGTGAAGTTCGTCCTCGAGGATCCGGAGGGGTTGACGAGCACCGAGCAGACGGAATGGAACCTCATGGGCGGGGAGGGCGAGAATCTCCTCGAGCTCGCGGTCGAGCACGGAATCAACATCGAGCACGCCTGCGGCGGCGTCTGCGCCTGCTCGACCTGCCATGTCTACGTGGAGGAGGGCATGGGGGAGGTGAGCGAGAGCGAGGAGGACGAGGAGGACCGGGTCGAGGAGGCACCGGGGCTCCAGATCGACAGCCGCCTCGCCTGCCAGTGCAAGATCCAGGGCAAGGGGCCGATCCAGGTCAGGGTCCCGGCCTGGAACCGGAACGCGGTCAAGGAGGTCCCCCACTGAGGGACCGGAGCGATCGCTTGCCCATTCGTCGGGTTGAATCATCGAAGAGGAGATTCCGAAGGTCCGATTGCTAGAGTAGTTAGCGACGACTTCCATGAATCTCCAGAACGGCACATTGGCGAAGAGCGGGCCCCGCGGGCCCGTCGTCACCAGCGGACTCCGCTGGTGGCTTCGCGTGGTGCTCGTCCTCTTCGGCGTTCTCTGCGTCGACAGCGCGTATCTCGTCGCGACGGACATCGCCGCCTGGATCTCCGGGAACCCGCGTGAGGACGGCGTCTATCTCTGGGCCTTCCTACTCCACCTCGTGCTGGGTTCGCTTCTCCTGCTGCCGTTCGTGATCTACGGGATCGCGCACGCCCGACGTGGCCGGTTCCATGCCAATCGACGCGCAGCCACGGTCGGCTGGGGGCTCCTCTGGATCGGCGTGGCCATGCTGGTGACGGGCGTGGCGCTGGTCCGGGTCGAGATCGCGGGGATACGCTTCGGCATCGACGCGCCGGCGGTTCGAACGGTCCTGTTCTGGGTCCACGCGACCAGTCCGCTCCTCGCCGTCTGGCTCTTCGTCCTTCATCGCCTGGTCGGTCGGAAGCTGCGATGGAACGCCGGACTGTCCTGGGGGATCGGAAGCCTCGCCACCGCGATGCTCGCGTTCGCGGCCTCCACCGGAACGCCGGTCGCCCGCGGAGTGGTCGACGTCCCGGTCGCCCTCGCCACCTCGACCATCGAACGATTCGCGCCATCGCTCCTGGAGACCGCGCACGGCGGAACGGTGCCCACCGAGCACCTGCTTGGCAACGAGCACTGCATCCAGTGTCACGCCGACGCGCACGCGCAGTGGTCCGACTCGGTCCACGCCGCGAGTTCCTTCAACAACCCGCTCTATGCCTTCAGCGTCCGGAACACCCGGCAGGCGATGCTCGACCGCCACGACGACCTGGGGCCGAGCCGTTTCTGCGCGGGTTGCCACGACCCCGCCATCCTGATGTCGGGATCCTGGGAGCAGGATCGGTGGACGGATCCGGGCATGGCGGAGGAGGTCGCGGTCGACCCCCTCGGGAGTGCGAGCATCGGGTGCATCGTCTGTCACGGAATCGAGGACGTGTCGACCCTCGGCAACGCCTCCTACACCTTCAAGGATCCGCCTCGCTACCCGTTCGCCTTCAGCGGCTCCCCGTTCCTCCAGTGGGTCAATCGCCAGCTGATCCTCGCGAAGCCCGATTTCCACAAGCGAACCTTCCTCAAGCCCGTCCACGAATCCGCCGAGTTCTGCGGCGCGTGCCACAAGGTGTTCCTGCCGGAGGTGTTGAACGGATACAAGTGGCTTCCCGGGCAGAATCACTACGACACCTGGCGGCTCTCCGGCGTCTCGGGCCGCGGGATCGGCTCGTGGTACTGGCCCGCGACGATCCAGGACGACTGCAACGGCTGTCACATGCCGCTCGTCCCCAGCAGCACGGTCGCGGCGCGGGTCCGGGACGGCTCGGGCGAGGCCACCGTGCATCATCACGGCTTCCACGCCGCGAACACCGGGCTGGCCGCGATCGCGAACGCGATGGATCCCGGTCCCGAGGCCGCCGCGCGACTGGATCGCGTGGTCGATGCATGCACGCGGATGAACGAGGAGGCGATCCGACTCGATCTCGTCGGGCTGAGGTCCGGCGGGCGGGTCGATGGTGCGTTCCGCGGTCCGATCGGCGAATCGCCGACCTGGGTCGCGCCCGGGGAGACGGTCCTGATCGAGGCGGTGACGCGGACGCTGCGACTCGGTCATCCGCTGACCCAGGGCACCGCCGATTCGAACGAGATCTGGATCGAACTCGAAGCCCGTCTGCTCGCCGATGATGGTGGGACTTCGACGTCGATCGGCTCGAGCGGTCGGATCCTCGAGGACGGCGTGGTGGACCCGCACGCGAAGTTCCTCGACGTCTGGCTGCTCGATCGGGAGGGCCGGCGGATCGAACAGCGGAATCCGGAGGACATCTTCGTCCCGCTCTACAACCACCAGATTCCCCCCGGTGCGGCGGATCTCACCCACTACCGGATCGGAATTCCGCCGGACGCCTCCGGCACGCTCGAGATCCGCGGTCGCGTTCGCTACCGAAAGTTCGATTCGCAGCTCATGCGACACGCCTTCGGTCCCGAGGAGGGGGCTCGGCTCGCCGAGGAGCTCCCGATCCTCGATCTCGCGACGACCACCGTGACGGTACCGGTCGGCGGGCCCGAGTCGGACCGCAACGGCACGACGACCGTGGAGGCGGCGACCTGGGAACGGTGGAACGACTACGGGATCGGGCTGGTCCGCGCCGGCTCGGGGGCCGGTGTCGCGAAGGGGCAGCTCGCCCAGGCGATCGAGGCCTTCGAGGTGGTGGAGCGAATGGGGATCTCCGACGGCGCGATCAACCAGGGACGGGCGTTGCTG
Source organism: Planctomycetaceae bacterium (assembly GCA_002684855.1). Taxonomy (GTDB): domain Bacteria; phylum Planctomycetota; class Phycisphaerae; order Phycisphaerales; family SM1A02; genus UBA12014. The sequence continues at coordinate 57,790 of NYWD01000058.1, read as the reverse complement.
GTCGAGGGAAGGATCGACGACGCGGCCGCTGCCCTCGGCCGGGCGGCAAACGATCCCGGACTTCGCTGGCCGTGGGCCGTCGACTGGTACGCCTCGGCCGTGGCGAGGGAGAACGGCGACCTCGAGGAGGCGGCTCGAAGACTCGAACGAATCATCGAGGCGCGGTATCCGCTCGCGGTCGAACGCGGGTACGACTTCGGTCGCGACGAGCGGGTGTGGAACGAGATCGCAACGGTTCGATTCCAGCTCTCCAGACGTGCGATGGACGACGCGGAGGCCGCGGCGAGGATCGAATCCGCGAGGCAGGCGGTGGACCGCAGCCTGTCGCTCGATCCGCAGCGGGCTCGCACGTGGTTCCTCGCATCGACGATCCGGGCCGCGGGCGGCGACGACGCCGGCGCGGCGGCCGCGATGGCCGAATTCGAGCTGCTCCGTCCCGACGACAACGCCCGGGACCGGGCGATCCGACTCGCCCGCAGTCGCAGTCCGATCGCGGACCACGCTGCGGAGCCGATCGCGATCTACGAACTTCGGGACGTGGATCGCCGGCCGTTGACCGCCCGGGGAGGGACGCGATGAGCGATCCCATCGACCAGGATCGAGATGCGATCATCGGTGTCGCGTTCCGGCGGAGCCTCGCGGGCTTCGCCGGCATCGGGGTCCTGACCGGGGGGGTGCTCCTCGCACGGACGCTTTTCCGGACCGACGCTGCGCGGGTGGCGAGCAAGGAGATCGTGGAGGCGCCGGAGATCAGGACCGGACCCGCCCTCGAGGTGGTCGACCTGATGATGCCCTTCACGGATCGGACCGCCGCGTGGGGCGTCGACTTCGTGCGTGACGACGGGGCGCGGGGAGGGAAGCTGCTCCCGGAATCGATCGGCGGCGGGGTGACGATCGCCGACCTGGACGGGGACGAGCGACCCGACCTGATCTTCCCCGATGGAGGGGATCTGCTCGATCCCGAGGCCCTCGGACGCCTGGCCGTCTATCGAAACGTCGCGGGAGACGACGGGGAACCTCGCTTCGAACGAATCGACGACGCGCCCGTGGTCCGCGGGCATGCGATGGGCGTCGCCGCGGGTGACGTCGACGGCGACGGGGATCGGGACCTCTTCGTCTCCATGGTCGGCCGGGATCGCCTGTTCCTGAACGAATCCTCCGCCGGCCGCATCCGGTTTCGCGACGTCACCGACGCCGCGGGGCTTCCCTCGGACGAGGACTGGAGCACGGCCGCGGGATTCGCGGATCTCGATCTCGACGGCGACCTCGACATCGTGGGACTCCGCTACGTCGAGTGGTCGCCCGGGATCGACGCCGCGGTGGACTTTCGATTGGACGGGATCGGTCGGGCGTACGGTCCGCCCACCGGATTCGCCGGAACGGCGCCGTTCCTTCTCCTCAACCAGCGTGACCCGTCCGGGGCGGTCCGGTTCACCGAGGACGGCGAGGCCCGCGGACTCCGGCAGTCGAACCCGGACACCGGACTGCCGGAGGGGAAGGGACTCGCACTCGCGATCGTCGATCTGGACGAGGACGGGGATCTCGATCTGATCGGGGCGAACGACACCACCGCGAACGCGGCATGGATCAACGACGGCGCCGGATTCTTCGAGGAACGGGGCAGGCGGCTCGGCGTGGCCTTCGACCGCTCCGGTGCGGCGACCGGCGCGATGGGCATCGACGTCGCGACCCGGCCGGCTCGCGGCGGCGTCGACACGCTGGTGGCGATCGGCAACTTCGCGAACGAGCCGAGTTCGCTCTTCATCCGACGTGCGGGGGAGGCGGCCTTCTTCGACGACGCGGCGGCCGAAGGCGTGTCCGGTGCGACTCGTCGGGCCCTGACCTTCGGGCTGCTCTTCACCGATCTCGATCTCGACGGCGTGGAGGACCTCGTTCAGGCGAACGGTCACCTCGAGTCAGAGATCACGGTGATCCAGTCCAGTCAGTCCTATCGCCAGCCCGCACAGGTCTTCCGCGGCCTTCCCGGGGGCGGCTTCCGGGAGGTGCCGCAGAACGCCATCGGCGATCTCGGCAATCCGATGATCGGGCGCGGACTCGCGAGCGGTGACCTCGACCTCGATGGCGATCTCGATCTCGTCCTGGCGCAGGTCGCGGGCCCGCCACTCGTCCTCCGGAACGACGCGTCGACGGGTGATTCGGTCCAGGTGCGGCTCGACGGTCCGACGGGGAATCGCGACGCGATCGGTGCCGTCCTGAAGGCGACGATCGGGGATCGCGTCCTGGTCCGAAGCATCATGCCGACGCGGAGCTACCTCTCCCAGGTGGAACCGGTCGCGGTCTTCGGGCTTGGCGAGGCATCGGCGGTGGACCGGCTCGAGATCCGCTGGCCGGATGGCGAGACCCGCACGATCGAGGGGCCGATCGAGGCCGGTCGCCATCGATTCGGCCGTTGACCCGTCCTCCATCCGGCGAAGGGAAGAAAAAACCCCCCGCCCGGTGGGCGGGGGGTCGAGTCTTCCGGTTCGACGTCGTGTTCAGCAATCGGTGCCGAAGGCGGCCAGCAGCAGCCCGATGTCGGCTCCGTTGGTGTCTCCGTCGCCGTTGAGATCCCCCGCCGGGGTGCCCCATGCGGCAAGGAGCAGGCCGAGGTCGGCGCCGGTCACGCCGCCATCGCCATTGAGATCCTCCGGACAGCCGGGAGCCGAGACGCACTCGACCCGACTGACCAGCAGGTCGTCGACGGCACACTCCATGAGGGAGTTGTTCGGATTGTCCGACGCGGTGAATCGAACCCGCACGGTCGAAGACGGTTCGACGTAGTCGCCCACGTTGAAGGCGGCGTCGTTCCAGCCCGGCGTTCCGCTCGAGATGGCCATGACCGTCGTCCAGTCGCCGCCGTTGGAGATCTCCACCGCCATGACGTCCTCGGTGGCGGTGCCGAAGTCGTCGTTGACGACCCACCACTTGAACTCGATCACGGCATCGCCGTCGGAGAGATCGAAGGGGGGCGAGGTGAGCCGGACGGCGCCGTTGTCGACGTCCGCGGCTCCGGCCGATCCTCCGGGCTGTCCGTTCTGGGTCACCCAGCACTGGGTCCCCTTGACGGTGGCGTCCTCGCTGGGGGCGAACTCGATGCCGCCGTTGACGGTCCCGACGGGGACCGCCCGCTCCCAGAAGCCCGCGGTGGTGGTGGGATCGGCGTCCGTGGTCCAGCCACCGTCGCCGGACTCCATGTCGTCGCCGAGGACGACGTCGAGTCCGGTCTGGGCGGTCACCTGGTGCCAGCCCGAGTTCGGGCTGCGGAAGCTGGCGCCCGCGACGTTGTCGGCGGTGACGTAGAAGCGGAGTTCCTGGCCGCAGTCGATCGCCGGCAGCATCGCGTCGAGCAGTTCGCCTGCGCCCTGCAGCGGGCTGGGTGCGAACGTCGCTCCATCGATCGAGGACCACAGCCGGGCGGACCCGGAGGCGTAGGGGGAGCCGATCGCGTCGAGCGTCACGGCCATCAGGGTCTCGGAGTTCGGAAGCACGGTCGTGGGAATGCCCGTCGGGTATTCGAATTCGATGCGGACCGCGGGCTGGTTCATCCAGACGCTGAATCCGTAGCAGGCGCCGATCACGAGGTCGAGCGCGCCGTCGTTGTCGATGTCGATCGGGGCGGAGTCGTAGGTCGAATCGAGCGCCCAGAGGGGAAGGACGGTGCCGTCCTCGTCGAGCAGCGAGGACGTGACGCCGGTGTTCCGGTAGATGTGCATCCGCCGGTTGGAGCTCGGGCAGAACGGCGGGAGGTCGGAGTCGACGTCCGCGATCAGCACGTCGTTCCAGCCGTCGTCGTCGAGGTCGGCGATCTGGATGGAGTTGCCGAACTCACCGAGGCTGTCGGTGATGGTGTACCGGGTCCAGGTCGCGTATCCCGCGCCGTTGTTCCCGTTGTTGATCATGTAGGCATCCTGGCCGTCGTCGGCCGAGATGACGTCGACGCGACCGTCGTTGTTGAGATCGCCCGCGTTCATGCCGTAGGGGGCGCCACCCGTGATGGTCTGCGGTCCGACCCAGTTGGTGCCGGTGGTCTGGTAGAGGACCGCGATGTCCTGGCCGCTGGTCAGGGTGTTCACGCGGATGACGTCGTTGAGGCCGTCGTTGTTCACGTCCCGGATCACGCACTCGTTGCCGAAGGCCATGGAGAGCTGGTTCGCGGTCATGCGGGTCGTCGTCGAGTCCTCGAAGAAACCGGGATTCGCGGCGCCCAGGTTGACCAGGAGCTTCCCGTCGTAGTCCATCGAAGGGGTCTCGCCGGGGCTCGGGTTGCACTCGGCGACGCCGTCGACCACGTCGTTGGTGTCACCGTCCATGTTCAGGTCGATGCAGACCATGCCGCTGGTCTCGGGCGTGTCGTAGTCGACGAAGAAGATGTCGGGATAGCCGTCGTTGGTCACGTCGCCGACCGCGATGCCGCAGGCCCGCGGGTTGGCGGTCGAACCGTTCTTCGCGAAGAGTTCGGGAATCCGATCGTCCTCGAAGCGGAATCCGAGCCAGTTGCCGTTCTGGTCGAGCCCCTGGTTCCGGTAGATCCGGGGCTGTCCCTCCCGGGCGTTGAGGTTGTCGCTCATCGTGGTCGCGGTGACGAGGTCCATCCAGCCGTCCAGGTCGATGTCGAGGACCTTGACGTCCCGGTCGTTGGTCGGCGTCATGAAGCCGAGGTCGCTCGGATGATCCGTGTTGATCGCGAAGTTGTCGGTGCGGTCGACGAGGACGCCGCCCTCGTTCATCAGCAGGAGGTTCTTGGCGCCGCCCTCGACCGAACCCGGGAACTTCCGCATCACGACCAGGTCGGTGTAGCCGTTCTGGTCGAAGTCGGCCCACGCGAAGTCCTTCTCGAGGTTGTCGTTCACCCGATAGAGTTCGTCGAGCACGAGTCGGTCGTCGGTCGCTTCGATGAACTCGACCCACGAGGACTGCGCGATCGCGGCGGTGCCCGTCGTCGCGACGAGCGAGGCGGCGATTCCGATCGAGATTCTGCTGGCGGGATGCATCGTTCTGAGTCTCCTGATTCCTGCCACCATCCGGTGGCTTTGAGTTGGATCCACCCCAACTCGCGGTCCGGTTCCGATCGAGGCTGACCGCCGCGACCGGTGCATGTTAATCGCTCGCCGTCAGGGGCAGACGCCCCAGTAGACGAGCATGAGTCCGAGATCGGCACCGTCGACCGTGCCGTCGCCGTTGAGGTCCTGGGAACAGCCGGGACAGCGGCCCCAGCCGACCAGCATGAGCCCCAGATCGCCGCCGTCGACCATGCCGTTTCCGTCGAAATCCCCGGGACAGGCCACGCAGTCGTCGGGAACGCCGTCCCCGTCCTCGTCCGGGGCGCCGAAGAAGATGGCTTCGAGATCGCTCGTCCCGTCGCCGTCACAGTCGCCGTTCTCGCCTTCGAAGGCGAGGAGGAAGGACTGGAGATCGACTTCGTCGAGCATCCCGTTCTGGTCGATGTCGTGGACGCCGCAGGGATCGTCGGGTGTGACGACGAGGTCGAGGCTCGCGCACGCCACGAAATCGTCGAAGTCGAACATCGTGATCTGATCGTCGTCATCCTGGTCGAAGTCGGTCCGGCCGAGCGACTTCAGGAAACGGAAGAGATCGTACTGGGCGTCCTTGTCGGCGTTCGCGTACGCGGCCGCGGCATCGGCGCCCTCGCCGAAGGGACCGTGAAGCATGATCGCCTGGTGGAGACGGTCCTCGATCGAGCCGCTGTTCACCCGTCCGTCGTGGATCATCGCGAGCCGCCGCGCCACGCCCATGAGCGGCGTGGTGCGGAACTCGTTGCCCGTCGCGTCGCCCTGGGGAAGGCCGTCGCCGAGCGTGCCCATGTCGTGGAGCAGGAAGTCGGAGTACGGTCGGACGATCCGGCCCTCGAGCGCGGTCTCGATCGGTTGGTCGTCGAAGGTCACGCTTCCGGTCGTGAAGGACGCGACGTGGCACGAGTTGCAGCCGAGGTCGTTGAAGACCGTCTCGCCCCGCATCCCGCTCCGCGGCGCCTGGGGCGGCGGTGCGAGATATCGCTGGAAGTGCGTCACGCGGTCGACGAACGTGAATCCGTCGCGATCGGGATGATCCTCGGGGTCGTCGATGTCGTCGCACAGCGCGAGCCGGGTCTCATCGCCGTTGGGAGCCGTCTCGTCGCCGAAGATCTGGTTGGTCAGGCCCATCTCGTTCAGGGCGGCGTCGCCGGAGAACGTGATCACGTTCGCGATGATCGACTTCCACCCGAAGCGCCCGGGTTCGACCTCGCCCGGAGCGTTGGGGTTGAAGGTCGGCACGAGATTCGCGCGGCCGCTGATTCCATCCCCATCCGCGTCGTTCGGATCCTCGTTCGCGAGGATGTCGGCGGCGGGAATCGCCTCGACGAGCCCGTAGCCGAGCATCCCGGGCGTGATCCGATTCGTGGTGAAGTTCGCCTGGGGCGGGAGCGTCTCCTCGCACCCCGCGCCGATGGCGACGAGCTGGAGCAGGGTTCCACCGGGCAGCGGCGTGAACTCGCCCTTGTCGACGATTCCGAAATGCGTCACCTCGATGTTGCCGGGGCCGCCGTCCGGATTCGAGTGGCAGGAGCGACAGTTCGACTTGTTGAGCACCGGGCCGAGTCCGTCCTCGATGAAGAGCGGCGTCCCGTAGAGCGCGCGGCCGGTGTCGAAGCGGAGCAGCTCCGTTTCGGTGAGTCCGCCGATCGGGTCGCCGACGACCGGCTGGGGAAGAAACTCCTCCTCGGCCTGGCCGACGGAAGCGACCGTCGACACGGCGAAGGCGCCGATGGAGAAGGTCATCAAGAGGTTTCTGATCTTGATTTTCACCGACGCGGTCTTCTTTCCAAAGGTGAGACGCGTGACCGGACTTCCTGCCTGCGAACGGATCTGCGCACCACTTCGGGTTTCATGCCGTGCGGCCCGTTGGCCTGGCTTCACCCCGATGCCACCACCGTCTCCGTCACGCCGCCGACGATCGAACCGGAACCGACGCGACCGGAGCCCGACTGGGTATTGTTCCGCACGAGCGGGCCGCGGTCCAACGTTTGGAGCCATGAAAGCCGGTTTGGGTCCGGAATCTGGTCAAATTGAGCTCCTGCCCCGTATCGTCTCCGGGTGGGCCGGAGACGCCGGGACCCGCCATCGGAATCACCGCATGTCGCGTTTCAAGGTCGACAGGTCGCGTTCGAGGGGATTGAACCCCATCCTGGTCGTCACCGGGGGGGTGCTTGCATCGTTATCGGTCCTCATGGCCGGCTGCGAGGATCGCCCCGGGGCATCCCTTCGCCCGACCGGTGCGACGCCGGCGGTCCCGGACGGGGGATCCGCCGGAGACATCCTGTCTTCGACCGCGATCGACGAAGTCGCGGCGGGTCGGGTGCTCGGACTGCTCCAGGCGGGCGCGTTCGAGGCGGCGGAGGCCGCGGCCACGACGCGTCTCGAAGTGGATCCCGACGATGCCCGGACCCGGTTCCTCCTGGGCGTGGCCCGTCAGAAGCAGAAGCGGTACGCCGCGGGACTGGCCGCGATCGACGAAGCGTGCGCATCCTCGATCTCGTTTCCGGAACGGCCTCATGCGGGACACTTCCGGGGCTGGTGCCTCTTCTATCTCGGGCGCCCCGAAGACGCGGCCGACGCCTTCGAGGCCCATCTCCTGGTATCCCCCGAGGAGGCTGATTCACATTTCGGCCTGGGCGTCTCGCTGCTCGAGTCGGGCCGGCCGGTGATGGCGCGGACCTCGTTCGAACGGGCGATCGAACTCAACGACGGTCGGGAGGAACGACGGCGGGACCTCGCGAAGGCGTGGATCCGCCTCGGGGACACGTGGTGGGAGACGGATCGACCCGAGGAGGCGCGGGCCGCCTATCACAAGGGCGTCATTCGATACCCCGACCACTACGAAGGCTGGGAGAAGCTCGCGCGGGCGCTCGATCGGGCCGGGGATGGGACCAGGGCGGAACGCGCGCGGAACGAGGCCCGGAACGCGCGTCGCCGCGTCGGCGCGTTCGTCGAAGACGCCGATGCCGATCGGAGCGCGGAATGACGAGGTCACCGCTCCAGTCGGTCCGGATCCCGATGCTCCTGATCGCGATCTCCTCGTCGGGTTGCGATCGAGGGCGGGAATCGACCGCACCGGACTCGCCCCCCGCAGGGGAGCCGACGGCGTCGGCGGCGATCCGGCTGGAAGACGTCTCGGAGGCGCGGGGGCTCGCGTCGATTCGAACCACCAGCGGCACGGATCCGTCGACCCGCATCCTGGAGGTCAAGGGCGGGGGGATCGGACTCGTCGACTTCGATGCCGACGGTGACCTCGATCTCCTGGTGCCCAACGGCGCGACGCTCCAGGCGCCCGACGACGGCCCCGGGGCCCGGCTGCTGCGGAATCTCGTGGTCGAGACGGGGGACCTCCGCTTCGAGGATGCGACGTCCGGAAGCGGCCTCGAGGATCATCGGGCATGGAGTTTCGGCGTGGCGACCGGAGACGTCGACGGCGACGGCCTCGACGATCTCGTGGTGGGCACGTTGGGCGTCGATCGGCTCTGGCTCAACGACGGCGATGGTGGTTTCCGGGACGCGACCATGGAATGGGGCCTCGACGACGCCGTGGGTTGGACGACCTCCCCCGGGCTGGGCGATCTCGACGGTGACGGCGACCTCGATCTCGTCGCGGTCGAGTACCTCGACTGCGATCCGACCGAGCCCGCGACGACCTCGACGTTCCGCGGGATCGAGGTCCTCGCCGGTCCCCGTGGACTCCGACCTCGACCCGACCGCTGGTACGAGAACACCGGTGATCGCTTCGAACGCCGGGACGTCGGCGGCGATGCCCGCTACGGCCTGAACCTGGTCGTCGTCGACTTCGACGGCGACGGGCTGCAGGACGTCCTCGTCGGCAACGACAGCCAGGGGAACCAGCTGCACCGGAACCTGGGGGACTGGCGGTTCGAGGAGATCGGGATCCGCTCCGGGGTCGCGACCAACGGCGAGGGGGATGCGCAGGCGACCATGGGCATGGCGGTCGCGGACGTGGATGGTGACGGGACGCCCGACGTCTTCTCGACCAACTTCTCGAGCGACACCAACACCCTGCACGTGAATCGAGACGGATTCTTCGACGATCGGACCCGCCGACTCGGGATCGCTTCCGGGTCCCGTCCGCAGCTCGGATGGGCCACCGAGTTCGTCGACTTCGACCACGACGGGGACGAGGACGTGCTGGTCTTCAACGGCCACGTCTACCCGCAGGCGTCGATCGAGACGATGGACAGCGACTACGCACAGGCGCCCGGCCTCTGGCGCCGCGACGGCGACCGCTTCACGTACGTGGATCCCGCGGCGCCGGAATCGGCCGCGATCATGGAGGCCAACCCCTGGCTCGGTGAACCGCATCGCGACCGGGCCGCCGTCTTCGCCGATCTCGACCTCGACGGGGACGTCGACGTGGTGGTGGTCGAACTGAACGGACCCTTGCGTCTCCTTGAGAACCGTCACGACCGCACCGACGACTGGGTGATCGTCCGACCGGTGCCCGCGGCGGGCGCCGAAGTCGTGCTGCGGACCGGCGACGGCGTCCAGCGACGCTGGATCCGAGGTGGTGGTCCGTTCCAGTCGACGACGAGTCCCGAGGCCCACTTCGGCATCGACGCCGCATCCACCGACCCGCTGGTCGTCGAGATCCGGTGGCCCGACGGCACGTTCCGGACGGTCGAGGTCGAGCCCGGAACCCGAACCACCGTCGAGCGGAGCGAGGCGTGAACGCCGACGACGAGACCCTCCGCATCGCATGTCGGGAGCGGTTCGCGGCGCTCGTCGAGAGCGTCGGCGTGAAGCGCTTCTCGGGGGCGATGGGACTCTCCACCCGGCAGGTGAACCGGATTCTCAACGGCGTGCAGCCGAATCCGTTCGAAAGGGTGATCCGTTCGCTCCATGCGGCGGAGGTCGAGGCGGGCGACGCCGCGATCGACTTCCTGTGCGGTGAACTCGGAGGCCACTTCGTACGCCGGCTCGACGGCGAGGCGGCGGTGGTGAACGCGGTGAAGGAGTGTGCCGAGGCGATCGCGGCGCTGAGCGACGGGGAGGTGGACGGCGCGGACCGGCGCGAGATCCGGGAGGCGATCGCCGCGCTCGAGGCGGTGCTCGCCTCGCATCGATCTCCGGCGCGGGATTGAGTCGGGACCGGATCGACGGATCGGGCGTCGGGGATCGACCCTGGCTCAGAGCAGCGGGGAGAGCAGCGCGGCGGCGTTCTGGGAGATCCGGCGACGGCGCGGGATGTTCTCCCATGACGCCGGATCGATCTCGACCGAGGAGTCGATGTACTGCTGCTGGAGGAACCGGAGCTGACCGGCGAAATCGCCGTCGTAGACGACGAGCCCCGCCTCGAAGTTCAGGAACAGGCTGCGGCGGTCGAGATTCGCGCTGCTCACCAGGGCGATCTCCCGATCCACCACGGTGGTCTTCGCGTGGAGAAGTCCGCCCTTGAATTCGTGGATGCGGACGCCGGCCTCGAGCAGCGGTGCATAGCTCGAACGGCTCGCCAGCCCGACGAGTCGCGAATCGTTCCGGCGGGGGACGATCAGGGTCGTGTTCACGCCGCGTCGCGCGGCGGTCGCGAGGTTGACCACCGTCGCGTTGTCCGGCACGAAGTACGGGGTCGTCATCACCAGTTCCTCGCAGGCTTCGTGCACGAGGCACTGGATGACCTGGGTCGCGGCCTGGTTCTGGAAGTTGGGGCCCGTGCCGAACGCCTGGGCGGTGACGCCGCCCGGGATGGGGGCGATGGGGGGGAGCAGCGTCTCGACGAGCATCTCGTTGGTGTCGAGGTACCAGTCCTCGACGAACAGGAGATGGAGTTCCTTGACCACCGGCCCCTGGATTCGAACGGCGCAGTCGACCCACGGCGCGAATTCCGGTTTCGGCGCGAAACTGGCCTCCGCGAGGTTCTGGCTTCCCGTCCACCCGAGTTCCCGGTCGATGACCACGATCTTCCGGTGGTTGCGGAGGTCGAGCCGCGCGAAGATCGCACGCACCGCGTTGGCGGGGAGGGCGTCGCGCACCGTGACGCCGCCCGTCTCCATCTCGCGACGGAGATCCGACTTGAGGAAGTCCTTGCTCCCCACGCCGTCCACGAGCACGCGACAGGAGACGCCCCGCGCGGCCGCGCGGATCAGGGCCCGACCGATCCGCGTTCCGGCCGCGTCGTCGAGCCAGATGTAGAAGAGGAGATGGCAGTGGTCGGTCGCGGCATCGATGTCCCGTTCGAGTCCCGCCAGCACGCGGTCGGTGTCGCCGAAGAGTTCGATCCGGTTCCCGAGCACGGCGCCGGCGCCGTTGACCTGTTCGGCGAGCCGGGCCATTCGACGGGCGGGCCCCTCGAGCGTTCCCGCGGCGTTCACCGCGGGATCGGAATTCGCGTGGGTCTCGGGGCGATCCAGCGCCGCGAGGACCTCCCGGTGGCGGGCGACGCGACGCCGGCCGAAACGGTTCTCGCCGATCAGCAGGAAGATGATGGAGCCCAGGAAGGGGATCGCGAGCAGGAGGATGATCCAGCTCAACCGGGTCGCGGGTTCCACCCGTCGCTGGCTCAGCATCCAGACGATCAGCGACAGCCTGAACGCGAATTCCAGGAGGATGACCGCCTCGCCGGCGAGGTTCGCGATGCTCAACGCGTTGATCAGGTATTCGTACATGCGGCCCTCGCGAGCGCGAAGTGGGTCGAGCGATCGGCCGAGGGCTGATCAGACCAGTTCGAGGACCTCGAACTGCGTCGGTCCCTTCGGAAGATCGACGCGGACGACCTCGCCGACCCGGGCCTTCATGAGGGCGGAGCCGAGCGGGCTGGTGCTGGTCACCTCGATGTAGTCGAGCGTGAAGTCGTTGCTCGCGGATCCGACGATCTTGTAGGTGTCCTCGTCCCCGGTGGCCACCTCCTTCAACCGCACCGTGGCGCCCACGAAGACCATGTCCTCGGGGATGTCCATGTCGTCGGTGACCTGTGCGTTCGCGAGCCGTTCCTCGATCTGCTTCACCCGCTCGTTGTTGAGCGCCTGGTCCTCCCGGGCCGCGTGGTATTCGGCGTTCTCCTTGAGATCGCCGAGGGCCCTCGCTTCCGCGATCCGCTCGATGATCTCCTTCCCCTTCGAGTGGAGATCCCGGAGGTCGGTCTCGAGCTTCTCCTTGTCGGCCTTCGTGATGAATTCCATCTTCTGGCTCCGGGGTTGCCGCCCGTCTGGAACACGCGGGACGGATCGAGGAGGTTGATCGCGTCGAGGGGTGGCAGAAAACCCCGCCCGGCGGGCGAGGCGATCGACTTCTTCAGGCTACCGAATCGACGGATTCTTCGCCACCGCCGGACGCGGCCGAGGCGACCCACCAGATGATCCCCGCCACGGCGAACTCGATGGCGACCGGACGCCAAGCGCCCGGAGCGAGTTCGGCGGGACCGTCGGAGGCGATCCCCCAGACCTCGGCCAGCGGGGAGATCCGGGCGAGGTTCGCGTCGAGACCGAGCACCGTCGCGAGGAAGGGCGGAAGCGTCAGCCAGAAGACGATCAGGATCATCGTCCACGCCCGCGCAGCGCCCTCCCGAGCGGTCGAGAAAGCGAGCATGCCGGCGATCGATGCGAGCCAGGCGATTCCGTGGAGATCCAGCAGCAGGGTTCGATCCGCGGACCACGAGGTGACGAGCCGAAGCGGCCAGACGACGATCTGGAAAAGCGCGGCAAGCGTCGCGAGATCGAGCAGCGCGGCGGCCAGCGGCCGGCGTCGGACTCCGGTGCTCAGTCGGAGCAGCGGCCACGCGACCAGGCCGCCGACCACCATCGACGCGAGGAGCATCCGCGCGGCGGGGGTGTACACCGCCGAACTCGGCTGGAGCGGTGGCTGCACGCCGATCGCGATGATCCAGGACGCGGCGATCCATCCGCTCGCCGCGAAGACCAGCCCGCGCGGGATCGGAAGGAATCGGCCTTGCTCGTCTGGTGCCGGAGACATGCTCCGAGGTTAACGGCTCGGGGAGCACCCGGCTCGCTTGAAGCGTCCGGCGTCACCGCGCTTCGGGATCCCGGTAGCGGAAGTCGAGGATCGCATCGTCGCGGTGGATGTCGAAGCTGCGGATGTCGTAGATCGCGTCGGCCTTCAGGTACCCGTCGGTGGCGAGCTGTTCCACGATCAGGATCTTGTCGCGATCGGTGTTCTCGGCGAGCGTCCACTCCCCGGGCGGGCTGCCCCAGACGATCGTGCTGTGGTCGGTGTGGAGCTCCACCTCGCGATCCGTCGCGTGTCGACGGGTGTCGATCGAGCGGACCAGGCCGTACCACGGTGCGTCGCGGATCACCCCGTGCAGCGCAAGCGCCGCGTCGACGTCGTCACCCCAGCGTTCCCCGGGCGGGGGCGGGACCACCTGGCTGGCACCCTTGATCCGCAACAGCTCCGGAAGTCCCGCGGCGCCGATCGGGTAGTCGAGTTCCAGCCGTCGACCCTCGGAGTCGACGAGGAAGGATCGCCGTTCACCGCCTGCGAGCGTTCCGTCGACCAGGGCGACGGGCACCACCCATTCCGCCTCCACCGCGACGGTGGTGGGGTCGACCCACCGGACCTGCGTGACGCGTTCGAACCATCCGGTCCGTTCCAGTCCCTCGAGGGCCCGCTTCAATCCGGCGTCGCGCGTGGTCGCCCGGTCTTCGCCGATCGCGTTCCGAACCGTGGCGGCGAGTCCGGACCGGAGGTCGTCCGCCTCGAACCACGACGGACCGCCGATGAACCGGACCTCGATCGGGCCGTCGAATTCGAGGTTCCGCGCCTCCGCCCGTCGCTTCAGGGTCGGCACGCCGATCATGCCACCCGCCACCAGGAGCGCGGCCAGTGCGGTCCATCCCGCGGCCCGGAGTCCGACGACGGTCCGTGGCCCGAGGCCGAGACGGGCGGCGAGGCCACCCGGATGGGGCGAGCCGGCGGCGGACTTGGATCGCTTGGAACTTCTTGCTGGCATGTGGGGGACATCGGACGAATCGAAGCCGAGGCCGCAGAATCCGCGCTCAGTCGGATCCTCGGGAGGCGGCGGCTTCGACCATCCGCCGGCAGAGCTCGGGCAGCTCGATCCCACGGGCCGCGGCCGCCATCGGGGCCAGGCTGTGCGAGGTCATTCCGGGGATCGTGTTGACCTCGAGCATCCAGATCCCGGTGGGTTCGTCCGGACCATGCTCGACCAGCCAGTCGACGCGGGCGAGATCCCGACAACCGAGGGCCTTGAAGATCGCCACCGAATGCACCGCCATCCGGGATTCGACGTCCGCGGGAAGATCCGGGGCCAGGGTGTACCGGGTGTCGTCTCGGACGTACTTGGCCTCGTAGTCGTAGAAGCCCTCGGAGGGTTCGATCTCGACCGGGGGCATCGCCTCGCCGTCGAGGACCGTCACGGTCAGTTCCCGACCGGCGACGTAGCGTTCGACCATCAGGGTCGAGTGGGTGGATCGGAGCTCGGCGACGGCATCGGCCGCGTCGTCCGGATCGCGGATCAGGCGGACGCCGACGCTCGAGCCCTCGTCGGTGGGCTTGATCACGAAAGGGACGTCGAAGTCGATGGGCCCGTCTCCGGCGACGATTCGGGCCGGCGGGGTGGGAACCCCCGAATCGCGGGCGATCGCCTTCGTCCGCATCTTGTCCATCGCGCGTTCCGCGGCCGCCGATCCGCAGCCGACGAAGGGGATCTCGATCCGCTCGAGGATCCGCTGGAGACCGCCGCCCTCGCCCCACGGACCGTGCAGCACCGGAAAGACGACGTCGGTGTCCACCGCCTCGAGGGAGTCCCGCAACGACTCGATCGACGGCCGGTCGATCACGAGCTCGACGACCTCGACCCCCGGCAGTTCCCGGAGCGCCGCGGCGACTCTCGCACCGGATTCCAGGCTCACCGGTCGTTCCGCGTCCGGTCCGCCCATCAGCACGGTCACGGTGCGGATCCCATCGGCGGCTTCGTGATCCATCACGCGTCTCCGATCCGTTCGTCGTCCGTCCGGTCCCACACCACGACCTCGCGATGGAGCTCGATGCCTCGGGCGTCGAGCACCCGATCTCGGACCAGATCGCCCAGCTCGATGGCGTCGCGGGCGCGGCCGTTCCGATCGATCGTGAAGAAGTTCGCGTGGTGGGTCGAGACGGTGGCCGAACCGTGACGGAGTCCCTTCAGTCCGACCTCGTCGATGATCCTTCCCGCCGACGTGCGGACGCCGGTGTCCGGATCGACGGGGTTGCGGAACATGCAGCCGGCGGACTTGTCGCCGAGCGGCTGCGTCCGCTTCTTGTGGGCGGCGATCTCCTTGATCCGTTCACGAAGCGCGATCGGATTCTCCTGCGAAACGCGGAACACCGCCCAGAGGATGATCGGATCGACGATGTTCGTGCTTCGGTAGTCGAAACGGAGTTCGTCGGCCCCGTAGACGCGGACCCGACCACCGGAATCGAGGCAGGCGACCGCATGGACGACGTCGCCGATCTCGCCGTAGGCGCCACCGGCGTTCATGCGGACCGCACCGCCGATCGAGGCGGGGACGCCCATGAGCGATTCGAGGCCCGCGGTCCCGGCCCGGGCGAACCGCATCAGCGTCCGGGCCAGATCCGCACCGGCGCCGACCCGGACCAGTTCCAGTCGACCCTCGACGTTGTGCTCGACGGCCCGGAACGCCGGGGCGTCGAGGCGGATCACGATGCCCGGCACGCCGTCGTCGTCCACGAGGAGGTTCGCGCCCTCCCCCATGATCCGGACGGGGGTGTCGATCTGGCGAGATCGCTTGAGAATCTCCGACAGCGCCTCGGCGGTTCGCGGCCTGACGAGGAAGTCGGCCCGCCCGCCGGCGCAGAACCAGCTCTCGACGCCGATCGGCGCGTCCATCTCGACTTCGACGTCGAGATCCCCGAAAAGGCTTCGGGAGAGCCTCGTCACGTGGACGAGCCGTGGTTGGTGGCACGGTCGACGAGACTTCGTCCGATCCGCCAGACCGGCCCGGCCCCCATGACCACGATCAGATCGCCGTCGCGACCGACCGCTTCGAGCTGCTCGACGATGGCTTCGAAGGGATGGACGTGCATGGCGGAGGTCCCCTGCGTCCGCAGGCGGTCGACGAGATCGCCCGAGGAGATCCGACGCCGTTCCTCCTCGCTGTCGCGGACGAAGTGGATCCGCGGGACGACGACCAGGTCCGCCTGCGAGAATCCGTGGGCGAACTGGTCCAGCAGGAAGCGCGTCCGGCTGTGCTGGTGGGGTTGGAAGACGCAGATGAGCCGCTTCGGATCCTCCGCGGCGCGAAGCGCCCGGAGGGTCGCCTCGCATTCGCTCGGATGATGCCCGTAGTCGTCGAAGACGGTGGCGACGCCGCCGTCCGCGGTCGGCATCGTCCCCATCAGCTGCATGCGGCGGTCGACGCCTTCGAAATCCGCGAGTGCCGCGGCGATCTCGTCCCAGTCCGCGCCAAGCCAGTGGGCCAGGATTCCGGCCGCGGCGGCGTTGAGCGCGTTGTGATGTCCCGCGAGACGCGTCGTCCATTCCGCCACGAACGCGCCGTTCTCGAGGATGCCGATCCGGCGGGCGGCGGCGTCGAAGAACACCTGGTGATCGGCATCCGGGGAGAAGCCGAACGTCGCGACCCCGCAGGCCAGTCCCGCCGAGATCTCGCGTCGATGGCCGCCTTCGTGGGCGATCAGCAGTCGTCCGCCGAGCGTCGCGGCGGGGAGGATGCGGGCGAAGTCCCGGAAGCTCTCGACGATCTCGTCGATCGAGGCGTAGAAGTCGAGGTGGTCCTCCTCGACGTTGTTGATCAGGGCGATCGTCGGATGATGATGGTGGAAGGATCGATTGAATTCACACGCCTCGGCCACGAAGATCCCGGGGCGGTCGCCCGCGGCCGGATCGTCCGCGAGGTTGGGAAGTCGATCGGCGCCGACTCGCGAGCCGCCGCCGAGTTGTCGGCAGTTCGCGCCCGCGATGAAGCTCGGGTCGAGGCCGCACCGCACCAGCACGTAGGCCAGCATCGACGCGGTGGTGCTCTTCCCGTGGGTACCGGCGATGGAGACCGCGGTCCGGCCCAGCATGGCGCGACCGACGGCCTCCGCATACGAGAGCACCTCGATCCCTCGTCGGGCCGCATCGAGTCGAAGGGGGTGGTCCGCAGGGATCGCCGCGCTGGCGATCAGGAGGTCGCAGGAGGCCGGGAGCGCGTCGGACTCCCCGACCGAGACGGCCATTCCGGACGCCCGGAGTTCCTCGACGACGGGGCCGTCGGCCGAATCGGTGCCGCTGCATCGGGCACCCCGCCGCCGGACCATCAGGGCGAGACCGCTCATGCCCGACCCGCCGACCCCCGCGAAGTGGACGTTTCGTCCCCGGAAATCCGGATCGGTCCGGATTTCGCGGGTCGGGCTGGGATCGGTTCCGGATGACATCGTGTGGAGTCTATCGGCGCATGGGGATCCGTTGTCGCAGCCGGTAACCGGCGAAGCCCCCCGGTGGTCCCGTCCCTCCTCGTACAATCCGGCCATGTCCACGAACGACGCTCCTTCCCGGGAAGAACTCCGCGCCCAGGTCCTGCTGGTCGACGACGAATCCGAGCATGCCGAGGTGATGGCGGAGTCCCTTCGCCGCCCCGGCCACGTGTGCACCATCGTCAACGGGCTCGATGCGGCCCGCGAGGAACTTCTCCACGGGGCCTTCGACGTGGTGGTCACGGATCTCGTGATGGAGTCCGAGACCGCGGGACTCGAGGTGCTCGCGCTCGTGCAGGAGCACCAGCCCGATGCCGAGACCATCCTGGTGACCGCCCACGGCGACGTCCCGACCGCCAAGGCGGCGTTGAAGGGTGGCGCCTACGACTTCATCGAGAAGCCCCTCGACCTCGTGGTCTTTCGGAACCTCGTCGATCGGGCGGCGGAGACCGTCCTGCTCCGGCACCGGACCGCGCGACTCGAGGACCAGCTCGGGGCCGCCTACGGGTTCGAGGGGATCATCGGCGACTCGGCGGGGATCCGGCAGGTGGTCCAGGCGATTCGCAAGGTCGCGCCGAGCACCATCCCGGTCCTCGTGACCGGAGAGAGCGGGACCGGCAAGGAACTCGTGGCGGCCGCGATCCACAACCTGAGCAAGCGGGCCCGGAAGCGATACGCGACCTTCAACACCGCGGGACAGAGCGAGAGCCTGCTCGAGGACCAGCTTTTCGGTCACGTGCGCGGGGCGTACACGGGAGCGGACCGCGATCGCGAAGGCGTGTTCGAATACGCGGACGGCGGAACCCTCTTCCTCGACGAGATCGGGGACATGCCGCTGGCGATGCAGCCGAAACTGCTCCGGGTGCTGGAGAGCGGGGAGGTCATCCGGCTCGGGTCGAACGAGGCCCGGAAGGCCGACGTGCGTTTCGTGAGCGCGACCAACCGGGACCTGAAGGCGATGTCGGCCGGTGGTGAGTTCCGCGAGGATCTCTACTTCCGGATCCGCGGGGTCGAGATCAACATCCCGCCGCTCCGCGACCGGCGGGAGGACGTGCCGCTGCTCGTGAACCACGCCGCGGGACGGTATGCAGCGGAGATGGAACGGCCCATTCCACAGGTCACCGAGCCGGCCATGCTCCGGCTCGTGAGCTACGGCTGGCCGGGGAACGTCCGCGAGCTGTTCAATGCGGTGCATCGAATGGTGATCGCGTGCGACGAGGATCGGATCGAGGTTCGTGACGTTCCCGAGGAGATCCGGACCGAGGACGGCGACGACGACTCCACGAGCATCGGCTCCCTCGCGGGCGTCGGGCTCGACCGCCTCGAGAAGGAGGCGATCCGCCAGACCCTCGCGCTCACCGGCGGCAATCGCGAGCAGACGGCCAACCTGCTCGGCATCGGCGAGCGGACCCTCTATCGCAAGCTCAAGGAATACGGTCTCCGCTGATCCGGCCGACGCCGAGGGACCAAGGTTCCTCGCCGGGGTCCCGCGAGGGACCGGGTCGGCCTGCGAAAGGTTTTCGGACCTTCCGTGGCGATCGGCGGTACTTGCCTCGAAATCCGAGGTGGAGGTTGCCGGGTGTGCGGACCGCGCCCATGATCGAGTGGAGGATCAGGGTCCGTGCGTACGGGAGTGATCGAAAGCACCATCCTCGGGTCGATTCTGACCGTGACCTGCGTCACGTCGGTCCTTCCCGCCGACGACGACGTCGTTCGCCGCGAGGCGATCTTCGACGGCGGCGTCGTGTCGTCGCTGCCACCGCTCGAGATCGACCACGGCACCGCGGTGTGGGACGAGTTTCGCGGCACGATGGTCGCCGCGGACGAACCGTTGTTCGATTCACCGCGAAACGGCATGAACGCGGGTCCGTGGCGACCGCAGGACGACTTCCCCGTGGCCGCTTCGGTGGTGCTCGCGGGGCGGTCGCGGGACGAGTCGGCGCCGCGGCTGGCGATCTTCGACCGGGCCCGCCTCGAACTCTCGATCTGGAATTCCGCCGACACCGGCGGCCCCGCGGATCGGCGGATCGCGATGAGCCGCGCGGTCGGCGAGGACGTGATCAACGACGCGTTCGCGGGAACGCCCTTCCAACAGGACGACCACTCCTACCGAATCGCCAGCGGCGTGATGATCCCCGGCTGCATGCTCTTCCTCATGCAGCGGTCGGTCCTCGAGGAGACGAAGCCCGGAAGCGGGATCCAGGACTGGGTGATTCGCGGCGTGACCGTCGCGGCGATGCAGGAGGACGAGTCGGGGCAGTGGGACTGGACGCACCGGATGCACATGCCGGACCCGATCGATCCCGACACGAGTCGCTTCCAGCGCGGATTCCTCAGCAGCATGGCCGCCTACTTCCCAACGACCCGCGAGCCCGGGTTCACCGAGGCGTTCATCCCGCTCGTGGACTACATGGGTCATCGCGCGGACGAGAAGGCGACGGGAGGCCAGTGCGGGCTCTTCCGGGTCCGCCGCGACGCGGTCGGTGACGCCTGGCGGATCGATCCGCTCGTCGAGGTCCATTCACGATGGGAGAGCCAGGGCGAGCATTTCCACGTCGCGGGGTGGACCCCGAACGGCGTGGTCATCGCGGTCGGTGACGGCATGAAGAGCCGGGTCGTCCTGGCCCAGTGCTCGGACTGGGATGAGTACGACGACCCCGCGAACTGGACGGTGATCCCGAGGTGGCAGGGGGACCTCCCGGACGCCTTCCTCCAGATCACCTGCAATCAGTTCTGGAGCTGCTGCCCCGGCAACGCGCCGGACCGCCTGCTCTGCGGCGGAGACAACGTCGCGGGCGGCATCTTCGGACTGGACGTTCCGGCCGAGGTCGAGGGGCCGCCGAGATTCGAGGATCTGTTCGGCGTGCAGCCGGCGACCCTGACGAACGGCCTCTCCGGCAACACGGTCTCCTGGATGCATCGCACGTCGCCGGAGGTCAACGGTCCCATCGTGGCCCGCCAGGTGCTCGATCCAAGCGGGCATGACACCTACAGCCGCATTCTGCTGAGCAACGACGGCGAGGAATTCGCCACCGTCGCCCGACTGCCGGAGGGCATGGAGCAGTATGCGGTGCCGTTCCTCCTGGACGGCGAGCTCAAGGTCCACCGGTACAAGAACCTCGGCCAGCGCGGGATTTTCGCCGCGTCGGTGCCGCGGGAGGATCGGGTGCAGGCGGGTCTGCTGGCCCGTCCACGTTCGATCGACCTGCTGCGGGACGAGGATGGCGCCCATCGGACCCCCGACTACGTGGTGCCTTCCACCGGCGTCGCGGTGGCGAGGCTGTTTCCCGGTCAGTATCCCGAGGAGATCGTGGGCAGGCTCGCGCCCGACGCGGTGTGCTATCGCGTCTTCGGAACGCCGGTGGGGGCCGGTCGACTGCTCACGGCGCTGGTCGTCGATCCGCGGGCGCGGGAGGGGAGGGAGGGACCCACCTCGACCGCGGTCCATCTCCAGGTCTGCAACCTGATGAGCGGCAAGCTCCGCCTGCTCACCAAGGTGACCCGCGGCCAGTACGTGAGCGATCGAACCCACACCATCGTCTCGACCGGCGACTGGAACCACATCGACGCGTGGAGCTTCACCATCGACGAGACCGCGTCGAGCATGATCGCCATCTCGAACCCGATCGGCGAGGAATTCGCCTCGGTCGACTTCCTGCTCGTCTTCCGGAGCCTGACGGAGGCAAGGGGGATGCCGAACTGGCCGCTGGAGGCGGTCCCGGACGGGATCGTCCCCTCGACGCGGATCTCCCAGCCGCTCGGAATCCGTGGTGGCGAATGGCGAGTGGGCGCCGAGCTCCAGATCCCCCCCGACGGTCTCGACTACTCCATCGGAAGCCGGGTGGAGTCCATGCCGATCTGCACGTTCGAGTTCGGGCCGGGGCGATACCTCCGGCTCCGTTCCGGGATCAACGACGGTTCGATCCTGATCGAATCGATCGCCGGTGGGAATTCATGGTACGTGGGGCAGATGGAGGATCTCCGCCTCAACCGCGGTGACACGATCGACGTCGACCTTCGAAGACGGTCGGGCGAGATGTCGCTGTCGGTGGTGGCGGCCGGGAGTCTCGGCGACGAACCCGCGACGGTGGTGCTGCCGATCGTCCACGACACGCCGCCGACGAGGTTCATGCTCGGTGACGAGAACCATGAACTGGTGTCCTCACTGGTGCTTCGACGCGTGGTCGTCGACACGCCGCGCCGCGTCGTGCCGGGGCGGATCGAGATCCCGGACGACGAAATCGGGTCGGGGGGGACCGCGGGTTCGACCGCGATCGACGACGACCTGCCCGAGTTCCACACCGACGACCTCGTCTTCGAGATCATGCGTTCGCTCGGTGCGCGGCCCCGTGGTCGATTCGATCCTCGCGACGTCGACGGTGACGGCTCGATCACCTTCCACGACGTCCGCGCCCTCGTCATGCCGGCTCCCGGACGCCGCCACGTCCACCGTCCTCGTTGAATCAGCGGCCGCGAGGGGGGATCAGTCGTGGCGAACGGCGACCAGGCCGCTCACCAGCCCGATGTCCAACCGGCGTTGGTCTTCGCCCAGTTCGAGGCGGATCGACGGCTTTTCCGCCGCCGCGAGCACGCCCCGGGCGTCGAAGCGGATCCGTCCGTTCGCGAGGTCCGTCAGGACCCTGATTCCGGCGAGATCGGTCTTGCGCGGATCATCGAACCGAACCGTCCATGCCGTTCCATCCCCCTTCGTGATCGACGTCGTCGGATCGGCGTCTCGGACGAGGGACCAGCCGAGTCCGTCGGCATCCACGACGAGGGCGACCGGATCGGACGGATCCGAGATCGTGCGGTACCGGGCCTGTTCGAGATCATCACGCAGCATCATGGCGGCGGCGGCGAGTCGCGAGCCCGCGTCGTTTCCGAGCAGGGGCACGGCGACGCCGGCGATCCCGAGGATCACCACGACCACCGCGATCGTCTCGACCAGCGTCAGTCCCCGGCGATTCACGATCGACCCCCGTTGGCGAGACGCCATTCCCGGCGCTTGATCCGGATCTCGGCCCGGCTGAGTCCGGCCCGTCGCCAGCCGCGACGCACCTCCCGGGGGATCCTGTTCGGGCGGCGGACCGACGATTCGTCGGACTCCTCGAGCGCCACCACCGGCGTTCCGATCGCGTCCGCGATGGCTTCGATCGCCGCGTCGGTGGTTCGTTCCTCGACCTGCAGGACGTCCAGCAGGTCGCCGTCCTCCTCCCGATGAGGTCCGTGGGGATTCGTGAGGCCGATCACGCTGCCGTCGTCGGGCGCCGCGTAGACCACGGCGCGACCGCCGATCTCGATGCCGTCGGCGACCACCCGGCCGTGGAGCAGCACGTCGTCGTCGATCCGGATGTCCGCCTCGGGCGCGATGACCACCGCCGTCACCATCGCGTCACCGTCCATGACGATGGTGGATCCGGGGCCGCCGGTCAGGTTGATTGGATTCGGGTCGACGTCGAAGGGCAGCATGCCGTCCACGGTGAGGGCGTCCCGGTCGGTCGCGTCTCCCGGACCGATGCCGCCGTCGGTGATTCGAAGTTCACGTCCACCCCGGATGAGAAGTCGGCCCGCGGGCGCGACCGAGATCCGGGCGTCCCGGATCGAGACCGTGGAATCACCGTCGATGGTCAACGTGCCGCGGACGACCTCGATCTCCGCACCGGACTCGATCCGGAAGTCATTTCGACTTCGAAGGACGCGGCTGCCTTCGATCCGAAGCCGGCTTCCGGAACGGATCCGGATCGATTCGGCGTCGATGTCGCGCTGCGGCGTGGATTCGAGCACCACGGCCTCGTCGGTCCGGCCCTCGCGGGGGACGGGCACGGCGGGCGCGGCGATCGCCGGCAGCGGATCGGGAAGCAGTCGGATGCCGGCGGGATCCTCGCCCATCTCGTAGCAGCGGGCGTCGACCATGACGACCTCGCAGCCGCCGGTGATGGCCGCGTCGTTGACCTGGAAGTCGTGCGGATCCCCGCCGAGGGTTCCCACGACGAGCGGTGAGTCCGGTCCTCCATTCGCGCCCGCCCAGGCGAGCAGTGCCGCGTCGTCCTCGATCCGGATCGAGGATTCCGCGAGCAGGGCCGTCTCGCCGAAGGCGACGTCGAGCGGTCGTTCGACGATCGGCTCGATGTCGAAGGCCTCTTCGGCCACCATCTCGAGGCCGTTGATTCGAGCGGTGCACGCGATCCTGATCCTCAGGGTCTCCTCCGTCGGAGGGAGATCCGTCGCGTCGTCGATCACCCGGGCGGTGCACACGCCGTCGGCGATCTCGAAGGGGATGTCGAGGATTCCGGCCCCCACCTCGTCGATCCATTCCTCCGAGACGAGGATCGAGGAAAGGACCAGTTCAAGGCCGCTGTCCGCGGTGCGACGCGCCCGGGCCGCATCGCTGATCCGCTCGGTCACGGGGACCGATTCGCGTCGGCCGTCGAGGAAGGTCGCCACCATCATGAGACCGATCGCGAGGGCGACCAGCACGAGCACGAGGGCGGCGCCGCGGCGGCGGGCCGGTCGGACGGAAGGTCGGGGGTTCGAGGCGGTCGTCATGGTCGCCATGCCTCCGGTTGAAGATCGTGGCACGAGACGATCGCGGTCGCTTCGAGGGGACCGGTCGCCAGTTGGAAGGTCAGGTCCACGCGGAGTTCACGGGTTCCGGGCTTCAGTTTCGCGGCGCCGATCACGACGTCCACGAGGCCGTCGACCAGGACCTCCCGGTGGAGAATGCCCGCGTCCCCGGCTCGGCGGAGGGTTTCGTCGAGTTCGATCGTCCCGGAGACCGGACGATCGTGTTCGGCACGGTCGAGCGGGGACCAGTCCTCGGGAAACCGGATCTCCGATCGAACCAGTTCGCCGCGTTCGGGATCGAATTCGAGCCAGCGGATCTCGCTCGGCTCCACCCGCCCGCCGGGAACCAGATCGCCGTTCCAGAGCACCGTCTTCCGACCTTCCGGCCCGCGGTGCAGGATCGAAGCGATCCCGGCGAGATCCTCGGTCAGTCGACCGTGCGTCGCCGCGGTGGCGAGCAGGCCGGTCCGGGTGTCCGAGCCGAGGGCGATCCCCGTGGCGATGCCCCCGAGCATCGCGGCCACGCCCGCGGCAACCAGCACGGTGATCGCGAGCGAAAGCACGAGTTCGAGCATCGTGAAGCCGCGACGGCTCATGGGCTGGACTCCGGGTCGGGGATCCAGCGGGAGATCGATCCGGTGGTCCGTCCACGGTCGTCGATGACCTCGACCACGATGGTTCGACCGGGAATCCGGATCGTCTCGAAGATCTCCCGGTCCCGTCGTTCGATCCTGACCCGCCGCCCCACCCGCTGCATCGCCGGGGCGAGCATGATGCCTTCGGCATCCACGAGTGCGCCGGGGGTCTCCTCGTGGCCGTCCCAGTCGTCGATGCGATCGGGATCCGACCGAAGCACGCGGGCGAGGAGATCCTCGGCCGCCACGGTCGTGGCCAGCTCGTCGGCGGCGACTTCGGCGTGAGCGCGACCCGACGCGACGGCGGAGAAGACGGCGGTGATCGCCACCGCGAGAATCGCGGAGGCGACGATCGATTCGATCAGGGTCAGGCCGCGCCGAACCGTCGCGGGACGTGAATCACCCATGGGTTCCTCCTCCCGGCGGGATTCGCTCGCGGCGAACCCGCCTCTCCCTGCATCGAATCGGCTCGATCGGGCCGCGTTCGGCGGACGTCTCGGCGGTCGGGGCGGTGTCGGAGGTTCTCGGCACCGACCTGCCGGGGGATTCCGCACGACCCGGACGACCCGACGTCCGAGAGCGACCCTGTAGGAGGTCCCGGCCGCTTGCGACTTCGGCTTCCGCCCGCGACGATGACCGGATGCCCCGTCTGCTCACCCGCTATCTGGCGGGAGAACTCCTCAAGACGATCCTGCTCACCCCCCTGGTCCTCGTGGCGGTGATCGCGTTCGGACCCGCCATCAAGCCCCTTTCCCGGAATCTGCTCGGGGGGGGCGACATCTTCAAGTACGTCTTCTTCGCCGCCGTTCCGATGCTGGAGTACGCCCTGCCGTTCGCCGCGGGATTCGGGGCGACGCTGGTGATGCACCGCCTGGCCACGGACAACGAGATCCTCGCCATGGGGGCGAGCGGGCTTTCGCCGAGTCGGATCTTCCGGCCGGTCTTCGTGCTCGCGGCGGTGCTGCTGCTGGTGATGCTCGCCCTGGTCGAGTTCCTCGTCCCGATGTTCTGGTCGAGGATGGAGTCGCTTCTCGCCCACGACGTCACGAGGCTGCTCGCTTCCGCGGTCGAGCGCGGCGAAGCCTTCTCGATGGGCGACACCCGGATCTACGCCGACGACGTGTTGGTTCAGGAGGCACCGGAGGATTCGACCGCCGACACGCGTCTGGTGCTGGTCGGGGTGGCCGCGTTGCAGCTCGATCCGTCGCGACGGCCCGAGACGGAGTTCACCGCCGACTACGCCACCATGGACCTCTATCGCCTCGAGGGTCGATCCGTGCTGAAGCTGGTGCTCGGTGACGCGACGCTCTTCCGGGCGGGTGACTCGACCCTCGTGCGTCTTCCGACCGCGGAGCCCCGGGCGATCGATCTCGGTCGCGGCTTCAGGCTCGGGGTCAAGATGCTCACGCTCCCGGAGCTCTACGAGGTCAGGGCCGAACCCGATCGATTCCCGGGACTCGCGGGCGGCGTCGCGCGGCTCCGGGATCTGCTCCTCCGGGACGCCACGCATCGATTCGTCGCCGAAACCCTCGGACGCGGCGATCCGATCGAACTCTCGGACGTCACCCGCGACGCGGTCTGGCGGCTCGCGTCGTACGAGGACGCGACGTTCGCGGACGGGTTCTTCAGGATCGGGTCCCCGGTCGTGGAGACGACCTTCGCCGACGGCCGCACGAAGAGGGTGCGGGGGGCCACCCTCCGGCTGGAGGAGTCATGGCGCGACGGGGAGGTGGTCTTCGACGCCGAACTCCTCGAACCGGTCGCCGTCGGAGGTCCGCCCGAAGAACGCACCGACGCCCTCAGATTCCGGAACCTCGGCATCCGGTCCGAGAGGCTCGGGGCCGACGAGGAGGCGTCGCCGGTGGAGATCGTCGCGAGGGCGCGGGGCGTCGATGTCGCCTCGATCGAATCTCCGGCGCTCCGGTCGGAATTCGAATCGAGGCTCGCGGACCACGCGCGCGCGGTGCAGTCCCTGCGATGGGACATCGACGGCCGGCTCCAGCAGCGACTCGCGCAGGCCTTCATGGGTCCGCTGCTCCTGGTCCTCGGTTCCGTGCTCGCGGTCCGCATGCGGACGTCTCCGCCGCTCACCGTCTACGTCCTCGCGTTCATCCCCGCCATCCTCGACATCGTGCTCATCTCCGGTGGCGAGCAGGCGCTTCGTCGCGGGCCCGATCCCTGGGGCTACCTGCTCATCTGGTCGGGGAACCTGATCCTGGGTGGTATCTGCCTCGTCGCCTGGTTCCGTCTTCGCCGCAACTGAATCGAAGGTCATGCTGCTTCTCGACCGGTACATCATCCTGCGATTCCTGGGCAACTTCGCCCTCCTGTTCACGTTGCTGTTCGTCTTCGCGATCTCCATCGACGTCGTGGTGCAGTTCGACGAGTTCATCGAGGCGGCGGAGGTCGTGGCGGAACGGGACGGCCGCTGGGTTCCAGTGGTGTTCATCGAGGGCGTGCTGGATTTCCACGGGCCGCGGATCTTCCAGTTCTACGCCTTCATGGTCGGGCTCGTCGGGGTGGCCGCGGCGGGCTTCACGCTCGTCCAGTTGCATCGGAGTCGCGAACTGGTCGCGATCATGGCGGCGGGGGTTCCGTTGCATCGGGTCGCGGCCGCGATCATCGCCGCCCAGGTCGGTCTCGTGATGCTGCAGCTCGTGGACCAGGAACTGATACTCCCGCGGCTCGCGACGAAGCTCAACCGCGTGCATGATCGAGTGCTCCAACCGGGCGTGGAGACCTTCGAGGTGCCGCTCGCCCGGGACGCCGAAGGCGCGCTGCTGTTCGCATCGTCGCTCGATCCCAACACCGGAACCGCTCGTTCGCTGCTGGTCCTGCGACGTGGCGAGACCGGAGTCGCGGAGGAGCGGATCACGGCCCCTTCGGCGACGTGGGACGAGGGCGTCCAGGGGTGGAGGCTGGAGGGCGGCCGCGTGCTGGGGACCCGCACCGGGGACGACGGACGAATCGCGCTGCGGACCGACATCGACGTCTGGGAGACGGATCTCTCGCCCCGGAAACTGCTGGCTCGTCGCAGCAAGAACTTCGCGCAGATGCTCTCGGTGCGTCAACTCCGATCCATGCGGGGTGACGGAAGCGGATCGGACGGTGGTCTCGATCGAGTGATCTTCGGCCGGTTCAGCGGGGCGATGGTCAACCTGCTGGTGATGGCGATCGTGGTGCCCTTCTTCCTGGAGCGGACCGCGGCCGCGAACATGCTCGTGCGGTCGATGAAGGCCGCGGCGGTCGCGATCGGCATCCTCGTGGGCACGTTGGCGGCGACCACGGTCGCGATCGGCGACCTTCCGCCCGGGGTCGGTGCGTTCCTGCCGGTCGCCATCCTGCTGCCGGTCGCCTTCGGTCGACTCGCGTATCTTCGAAGCTGAACGCGGTCAATCGTCCCCCGGCATGCTCCAGCGGAGCGACGGATCGAGGGGCTCGATGGCGTCGGAGGGGGCCAGCCGTCGGGCCAGCCGATCCATGAGGAGGCGTTCGATCGCGAGCCGGGCCGCGGCCTCCGCGGCGTCCCGGCCGGCCTCGAGCGTCACACCCGTTCCGGGACGCTCGGATTCCACGAGGACGACCAGGGTCCGGCCGTCGACCTGCACGGGCGGCGAGACGACGCCGATCTCCGCGGCGAACACCGCCTCCCGGAACGTCGCCGGCCAGGAGGGATCGAGCCGACTGATCGGCGCCAGCAGTCCCCCGCGATCCGCGCTCGAATCGAGGCTCCGCTCGACGGCCACCGTGGGGAAGGGGATCCCTTCCTCGAGTCGCCGACGGACCTCCTCGGCGGCCCGGAGATCCTCGACCACCACGATCCGCGCGACTCGTCGAGGTCCGTGCGCGACGTCGTGAGCCCCCGCGAGGGCGGCGTCGGTGATCTCCACCTCCGCGGCGACCATGCTTCGCAGGAGTGCGGTGCGACGAAGCAGGGCTTCGAATCGGATCGGTCCGAGACCTCGGTTGCGCCGAAGCTCGCCGAGCAGGCGCTCCGCGCGATCCGGATCCTGCGCGAGGGTCGCGGTGAGCAGATCCCGCTCGCGTCGCAGGTCCGTCGCGTCGACCTCGATGCCGGCGCGGCCGGCGGCCCGGGCGAGTCGATCGTCGAGGACTCGCTCCCGGACGATGCGTCCGCCCACGGCTTCGAGCAGTTGGGGTTCGACGTCGGCGATGGTCACCCGCTCGCGATCCACGAGGGCGATCGGACGACTGGCACGCGGCGGCGGATCGTTCACGGACGTCGAGGTAGCGGCCGGCGGGCCGCCGCATCCGATGAAACCGAAGGCTGCGAACGAGACGAGAGCCGGGATTCGGAGGGTCCGGGCCGGGCGGGCGTGGATCGAGGCGGCGTGGATCGGCATGACGCGAGCGTCCCACGGGGCCCCCGCATTCGTCAAGCGATGCAGGGTGGCGTACCCTCCGGACATGGCCGAGTCGAACGCGAGGAAGGTGGTGGTCTGCCCGTACTGTGGAAGGGGACAGCCGGCGTCGGCCGCCTGCATCGCCTGCAACGGGGAATTTTCGCCGCTGAGTCGTCAGGCCACGCAGAACGAGATGGGCCCGTGGTTCATCCGGGACGAGTCGCGACCATTCCGTCCCGGCGTCGCGTATGAACGTCTGCTGGCGATGATCGACGATGCGCGGGTCACGCGATACACGGTCCTGCGTGGACCGACCACGGGACAGTTGTGGACCGTCGCGAAGCGCGTCCCCTGCATCGCGCACCATCTCGGCGACTGCCACGCCTGTCGCGGTAGGATCGAGCCTCACCTCGCCTCCTGTCCCGAATGCGGGGTCCGGTTCGGCGCCTGGCTCGATCGGAATCACCTGGGGCTTCCCGACATCCGGCCGCTGCCCTGGGATCCGGACGGCGTCGAGGACTGACGCCGGGGATCCGCACCGTTCCCGCCCGGTCGGGCGTTCGGCGGCTCAAGGGCGGAGGACGAATCCACGCGTCCCGAATTCGGCCACGGGGGGTCGGCTCGCCGCGATCGCCTCGATGATGCCGGGCGAGAGCGCGGGATCCAGCCAACCGGCCTCGCGCCACCGATCCAGCATCGCACGGTCGACGTAGAGATGGGTGAATCCCGCCCGAGCGAGCCGCTGCAGGGCCAGTTCGGCCCGCGTGCGCGGGTCGAGTCCCGAATCGATCCCCTCGAGTGCGCGTTCGAGCGGGCCTCGGGTCCAGACGGTCTGGTAGGCGATGCGATCATCGTCGTCGACCTCGTTCCGGATCCGGAGATGGAATGGATCGGCGCGACCCACGAGGAGCACGCGAGCCTCGTCGCCCAGGCCGTGGTTGAGGACCCACGCCGGACTCGCCCCCGCGATCAGATCGCGGCGTGACGCAGGATCGGCGGATTCCATCAATCTCGCCTCGAGGTCGCCGTCGAAGAGGTCCTGGTTCTCGATCGCCGCGGTCGGGTTTCCGAAGCGTTCGGTACCGAGGGCGATCGCCGGGACCAGGGACACGATCCAGGCCGAGGCGACCAGGCCGAGCCGGATCGGGCGGGGCCCGTCGGTCATCGGTCGGCTCGCGAGGCCCGCGACCGCAGCGGCGAGCAACGGTGCGATCGGCAGGAGAAAGCGCGCCTTCGCGTGCGTGAAGAGGGCCCAGAGCAGGATCATCGCCAAGGCCGCCGAAAGCGTCGCGACGCCGCGTCGCCCCGTGGTGCCGCGGCAGACCAGGAAGAGCATCGATCCGATGCCGACGATCGGAAGCCACGCCCATTGTGGTCGCCAGGGATCGACGCCCTCCGGTCTCCACCAGTCCTCGATCAGGAATTCCACGGCGATCGCTCTCAGCCCGTCCGACGCGCCGGTCTGGTGACCGAGCGCGAACCGTCCGGCCTGCGCCGCGGTCCAGTCGCCGTGCCCGAGCAGTCCGCCGAGAAAGGGAAAGACGGGATTCCCCGTCCAGGCCCAGTTCCGAACGAGCCACGGCAGGCAGATCGCGATGCCGGCGATCGCCGTCGAGACGATCACGATCGGCCACCTTCGAACCGGAAGCACGATCGCGGCCGCGATCGCCACCGGCAGGACGAGAAGCAGTCCCGAGGACGCCTTCGCGAGCACGGCGCCGCCGAGGAGCAGGCCGAGGACGAGGCCGAGTCTCCACCCGGCCGTCGAGTCGCGGAGGCCGAGGACCGTGGTGAACGCCGCGGTGCCGAGCAGGAGCACCGCGGGCTCGTCGTAGGCGAGCGATCCCACCACGATCACCCACGGCGTCGCGAGCAGCGCGACGAACCCGAGGCGTCCGGCGTCCGATCGGGCGGCTTCCCGATCCGTTCCCATCAGCGAAGCCGCCAGTTCCCCGGTGCCGAAGGCGGCGGCGAGGACCAGCAGGGCGGCGAGCAGCTGGCAGGATTGCGCGGCGGCGGTGGGATCGCCCACGAGCGTGTTGAGATGAAGGAAGGCGGCTTCGACGCCGTTCGGCAGGTAACCGTAGGCGTTGTGGGGGGTTTCGACGATCGCGCCCGCGAGCCACCATTCCCGAGGGAGCTGGAGGTGGTAGGACAGGGCGTCGTACCCGCCGAACTCGGTCTCCCAGAGCCATCCGGGAACGCTGGCCGCGGCCAGCAGCATGGTTCCGATCGGGATCGCGGCCGGAAGGGCGATGCCTGGTGCCGTCGGTCGCCAGTCACGGAGCGACCAGACGCCCACCGCGGCGAGTCCGAGCGACATCGTGGTCACGAACGCCCGGTTCGTGCCGATGCCCACCCAGCCGAGTCCGAGGTCGAGGGCGAGCAGGGCGGCCACCCCCAGTGCCCAGTCCCGGAGGCGACGGCCGCCCGATTCGGCGGAAGTCGGTCCGATCAGACGGCCGATTCCGTGTCCCAGACCCGCGGCGGCGAGCATCCAGAGGATCGCCGGCCAGCCCGATTCCACGGTCACCGCCACGCCGACCGCGCCGATCAGGCCACGCTCGTCACCGGCGGCGATCACGACCATCGTGGCGACGGCGATCGCGACGCCGATCAGCAGCGTCGTCGGATTTCGCCGGTCGTTCACGGATTCGCTGGTTCGGGGCGGCGGAGGGGGCACGGAGGAAGGGTAGGGGATGGTCGACGGGTCGTCGATGCGGCCCCGAGCCCCGGAACGGGCCGGGTTCGCCGGAAATTGGCACGGGATGTGCCTCGATTCAGCGTCTCACACGGAGGATCCGCATGAAGACGCACCATTTGCGCATTCGTAGTCTCATCCCGCTGTTCGTTGGCGCGTTGTCTGCGCTGACCTGCATCAACCTGGTGGAACCAGCCACGGCCCAGACCCAGCTCCAGACGCTCCTGACCGCTGATTTCGAGCGCGAGGAGGAGCTTTCAGGAATCGGACTGGTCACGGGTCTCCTCGGCACCGGCGACTCGAAGGGGAATCTCGCCGCGGCGAGCCTCTACGCCCAGCGTCTCGCCGATGCCGGATTCGGCGACGAGCCTCTCGAGGCGATCAGTCGCGGCGAGGGGGTGGCGCTCGTGCTGGTCACCGCGAAGCTCCCTCAGGTGTGGAGCGAGGGCATGGAGTTCGACTGCGAGGTCGGCATCGCGGGCGGGGGGGCGACCTCGCTCGTCGGTGGTCGGCTCTGGACCACGCCGCTCAAGCGGGCGATGTCCGGCATCTTCCGGGATGCCAATGGGAACGCCCTCGATTTCGACGTGGTGGCCTTCGCGGGCGGCCAGGTCGAAGTCCGTGATCCGGACGGGAATCCGACCGCGGGACGAATCGGTCTCGGCGCCCGGAGCCTCGGGATGCCCGAAGGCCTCCGCGAGTACTACGCCGCCCGACGCGAGTTCACGCTGAACGTCACCAAGCCCGCGTTCCGGACCGTGGTGGTCACCAAGCAGATCGTCGATCTCATCAACGACAAGATGTCGGAGCAGGGGTTCCGATCCGGACGCGGCTACTCGGAAGTCGCCGAGCTGCTCGGGGACGGCATGATCCGGATCCGGATCCCCGACGACGCCGACTACGACCCGCTCACCCTCGGGGCGGAGATCCTCGCGTTCTACTTCGACTTCGGACAGATCGAGACCCCGGCGGAGATCAGGTATTCCCGCCTCGGACAGAGTCTCACCATCTCCGGCAACACGGAACTGCTCGACACCCTGATCACGGTGAACGGGCTGACGATCCAGACCGTGGCCCCGGAGCCGGAACCGACCATCCGAAACCCGAGGGTCACGACGGAGCGCTTCATCGCCCTCAGTGGCACGGAGGTCCCGCGGCGATCCCTCGTCGCGTTCAAGTCCCAGCTCGATCGTCTGGGCATGCCGCTCACCGATCAGGCCGCGGTGCTCCGCCAGATGTGCGTCATGGGCCGGATCAACGGCCGCTTCATCGACGAGGACCTCAACGGATGAGCCTCATCGACCCCAGCGCGACGACGCCTCCGATCGGCGGACAGTGGACCGGACCGCTTCCCGAGCGGGCCGGCCGCGTGACCGCCGACCGGACCGACCGGACCGGATCGCCGCCCGACCAGGCCGCCTTCCTGCGGGGCATGGTGCGCGAACTCGGCGGCGATCCCGACTCACCCGAGGCGTCCACCCGCGAGGGAATCGTCTCCGTGGCGGCCCGACGACTGGTCGCGGACGCCTTCGTCGAACCGATGCTTCGCGAGGCCCGCGAGGCGTCGCAGCCCACCGGGATCTTCGCACCGGGGGCGGGCGAGAAACGATTCTCCCACCTGGTCGACCGGGCGATGGCCGATCGCATCGTCGACGGACACAAGTTCGGACTGGTCGAGGCGCTCGAGCGGAGCCTGCAGCGGCAGGTGACCGGCGTCGCCGCGCCGACGGATGGAACCGACATGGAGGTCTTCGCATGAGCACCGGACAACCCACCCCCGACGGGACTCCGCGCATCGACGCGGTGCCGTCGCTGGTTCGAGGACTGGAGGCGACGCTCGCCACCCAGGCGGAGGGATACCGCCGGTTCCTCGACGCGATCGGCCGCAAGCGCGACGCGATTCGAAACGCGGATCTCGACCGGGTCCCGGAGATCGCGCGGATCGAGGAACAGATCGTGGATCGGCTGGAACGGCTGGATCGACGTCGCGACGAGGAGTCACGCCGTCTCGCCGAGACCCTCGGTCTCGCTTCCGATTCGACCGTCTCCGACGTCGTGGCCGCGCTCGGCGCGGCGGACGGTTCGAAGCTCGCGGTCCTCGCCACGCAGCTGCGTGAACTTATCGAACGGTCGAAGCAGGAGCACTCCGTGGTTCGAGCCGCCGCGGATTCGCTCGCTCGTCACATGGCGGGCATCGTGCAGAGCGTCACGGGGGCGCTCTCGGGGACCGGAGTCTACGGACGGCAGGGCCGGCTGCGCGACGGTTCGTCGCTCGCGACCGGTCTCGACCTGACCACCTGAGGAGCCAGCCATGGGATTGAACGGAGCACTCCAGATCGGCCGATCGGCCATGCTCTCCAGCCAGGCCGCGATCAGCGTCACCGGCAACAACCTCGCGAACGCCGCGACGCCCGGGTACCACCGGCAGATCGCCGGACTCACGCCGAACGGCTCCAGCCCCATCGGCCGGAACCAGTTCGTCGGTACGGGAGTCGCGCTGACCACGATCAACCGCGCGATCGATTCGGCGCTGCAGTCCCGACTTCGCGATGCGATCAGCGACGAGAACGCCGCCGCCGTCGACGAGCGGTTCCTCTCCTCGATCGAGGCGATCCAGAACGAGCTTTCGGACAACGATCTCTCCTCGAAGCTCTCCGCGTTCTTCAACGCGTTCAGCGAGCTCGCGAACAACCCCCTCGACAACGCGGTCCGATCGGTCGTGGTGCAGCAGGCGGTGAGTCTCACCGACCACGTCAACCTGCTGCAGGACCAGTACGTCATGCTCCGCACCGAATCCGACCGGGCCCTCGGAGCCTCGGTCGAGCGGGTCGACGGCCTGCTCGACGAGATCGCGGGCCTCAACGGCCAGATCGCGATGGCCGAGGGTGGCGGGGGTGGTGGCGGTGCCAACAGCCTCCGTGACCGCCGCGACCAGCTGATCGACGAGCTTTCGGGGTTCATCGACATCGACACCATTCCGCAGGAGAACGGCTCGGTCGACATCCTCGTCGGTTCGATCCCCGTGGTGCTCGCCGGGGAGAGCCGCGGCGTCACCATGCGGACCGAGAGCGGACCGGACGGGTTGGAGGTCTCCATCCGCGTCGAGGAGGACGGCACGATCCTCGACGCCAGATCCGGATCGATCGGCGCCCTGCAGCGTCAGCGCGAGGAATCGATCCTCCCCGCGATGGCCACGCTCGACGAGTTCGCGTCGCAGCTGGTCTTCCAGGTGAACGATCTCCACGCCCAGGGACAGGGGCTCGCCAATCGGACCGAGGTGGTCGGCTCGGTGATCGGGATCGACGCGAACGAGAACCTCAACGCCGCCGGTTCGGGGCTCCCGTGGGAGATTCGGAACGGCGTCTTCGAACTGCACGTGGTGAACGCCTCGACCGGGCTGCGGGCGACCTACCAGGTCGCGGTCGATCCCGACGAGATGTCGCTGCAGGATCTCGTCGACCGCATCAACGTGGATCTCGGCGTCGCGGACGCGACCGCGTCCATCGGACCTTCGGGGGAATTCCGGATCACCGCCGCGGCCGGTCACGAGATCGCGTTCTCCGACGACTCGTCCGGGGTGCTCGCGGGACTCGGTGTCAACGGACTGTTCACCGGCACCAACGCCACCGACCTCACCGTCGACCAGGCCGTGCTCGATGATCCCTCGCTGCTGGCGACGTCGAGCGACTTCACTTCCGGGGGGAACACCACGGCGCTCGCCATCGTGGAACTCGAGAACCGGTCGATCGACGCCTTCGGCGGCCGCAGTCTCCGGGAGAAGTGGCAGTCCGAGGTGAACACGCTCGCCGTGGAGACCGGCGCGGCCCGCACCCGGTACGAGTCGAGCGTCCTGGTCCGAGAGAGCCTCGAGGCGCAGAACCAGGCGGTGAGCGGGGTGAGCATCGACGAGGAAGCGATCGATCTCATGACGCTCCAGCGGCAGTTCCAGGCCGCGGCCCGCTTCATCACCGTCATCGACGAGGCCATGCAGGTCCTCCTGAGCATCGCCTGAACCGGCGGAGGAACTCCCCCATGAACAGCATCTCATCCGTGATCGGCCGCGTACCCAACCTGCTCTCCTCGCAGATGATGATGGGATCGATCAACCGGAGCAATTCCCAGCTGCTGCAGTTGCAGATGCAGCTCGCATCGGGCCGCGCCGTCAACCGGGCGAGCGAGGACCCGGTCGCCGCCGGGACGATCACGGCGCTCGACGATCTCCTCGAACGACGCGACCAGCGGGTCCGGAACCTTTCGGAGGCCGGTTCGCTGCTCGGCACCATCGACTCCGCCCTCTCGGAGATGGGCGACCTGCTCCTCGAAGCCAAGAGCGTCGGGATGTCGCAGATGGGCCTGGGAAGCGACAGCCAGACCCGGCGGAACCAGGCGCTGGTCATCGACTCGATCCTCGAGGGGATGCAGTCGCTCGGCAATCGCGAGTACCGGGGCATGTACCTGTTCGGCGGATCCGAGGTCGGGACCCGTCCGTTCGACGGCCTGCTGGGCGGCATCCAGTACGCGGGTTCGGGGGACGGGATGATCACCGACCTGGGACTCGGATCCTCGACGCCGGTCACGCTCGCGGGCGATCGGGCGTTCGGAGCGCTGAGCGCCAGGATCGAAGGCGATCGCGACCTCGATCCCGGTGTCACCGGCGACACGCTCCTGGCGAACCTGAACGGCGGACGCGGCCTCGGGATCGCCGCCGGTCCGGTGATCCTCACCGTGAACGCGGTCCAGGTCGAGCTCGACCTGGGCGATGCGATCACCGTGGAGGACGTCCGATCCTCGCTGGAGGATGCGATCCGCACCATCGATCCCGGCGCGGACGTGGACATCGATCCCGCGGCCGGCGATCGATTCCGAATCACGCCCAGCGTCGGTTCCGACGTCACGATCGCGGATTCGATCGAAGGGACGACCGCGGCCGATCTCGGCCTCGTCGGCACCTTCGTCGGCGGATCGTCGACCTCCGGCGCGGATCTCGCGCCCCGACTGACCTGGAACACGCGGATCGACGCCCTGGACGGGGTCTCCACGCCTCTCGGGAGCCTTCGAATCGAGAATGCGGGGCAGATCCGGGTGGTGGATCTCTCCGGCGTCGAGACGATCGGCGATCTGCGGGACACCGTCGAACTGCTCGACATCGGGGTGCGGATCGAACTCGCGGCCTCGGGTGACCGGATCTCCGTGAAGAACGAGCTCTCGGGCGGCGCCATGTCGATCTCCGAGGTCGGCGGTGGTACCACCGCGACCGAACTCGGGATCCGGAACTTCTCCGCGGAGACGCTCCTGTCGGACTTCAACGACGGTCGCGGGGTCGAGATCCGCAGCGGATCGGTCGACCCCGTGAGTGGCAACCTGGATCCCGATGCGGATGTCGATTTCACGGTCTCGCTCCACGACGGACGATCGTTCGACGTCGATCTGGCCGGCGCGGTGACCGTCCAGGACGTGCTCGACTCGATCAAGGCGGCCGCGGGGGGGATCGGGCTCGCCATGCCCGCGGAGTTCGACGTCGGACTCGCGTCGGACGGCAACGGCATCTCGTTCACCGATCTCACGGTCGGCGGGAACGAACTCTCGGTCGAGCGTCGCAACAACAGCGCCGCCGCCGGCGACCTCGGGATCCTCGGTTCCACCTCCGGCGCAACTCTTGCCGGGACCGACCGCGCAACGGTCGCGGTCGACGGCGTTTTCGGGCATCTGAAGGCGCTCCGTGACGCCCTGTACGCGGATGACGACTCTGGCATCGCCTTTGCAGTCGAAAGACTGGAATCGGACATCGCTCGTTCCACCGAGGCCAGGGCCGAGGTGGGCGTGCGGGCCCGGCGGGTCGAGGACGCGACGGTTCGGGAGGAGGATCTGCAGGTGCAGGACCTCAGCCTGAAGTCGACGCTTCAGGATCTCGACTTCGCCGACGCGGCCATCCGCTTCTCGCAACTGCAGCAGCAGTTGCAGGCCGGGCTCAGTACCGCCGGCCGGATCACGAACCTCACGCTGCTGGACTATCTCCGGTAGCGACCCAGAATCGGCGCCGAGTGGCGCCAACATCGAGCCCACCTCCACCGACCGGATGGGTTCGAGGACAGGAAGTCCACGCCGGACGGATCCGGCGGGCACCAAGGATTGGTGGTCGGTCGACCAGGAGCTCGAAATGCAACTCGAGACCACTCGTTTCGGAACCGTCGAGATCGACGAAGATCGCGTGATCAACTTCCCCTCCGGCCTTCTCGGATTCTCCAGCTACACGGACTTCGTGCTGCTGCAGCCCGACGAGCAGGGGGTCTTCTTCTGGCTGCAGTCGACCGAGACCCCGGATCTCGCCTTCGTGGTGACCGATCCGGCGCTCTGGGTCCCCGACTACAAGGCCAACATCCGCCGCGAGCAGATGGAGGATCTCGGCATGAACGAGATCGGCGACGCGCAGGTCCTGGTGGTCGTGAACAAGCGGGACGACCTGCTGAGCGCGAACCTCCAGGGACCGCTGGTGGTCAACGTCGACGGCAAGGCGGGCATGCAGCTCGTCCTCGCCGACAAGAAGTGGAGCACGCGACACGAGCTGCTCCGGGTCACGGAACCCGCCCAGGCCGCGTCGGCCTGAGGGGGACGTCTGACGTGAGCCGCCGGGCGAATCCCGGGGGCGGACCCGCGAGCTCGAGACCCGGTCCCACGGAGTTGGGACGCCACGGGTATCCACGGAAGGAGCCGGCACATGCTGGTGCTCTCTCGACAGCGTGATGAAACGATCATGATCGGAGACGACGTCGAACTGACGATCGTCGACATCCGGGGGGACAAGGTGCGCATCGGCATCTCCGCGCCCTCCAGCGTCTCGGTCCACCGCAAGGAGGTCTACGAGGCGATCCGAACGGAAAACGAGCAGGCCGCCGCGATCAGCGGCGGACTCGACGCATTCCACTCCGGGGCGTTCCCGCGAGTGAATCAGGGCGGGACGGTCCCGCCGTCGGCAACGCGACTCGTCGCGGGGACCGACATCCGGCGGGTGACCGCCTGAAGCACGGCCGGCGGGGCGGCGGACGAGGATCGATTCCGCACCCTTTCCGGATGGATTCAAGCCGAAATCACGGAGGATCTCCATGGCTCGGATCAATACCAACGTCTCTTCCATGATCGCCCGCAACAACCTCGGGCGCACCAACGAGAATCTCGCGGTCAGACTTCAGCGGCTCTCGACGGGACTGCGGATCAACCGCGGTGCCGACGATCCCGCGGGCCTGATCGTCTCGGAACGACTTCGCTCCGAGATGCGCGGAATCGACCAGGCGATCGACAACTCCGAGCGAGCCAGCTCGGTGATCGCGACGACCGAGGGCTATCTCGCGGAAGTCGCCGATCTGCTCAATTCCATCAAGAGTCTCGTCGTCGAGGCCGCCAACACCGGCGGGGTCAGCGACGAGGAGGTCGAGGCCAACCAGCTCGAGATCGATTCGGCGATCGCTTCGATCACCAGGATCTCCAACACCGCGAGCTTCGCGGGACTCCAGCTGCTGAACGGCAACCTCGACTACACCACCAGCGGCGTCGATTCCTCGAACATCGAGGGCGTCCAGATCGACGGGGCCCAGTTCGGATCCAACGGGGACCTCGACGTGAGCGTCGAGGTGGTGAACGCGGCCGAGACCGCATCGCTGTTCCTCGCGGGGAACGGCGGCGCCACGGCCGGCGAACTCGATGACAGCGTCACGGTCGAGATCGCGGGATCGCTCGGCGTGCAATCGGTCACCTTCGCGTCCGGCACCACCATGTCGGCGATCGTCGAGGCCGTGAACACCCTCTCCGACACCACCGGCGTCAGCGCTGCGCTCGTCTCGGCCTCCGACCAGAGCAGCGGGCTGGTCTTCAGCTCGGTCGGCTACGGATCGGACGAGTTCGTCTCGGTCACCAAGGTCGGTCCCGGGGGGTCGGACTTCGACACCTTCGACGCCCAGGGCGGCACCGCCACCCAGCGGGACGAGGGCGTGGACGTGACCGCGGTGGTGAACGGCGCCGTGGCGGTCGGGGACGGTCTGGAGATCTCGCTCAACTCGCCGGCGCTCAGCCTGCAGCTCGACCTGTCGCAGAACTTCGCGACCACCGTGTCGGGGACGGCGAGCGTCTTCTCCATCACCGGCGGCGGCGCGCAGTTCCAGCTGGGACCGACGATCTCGGCGACCCAGAACATCGGGGTCGGCGTCCAGTCGATCGCGGCGACCCGGATCGGCGGGACCACCGTCGAGGGAAGTCGGTTCTTCCTCGACAGTCTCGTGGGCGGGAAGGACAACTCGCTGCTTTCGGGCAACTTCAGCGATGCCAGCGACATCCTCGAGAACGCCATCACCGAGGTCTCGGTCCTGCGGGGCCGGCTCGGGGCCTTCGAGCGGAACACCCTCCAGACCAACATCCGGAGTCTCCAGATCGGTCTCGAGAACATCACCGCCGCCGAATCGAAGATCCGGGACACGGACTTCGCGGACGAGACCGCGAAGCTCACCCGGGCCCAGATCCTCACCCAGGCCGGGACCTCGGTGCTCGCCACCGCGAACGCCTCGGCCCAGAACGTGCTCGCCCTGCTCCAGTAGTCCGGCAGCAAGGCTCGGAATCGATCTCCCCACGACGACCCCCTCCCTGGAGGGGGTCGTTTTCTGCGCGTCCAGCGGTTTTTTGGCCCGTGAGTCGGGAGGAAACGCCCCGCTGAAGGCATCGGGAGGACCGAAAACACGGTCTTGACCTTCCGGCCGGGCAAATATGACCGGGAATCGAGGGGTCGAGGTGAATTCGGCCTTCCGTCGGTTCGATGAGTACTCCGCGGTCGGGCCGAGCATCGGACCCGATCGACTGAAGCGGAGGCCGGAGGCCGCCGGGCATTCAATTCAGTCGGCTGCGGAGGATCCGCCCCGATGACCGGTCCTCTCGCGTGTTGCGGGGGGCGTCACTGGATCGGCCAAGGACGATTAGGGGCCGGTCGAATCTCGGGTGGTTCGGGCACCAAGGGACATTCGCTCGAACCTGTTCACGGAGGATCTCTTCCCATGAGTCGCATCAATCAGAACATCTCCAGCATGGTCGCCCAGCGAACCCTCGGGTCGCAGAACATGGGCCTCAACAAGAGCCTTCAGCGGCTCTCGACCGGTCTTCGGATCAACCGCGGTGCGGACGATCCGGCGGGCCTGATCGCCAGCGAAAACCTTCGCAGCGAGAAGGCCGCCATCAACTCGGCGATCAACAACGCCGAGCGTGCCGAGCAGGTCGTGAACGTCGCCGAAGGCGGCCTCCAGGAGGTCTCGAACCTGCTGGTCGAACTGCAGTCGCTCGTCTCCTCGACCGCCAACGAAGCCGGCGTCTCCTCCGAG
This sequence comes from Planctomycetaceae bacterium, assembly GCA_002684855.1. Lineage (GTDB taxonomy): Bacteria > Planctomycetota > Phycisphaerae > Phycisphaerales > SM1A02 > UBA12014. The sequence goes on along the minus strand of NYWD01000058.1, from coordinate 16,723 downwards.
GAGAAGGCCGCGAACCAGCTGCAGATCGATTCGATCCTGCAGACCATCGACCGGATCGCCAACGCCACGTCGTTCCAGGGCGAGAAGCTGCTCAACGGCAACTTCGACTACCAGGACACCGCCGCGGCGGACGCCACCGAGCTCTCCGACGTCAAGATCAACTCCGCGAAGCTCGCGGATGACGGCACCGCCCTCTCGGTCGACGTCACGGTCGACACCGTCGCGACCACCGGTACCGCCGCGATCGTCGGTGGCACCGGAACCGGCAACTTCGACGCCGGCGTGGACGGCAGCGGCGACGACATCGGCAGCTACACCATCGAAGTGACCGGTGCGAAGGGCAGCCAGCAGTTCACCTTCGCGGACGGCACCGCGATGACCGAGGTCAGCAACGCGATCAACTCGTTCGCCGACCAGCTCGGCGTCAGCGCCAGCCTCAGTGCGAACGCCGATGACGTCGTCATCAGCTCGCAGGCCTTCGGTGGCGACTCGTTCGTCCGGGTGAAGGAGCTCAACGACGGTACCACCGACGGTTCCGGCGGCACCTTCATCGGCAACGAGGCGAGCACCTCGGGCGTCTTCAGCGCCAACGCCGACTTCAAGGACTACGGCAGCGATGCGGTCGTCCTGATCAACGGCAGCCAGGCCACTACGGACGGCCTGACCGCCCGCGTCTCCAGCGCCGGCTTCGACGTCGAGATCACCCTCGACGCCAACAACGGCGGCAACGCCCTCGGCACCTACAGCTTCGACATCACCGGTGGCGGTGCGAACTTCAACCTCGCCCCCAGCGTCGATCTCGCCAGCAAGGTGTCGCTCGGAATCGGCACCGTGACCACGGGCAACCTTGGTTCGGGTTCGGCCGGCTTCCTCTCCGACCTCAAGTCGGGTGCCACCGCCAACGTCCAGAACGGCGACCTCTCGAAGGCCCAGTCGGTCATCGACGACGCCATCAAGCAGGTCTCCAGCCTCCGTGGCCGACTCGGCGCGTTCCAGAAGAACACCGTCGGTTCGACCATCAGCTCGCTGGGCATCGCCCTCGAGAACACCGCGGCGGCCGAGAGCCAGATTCGCGACACCGACTTCGCGGCGGAGACCGCGGAGCTCACCCGCGGCCAGATCCTGCAGCAGGCCGCCATCCAGTCGCTGGCCCTGGCCAACTCGAGCCCGCAGGCCGTGCTCTCGCTGCTCGGCTGATCGAGTTCGATGCGATTCGCAGATCCGACCGGCGGTCCCTTCGGGGGCCGCCGGTTTTCTCATGGTCGATCGATCGGTGGAATCGACCAGCGCAGGACCCGCGGTTCGAACCCGATCCGGTGGGCGAGGAGTTCCAGCGTCTCGCCGGCGTCGTCGACCGGGATCGGACCGGTGACCGGTCTCCAAACGCCGCCGCGGCCCCTCCGATGACCCAGCGAGGCGCCGGGGGTCGGGCAGGTGATCGTCGCGGTCCGCTCCCCTCCGTCGGTCGTCAGGTCGACCACCGCGGCCGCGGTCCGTGGTTTCCGATCCCGACCGCTCCAGAGCCTCGTCCGCACCATTTCGGCCTCGTCCTCGATCAGCCCGAGGTCGCCGGTATCCCTCATCCAGGCGTCGAGCCGGCGGCGCATCGCCTCGATCCTCGACCGATGGACCGGTGCGTCGATCAGATTCACCACCTCGTGCGGATCGGCGTCGAGGTCGTAGAACTCCTCTTCGGGCTTGGTGGGATCGACCAGCTGCCACTGCTCGGCCGTGGCGTCGCCCGAAGCGCGAAGGGCGTGGACGTCGGCCATCATGGGGACGTTCTCCGAGTAGGCGACGTTGTAGAGACGCGGGCGCTCCGGCATCAGGTTCCGGATGTAGCGGAAGCGTCCGTCGGTGATCGCCCGGGTCCGGTCGCGGATCGCGTCCATCCGGTCGGCGTGGAGGTAGGCGAAGCCGTCGTCGTCGCCGGCGTGGATCCCTTCGAACGCGACGCCGTCCATCCACGTCGGCGGCTCGATCCCCAGGATCGAGAGGGTCGTGGGTGCGAAGTCCTCGAAGGAGACCACGCGTTCCTCGACGCGTCCGGATCCGCGGCCGTCGGGCCACCGGATCAGGAGCGGCACGCGGGTTCCCGAGTCGTACACGCACCGCTTGCCACGGGGGAGTCCCACACCGTGGTCGCTGAACACCATGATCGCGGTGTCCTCGAGGCGACCGGCATCCTCCAGTTCCGCGAGCAGGCCGCCCACCTGCCGGTCCATCGCGGCGATGTTGTCGTAGGTGCGGGCGATGTCGGTCCGGGTCCGGGCGGTGTCGGGGAGGTAGGGGGGGACCGTCACCGTGGCGGGATCGCAGACCGTTCGAGCCGGCCTTCGCGACGCGAACGTTCCGCTCTCGTGGGTGACGCCGAGGTTGAAGACCGCGAAGAATCGCTGGTCGGGGTGGGGACGGTTCCGCCAGTGGGCTCGACCTCCGGATCGGTCCCAGGTCGTCGCGGGCTCGCGGAACTGGTAGTCGGTCTTCGATCGATTGGTGCAGTACCACCCACGGCCACGGAGCAGTTCGGGGAAGCAGCGGATCTCCGGATCGGGCACCGCCTCGTAGTCCGGGATTCCCGCATAGGCGTCCGGATCACGGGCGAGGGCGGCGCTGCTGGGATTTCCGGTGCGCATGTGCATGGAACCGATTCGAGTCGCCCAGCAGCCGGTGATCAGCGTCGAGCGGCTCGGTGCGCAGACCGGGGTGGTCGCATACGCGTTGACGTATCGAACGCCTTCGTCCGCGATGCGATCGAGGTTCGGCGTCGGAACCGTGACGTCGCCATAGCAACCGAGCCAGGGACTCATGTCCTCGATCGTGATCCAGACGAGGTTTCGGGGGATCGCCTCCGGGTCGTTGTCCACGATCGGATCGGGACCGGGAGGCACGGTCATCAGGAAGACGAGGAGAATCGGATGAAGCTGAGGCATGGATCCAGCATAGGAACCGCGACCGACGGCGCCGTCTTCGATCGATCCCGGATTGACGCGGCGATGTTTCGTGCGATGATCGACGCATGCGGATCGGATCGATCACGACTTCGGCGGAGGAGATGCAGGAGGGCCTTTTCGGGGGCGTGTTCCTCTTCATTCTCGAGACGCTTCCGGCCCTCCAGGAGCGCGGATTACGCCCCTCGTGGGACTTGGACACGAAGCACTACGGGAGGATCATTCCTTCCGTGCTCGAAATGGTGCAACCCATCGACGGAGACGGACCGCGGCGATCCCTCGCGGAAGTCCGTGAATTCGACACCTATGCGATGGGGGACGACTTCCAGTCGATCTCGAAGCTCTGGGCGGACTACTTCCGACCGGCGCAAGCGGTCGTCGACGCGGCGAATCGGGCGGACCCCGGACTGGAGAACTCGTTGGGCGTGCACTACCGGGGAGGCGACAAGCAACGCAGCCGGTGGGACACCAACCCCATCCGTCGGGAGGATTTTCTCGGGATCGTGGAGGACCGGATTCGGGAGGATCCGGCCATCGACCACTGCCTCGTCGCGAGCGATGACGCGGCGTTCATCGATCAAGCACGGCAACGGATCGGACTTCCGGTCACCCTGCTTCCCGCGGGATCGCAGCACAAGGTGAAGAGCATGGGCGGATCGCCCACCGCACGGGCCGTCGCGGCGCTACGGGACTGCATGCTCCTCTCTCGATGCAGGGCCGTNATGCAGACCTCTTCGGCACTTCCATCCTTCGCGAAGATCCTTCGGCCCGATCTCGACTGTCGCCGGTGCGCGGCATCGAAGTGGTTTGGAAGGGTGCCTTACTTCCCGGTCGCCTACATTCCGGTGCACGAGGCGACGNACCTCGCGACCCGCGCCGTGATCGAGAATGCGATGCTCGACGACTGGTCGTGGCAGCCCGAGGCGGCCGGCGTTCCCCGGGGGGTCGCGCACNTCCGGGCGTCTTCGATCTCCAGGCCGCCCGAAAGGCATTCGGGGCGGCTCGATCGGGTCCGCGACTGGTGGGACCGGGTGCGCGGCTTCTGAACCGGCGTGGAACGACGACGACCCCGCCCGGAGGCGAGGTCGTCGTGATTCGNTGACGTTTCGGACCGCGGCCGGAGCCGCGTCGGTCACTTGACCGCGACGGTCGCGCCGGCGTCCTCGAGGGCGGACTTGAGCGCCTCGGCCTCTTCCTTCGAGGCCTTCTCCTTGACCGCCTTGGGGGCGCTGTCGACGATCTCCTTGGCCTCCTTGAGGCCGAGGCCGGTCGCCTCGCGGACCGCCTTGATCACCTGGATCTTCTTGTCGCCCGCGGCTTCGAGCACGACGTCGAATTCGGTCTGCTCGGCTTCGCCGCCACCTTCGTCGCCACCACCACCGCCGGCCATCATGACGGCGCCACCGGCGGCGGGCTCGATGCCGTAGGTGTCCTTCATGTAGTCGGCGAGGTCGACGGCTTCCTTCAGGGTCAGGCCGGCGATCTCGTCGCCCATCTTGGTGATCTTCGCGTCAAAGGTCTTTGCTTCGGTTGCTTCTTCGGACATTGGAAACTCCGTTCCACTTGGGTTGCCCCCCGAGAGGGCTCGACCGTTCGAGCTTTAACCCTGGGGCCAGTCGGGGCGGCGGGAAAGGTAATCGATGAATCGGGAGGGGAGGGTTCCGCGGGGTCAGCCGACCTTCGCGACGGTCTCCCCGTTTTCGAGCTTCTCCTCGAGCGACTTGACGACGCCCATCAACGTGGAGCCGGGGCTCTTGGCGGCGCCGACCACGTTCTTGTACGGCGAGAGGACCAGCGTCACCACGGTGCCCTGGGCCTCCTCGCGGGTGGGGAACTTGGCCAGGGCCTTCACCCCGGCCTCGCCCTCGAAGAATTCGCCGTCGATCGCGGCGGCGCAGAGTTCGAGTTCCTCGACCTTCTTCGCCCACTCGACGATCTCGCGGGCGACNTCGACGGGGCTTTCGGCGCCGTAGGCGATCGCNGCGGGGCCGTTNAGGGCGGGNNAGAGGGCTTCNAGNTCNGTGNCNGCGAACGCCTTCTTGGCNAGGGTGTTCTTNAGNACCGTGANNTTGATGGACTTCTTCCGGAGNTCGTTGCGGANGACGTTGTTCTCCANCGCCTCCATGCCGCGNATCTGGAGGATNACGCCACCNTCGACGCCTTCGAANCGNCGCCGGTAGTCCTCGATGATCATTTCCTTGACGGNCTTGCTCATGNNTNGTCTCCAGCGGGGGTCAGACGGCGATCTCGACGCCGGGCGTCATGGTGCCGGACACCACGACCTTCTTGAGGTAAACGCCCTTGGTGGACGCCGGCTTGATCTTCTCGACGGTCTCGAGGAAGTGGTTGAGGTTCTCGAACAGGTCCGCCTCNGAGAAGCTCATNTTCCCGATGACGAGGTGGATGTTNCCACCGTCGTCGTTGCGGTNCTCCTGCTTGCCCGCCGCGAACTCNGCNACNGCGGTGGNGACGTCNGGNGTCACGGTNCCGGCCTTGGGGCTCGGCATGAGTCCCTTNGGGCCGAGGACCTTGCCNAGNCTGCCGACGAANCGCATCATGTCNGGGCTGGCGATNGCNACGTCGAACTCGGTCCAGCCGCCCATGACCTTGNTNACGAGTTCCTCGCCACCGGCCTCCGCGGCNCCGGCCNCGACNGCNGCNTCGNCCTTGTCGNTGTTGCAGAANGCGATGACCCGGGCNGATCGGCCGATGCCCTTNGGCATNGCGATCGANCCNCGCAGGGCCTGNTCGGCCTGCTTGGGATCGATTCCCAGGCTCGCGACCACGTTCACGGACTGGTCGAACTTCGTGGCCTTGAACCCCTTGAGAACCTTCACGGCCTCCTCGGCCGGAACGGGGTTCTCGGGGAGCATGTCGAGGTTGGCCTTCTGTCGCTTGGTGAGCTTCGGCATGTCAGCACTCCTCCACGTCGACGCCCATCGAACGCGCCGTACCGGCGATGACCTTCATCGCGGTCTCGATGCTGCCCGAGTTCATGTCGGGCATCTTCTCCTCGGCGATCGCCCGGAGCTGGTCCTGGGTGAGCTTGCCGACCTTCTTCACGTGGGGTTCGCCCGAGCCGCTCTCCAGCTTGAGCGCATCCTTGATGAGGATCGCGGCCGGGGAGGCCTTGAGCTCGAACTCGAAGGAGCGGTCGTCGAAGACGGTGATCACGCAGCCGACGACCTTGCCGTTGAGATCCTTGGTCCGGTCGTTGAACGCGGTGATGAACTGGCCCGGGTTGACGCCGTTGGCGCCGAGGGCGGGACCGATCGGCGGCGCCGGCGTCGCCTTGCCGCCGGGTGCCATGATCTTGAATACCTTGGTGACCTGCTTGGCCATGATTCCTACCTCCCACCGGGCTCCGGGCGGCCTCTTCGGAGGCCCCGGGGACGACGTCCGGTCAAGCGGGACGTCGAAGCCCAGTAGTTCTTGCGGTCTGGGATGAGCCGAGCACTGTAGCGAAACCCCGGCTCGCTGCCAAGCCGCAAAACGACGGATTCCGGCCGGGAAGGCCGGAATCCGCCGATTCGACCGGGTTCACGCGTTCGATCAGGGAATCTCGCCCCACGCGGCCAGGAGCAGCCCGAGGTCGGCCCCGTCGGTGGTGCCGTCGCCGTCGAGGTCGGTCGGGCCGGGCTGGCCCCAGCCGACCAGGAGCAGCCCGAGGTCCGCTCCACTGACGATCCCGTCCTCGTTCAGGTCGGGCGAGGGTGCCACGCCCTCCCCGTGCGACCACATCGACGCGGGAATCACCTGGTAGGTCATGCCGGGGCCGCTCGCCCGGACGATGCATCCCGCCCCGCCACCACGCTCGAAGAAGTCGACCGTGATCGCGTGTCGGCCGGCCTGCAGCCCGATGGAACCGGTGCGTTCCTGCATTCCGTGGAGCCCGTCGTTGTCGACCACGACCTGGTTGGCCACCGAGATCCGGCTTCCGTCGTCGCTCTCGACTCCGAAGGTCCATGAGCCGGAGGCCGGCACGTCGACCCAGCCGGTCCAACGGACGCCGAAGTTGTCGGATCGGCCGGTGTCCCCGAACTCACCGCCGGTGGAGGCCGCGTCGATGTTCTCCCAGACCTGTTCCGCGAAGGGCTCGAGCGATTCGAAGTCGGGAAGCACGGTCGGATCGGCGAGGTCGTAGTACCGTCCGAGCACGCCCGGCGAGGTCCCGGTGGGGTCCTCCGGAGGGAGCAGTCCCTCGATCTGCACGGTCACCGACGCGGTGTCGAAGACCCCGTCCGCCCGCATCGTGTATTCGAAGAAGTCGTATCCGGTGTATCCCGCCGGCGACGTGTAGAGGAGCGCGGCGGATCCGTCGGGGCCCCAGTCGGGGACCAGCTCGATCGTGCCGCCGTTCGTCGACTCGGTGTCGTGGGAGGTGACGTTGCCGCTCCCGCAGGCGAGGCCGGCGTCGTTGCCCAGGACGTTGATCACGGTCGGCACCGCCTCCTCGACCAGCATGAAGTCGTTCAGGGCGATCGTCGCCTCCGTCACCTCGTAGTCGCAGGTCAGGGAATCGAACGTCTGGGCGACGTTCTCGATGTTCTCCGGACAGAACTCCATCCGGACGTTCGCCAGTCCGCCCGGGCACGTGTGGCAGTAGCTCATGATCGTCGCGTCGGGAACGACCGAGCAGTCGCCGCCGGCGCAGTTGTCCACGCCGATGTCGTGGGTGTGGGGGCAGCCGACGTTGTGGCCGAGCTCGTGGGTGTAGACCATGAGGTCCCAGTTCTGGCCCGAGTTGTTCTCGATCGGATAGGGGAAGCTGCCGGCGAGATTCGCACTCAGTCCGTAGGCGTAGCTCCCGCAGAGCCCGGGAAGCCACGCGACGCCGCCGCCGAGACCGCGGCCGCTGAGGAAGTGGGCGAGGTCGCGCTGGACGTTGCCCATGTTCTGGTTCCAGTATTCACGGAACGCCACGAGTTCGTCACTGGTGCCACCGGCGTTCCACGGATCCTCCTCCGTCCAGAGTCGCACGTAGCCCAGTCCCAGCCGGACGCCGAAGTCCCGGGTGTAGATGTGGCTCGCCGCCGCGGTCAGGGTCGCGATGTACGCGGTCGCGGCGACGCGATCGCCGCCGAAGATCCCGAGCAGTTCCTGGTCGGTCTCGATCGCGAGCCGGATCCGCTTGCAGGGGGGGCCCTGGGTCGCGCCGGCGATTCCGCCGCCTGCGACCCCGGGATCCGTGCCGCGGGGGTCGACGCCGGGACGGACCGGATGATCGAGCAGGTCCGTGCCGCAGAAGTTCTCGAGCAGTTCGGGTGCGATCGGCGGAAGGGCATCCAACCGGTGGACGCGGATCGGTCCCCCGTTGACGCCATCGGAGACGCCCCAGGCGATGCCGTCGGCGCGGATCCATCCCTCGACGCCCGCATCGCTGAAGCAGAGGAAGGCGTCGCCATCCGGATCGCCCTCGACGACCCCGCCGAGGGCGAGGACCGCGGGCACCGGAACGGCCGCATGACGGCCGCGTCCGTCGGTCGCGATCACGCGTGCGTCGTCGGTGAACGGATCGATCGCCTCCAGGCGCAGGGCGACGGAACCACCCAGGGGCAGCGGGAAGTTCCCGACTCGAACCTCGCCTCGAAGTTCGGCGGTGAGCCGGGCCTGCTCGAGCAGCACCGGATCGATCTCCAGATCGAGCGCGGTCGCCGATCCGGAACCGGCGATCGATCGGAGCGGGCTCGGGACCACGTCCGCCGGCATCGGAGGTCCGACCTCCGCCCGTTCGAGGGTCGTCCTTCTTCCATCAGAGGAACGCGCGTCCATGGTGAGGAATCCGAGACCGATCGAGGCGGCGAGGGCCGCGATTCCGGTGGAGGCGACGATCCTTGGGGTGGATGGCATGTCTTCTGGTGATCCCGCTGGGTGGTGTCGAATCGGACGGTCTCGAGGAGACCGCCGAGGTGATGTCACAAGCCTAGTCTTCGGATGCGGGGATGCCCTTGGAAGTTCCAAAAACGTCGATTTATCCGCCCCGCCCGCCGGTCGGAGCCCCGCACTCGCGACGCCCGGACGTTCCCGTCGGTCGTTCCCCCGGCGAAGGCCCGCCGAGGCCCGGGATCAGGAGGCCAGGGCGATCCGGCGGAAGAGCCGGACCCCGGTCTCGATGGTGGCGTCGTTGAAGTCGTACCTCGGCGAGTGGAGATCGGGCATCGGATCGGCGGGCGACGGTCGCTGTCCGAGGAGAAAGAAGCTCGCGGGAACGACCTGGCCGTAGAACGCGAAATCCTCGCCGCCCATGGTCGGTCGGTCCACCTCCACGATCCGATCCGCCCCGAGCTCCTCGCCCGCGATCGCCCGCACCCGGTCGGTCGTGTCGGGATCGTTCACGGTCACGGGATAGCCGCGCTGATATCGAACCTCGGCGCGGCAACCGTGCGCGGTCGCGATCGCGGTCGCCACCTCCTCGATCCGACGCTCCACGAGATCCTGGATCCCGGCGCGGAGGCTCCGGGCGGTGCCGCCGAGGCGTGCCGACATCGGGATGACGTTGAACGCCGATCCCGCGTCGATCACGGTGACGCTCACCACCGCGGCGTCGAGCGGGTCGACGTTGCGGCCCACGATGGACTGGAGCGCCGTGACCATCGCGGCGGTCGCGACGACCGGATCCCGTCCGAAGTGGGGCTGTGCGGCATGGCAGCCCTCCCCGTGCACGTCGATCTCGAAACGATCCGAGGCCGCGAGCAGGGGTCCGTCCTTCACGCCCACCATGCCGGCGTCGAGCATCGGCCAGCCGTGCAGGCCGAACATGCGATCGACCTTGAACGGTGCGACCCTTCCTTCCAGGCATCCGTCCTCGACCATCCGTCGTCCGCCGCCGCCGCCCTCCTCCGCCGGCTGGAACACCAGCACCACCGGACGCTCGAGTCGTCCCGCCTTGGATTCCTCGGCGAGGACCCGGGCCGCGCCGAGCAGGATCGTGGTGTGACCGTCGTGGCCGCACGCGTGCATCCGACCGGGATGGGTCGATGCCCAGGGCAGCCCCGTCTCCTCCTGGATCGGAAGGGCGTCGATGTCGGCGCGAAGACCGGTGGCGGGTCCCTCCCCGCGACCGGGGATCCAGGCCAGCACGCCGGTGCCGCCGGCGAGTCCGCCGACGTGTCGGACGCCCGCCGCGGTGAGCTCGCGCTGGATCACCTCGCTGGTGCGGTGTTCCTCGTACCCCACCTCGGGGTGGGCGTGCAGGTCGTGTCGGATCTCGACCAGGGACTCCACGAGTTCATCGGGAAGGCGTCGGTCGGCGGGGACGTCGTGTTGGGAGGACATGGTGACAGCCTAGCGGTGCCGAGACCCGGCGGCCGCCGGAACGTCGCCGTCACTTCCGGAGGACCGGCAGGCCGACGGAGGCCCGACCCTCGTTCAACATCGCGAAAGCGGGGGGGTGGTGGTTCACGAGGCGGGAGAGCTGGCTCATCGAGACCCCCAGGATCCTGGCGGCGCCGGCCACGTCCCACCGCCGGGCGACGATCACGTCGAGCGCTTCGGCGAGCAGGGCGGGATAGTCGCCGTGCTTCGGATTCACGGGAAGCCGCGTTCCCTGCCGCCGCCTCTCCCAGAGTTCGCTCGGTCGGTGCCGATCCCGGTTGGTCGGGGTGCGGACCTTCAGGGCGAGCCGCAGCCGCAGCCGGGAGATCGCGACCGCCCGGTTGACCTGTTGCTGTCGACGCTCCGTGGCCTTCGACTCGAGTCCGCTCGGGAGGTGGACGAGACGGGCCCCGGTCTCGACCTTGTTTCGATGCTGCCCGCCGGGACCGCCCGATCGTCCGAACTGGAACTCGCATTCCCGGAGAAGATCGTCCGGATCCAGCGTCGCGGGGTGGGTGCCCTCGAGCATGATCGCGTTGGGATCGATGTAGAGCGGTCGGTAGGCCAAGGAATCGCCTTGCGTTGCTGAAGGAACCGGTGGGTCGTCCTTGAAGATAGCCCAGCCCGCCTCGGGGCGGGCGTCGTCAGTCCGGAACCGGGTCGGTCCGGGTCGTGGCCGCGGGCGCGAGCTCGAGCGGATCGCGCTTCCCGGCCTCGAGGTGTCGGTCACCGAGCGCCGCGATCATCGCCGCGTTGTCGACGCACCATCGGAGGGGGGCGAGCCGGCACTCCACGTCACGCTCCCCGCATTCCGACTCGAGCATCGCGCGGATCGGGCCGTTGGCCGTGACCCCTCCTCCGACGAGCAGCGAGCGGATCCGGGGATGGGCTTCGAACGCGCGGCGAAGGTTCCGACGCAGGGCCTTGATCGCCGCGGCCTGGAACGATGCCGCGAGATCCGCCCGTCGGCGGTCGTCGAGCACCGGCGGGACGCGTCCGGGGTGTCCCCTCGCCGCGTAGAGGACGGCGGTCTTGAGGCCGCTGAAGGAGAAGTCGAGCGATCCCCGGCCGAGGTTCGCGACCGGCAGGTCGAAGGCCGTCGCGTCACCCGATTCCGCGAGCTTCTCGACGGCCGGTCCACCCGGGTGGCCCAGGTCGAGCATCGCCGCGACCTTGTCGAAGGCCTCGCCGACGGCGTCGTCGATCGTCCGGCCGAGGAGGCGCGGCCGCACCGGATCCTCGACGAGGTAGATGCTCGAGTGTCCGCCGCTCGCCACGAGGCCGAGGGCGGGAAATGGTGGAGGCTCGCGGTCGAGCATGCCGGCGACGAGGTGGGCGTGGACGTGATCGACGCCGATCAGCGGAACATCGAGGGCGAGGGCGAGTCCCTTGGCGGCGCTGGTCCCCACGAGCAGGGCGCCGATCAGGCCCGGACGGTGCCCCACCGCGACCGCGTCGACGTCCCGGAGGGTGATTCCGGCTTCCGTGACGGCGGCCCGGACCACCGGGAGGATTCGTTCGAGATGGGCGCGGCTCGCGATCTCGGGAACCACGCCGCCGTACTCCTGGTGCAGTTCGTGCTGCGTCGCCACCACGGACGATCGGACCCGAACCCCGCGCTCGACGACCGCCGCGGCGGTCTCGTCGCAGCTGGTCTCGATCCCGAGGACGAGGCGGGACGGATCGGGGTCGTCGCCGGGCTTCATGGCGCCTCGTCGGATTCGGGAAGCAGGTCGACGAGGCCGTCCAGCCGGGTCGCGGGGATCCTGCCGATCACGATCCCGTCCGGACTGCGGAGCTCGATCTCCTCCCCGGCCGACGCATCCAGTTCGAGGATGCGTCCGTCGGTCTTCGCGAGTTCCTCGAGCAGCCTCGTCCGGTACGCGACCTGGTCCCGCAGTTCCGAGGATGCGATCGCCTCCGCGCCGGGATCCGCTCCGACCACCAGCCACGAATCGGTCTCGAGCTTCGACTTCAGCGTGCGCATCGCCGCCGCCAGTTGCGGATCCTCGAGCTCCTCGTCGATCCAGTCGGGATCGTCGAAACGGGCCTCCTCGGCGTCCCCGGACGCGACGATGGGCTCGTAGCGCCTGCGATTGAGGACGAGATTCCGGTAGGCCTCGGTGTCGAGGTCGATCAGGAAGCCCGGATCGGGATCGACGCCCCAGACCTCCGCGTCCCCGCGCTTGTCGAGGTTTCGCCCGTTCGGCAGGTAGTACCTGGCCGTCGTCATCTTCAGCGTTCCCTGGTCGTCGGGCAGCGGACGGACCTCCTGGACCGACCCCTTGCCGAAGGTCCGTTCGCCGAGGATCTTCGCGCGATCGTTGTCCTGAAGCGCGCCGGCCACGATCTCGCTCGCCGAAGCCGAGCCGTCGTTCACCAGGATCACCATCGGGAGAAGGTGATCGTCGTCGTCCCGGGTCGCGGTCCAGCGCCGGCCGTCGCCCTGGCGGTCCCGCACCGACACGATCACCCCTCGTTCGAGGAAGAGGTCGGCCACGTCGATCGCGCCGTCGAGGGTGCCGCCGCCGTTGAACCGGAGATCGAGCACCAGCGCCTTCACGCCGTCGGCGTCCATCGCGTCGATCGCCTCCCGCATCTCCTCGATGGTCCGGTCGGTGAACTGGGTCAGTCGCACGTAGCCGATGCCGAGTCCGGGGTCGAGCACGTGGTCCCATCCCTCGCCGTCGCGGCGGATCCCCTTGACCGATCGCGTCTCGATCCGGCGGCGAACGACCTCGAGGACGGCTTCGGTCCCGTCCGCGTGCCGCACCGCGATTCGCACCGGCGTCCCCTCCACGCCCATCAGCAACGCGATGCACGCGTCGCTGTCGAGCCCGAGGGTGTCGGTGTCGTCGATCGCGAGCACCACGTCGCCCGCGCGGACCCCGGCCTCCAGCGCCGGTGAATCCTCGAGCGGGCTCACGATGCGGAGCCGATCGTCGACGATCTCGATCTCCGCGCCGATCCCGACGTAGGAGCCGCGCATCTGCTTGTCGAAGTCCGACTCCAGTCGCGGCGGGATCCAGACCGTGTAGGGATCGTCGAGCGTCTCCAGCATTCCGGAGATCGCGGCCTCCTGCATCTTCGCGACGTCCGGTTCGCCCACGTGGTCCTCGAGGACCATCGCCCGCACGTCGATCAGCGGATCGAACCACGAGAGATCGTCGCGACGACCCGCGCCGAGGGTGACGAGGATCTGCACGAGCAGCAGCACGCAGAGGACCGGGACGGCCCAGCTTCCGAGTCGGGGCGTGGTTCGGGATCGCGAGGCGTCTTTCATCGAGGGTCCGTTCGTCGGGGCGGCATGGATGGGGAACGTCCCAATCATACGGACCGGGACGGGGGGGACGCGGGTCCGGCCTGCTACGATCGAACGTCGCTCAAGGTTCCGAACCGCAAGTCCGAGGCCGGGTTCCGCATGAAGGATGACCACCGGGAGTCCATCGACATCCACGAGGAGACCGCGATCCTCGTCGCGGTCCTCCTGCCGACGACGATCGACGAGCCGGATCCCCTCGGGGAGCTCGCGTCGCTCGCGGAGGCCGCGGGGGTCCGCGTCGCGGGTCGTCTCATCCAGCAGCGCGACCATCCCCGCGCCCGCACCTACCTGGGGAAGGGCAAGGTGGAGGAACTCGCGGCCATGGTCGGCGTGCTGAAGACCAAGGTCGTGATCTTCGACAACGACCTCTCGCCGATGCAGATCAAGGCGCTGGAGGAGGACCTGAAGTGCAAGGTGCTCGACCGCAGCGAACTCATCCTCGACATCTTCGCCACGAGGGCCGCGACGAAGGAGGCGAGGCTGCAGGTGGAGATCGCGCAGCTCGAGTACACCGCCCCCCGGCTTCGATCCATGTGGAGCCACCTCGGGCAGGTCACCGGCGGCGCTCCGATGGGGGTGGGGACCAGGGGCCCGGGCGAGCAGCAGCTCGAGATCGACCGGCGACTCGTCCAACGGCGGATCGTCCAGTTGAAACGGAACCTGGCCGAGGTGCAGGCGCGCCGGACGAGGGAGGTCGCCGGGCGGCGCGACGACCACTACACGGTCGGACTCGTCGGCTACACCAACGCGGGGAAGAGCACCATGTTCAATGCGCTCACCGACGGTGATGCGTTCGAGGCGGACATGCTCTTCGCGACGCTGGGCACCAGGATCGGGGCCTGGAACCTCGGTGGGGGGAACCAGGGGCTGCTCTCCGACACCGTCGGATTCATCCGCGACCTGCCGCACCATCTCGTCGCCAGCTTCCGCGCGACGCTCGAGGAGACGGTCTACGCGCACCTGCTCCTGATCGTCCTCGACGTCTCCGATCCCGCCGCCGCGCGGCAGTTCGAGACCGTCACCGGGGTGCTCGACGACATCGGCGCGGTCGACCAGCCGCGCATCCTCGTGCTGAACAAGGTCGATGCCCTTCGCGACACGGTCGAGGAGGGAAGGGTCCCCGACGACACCCTCGACGCCTGGTTGGCGACGAACCCCGACGCGATCGTCACCAGCGCGCGGGACGGCGACGGACTCGACCACCTGGTCCGGGTGGTCCTGGAGCGGATGCGGGGCGAACTTCGCGAGGTCGATCTCGCCATCCCACTCGCGGAATCGAAGCTGGTCGATCTCGTGGAGAAGCGGACCGAGGTCCTCGACCGCGACTACGAGCGGCCGGGCGAGGTGGTCATTCGAACGAGGATCGGGCGACGACAGCTCGAGCGGCTGCTCGCCGGCGGCCCCCGGTTCCTGGTCGACGGTCTGGACGGGCCGACGGCGCTCGCCACGCTCTGGCCGGAACTCGAGCCGCCGCGGATGCCCCGGATCCCGCCGCACCTCGCGCTGCATCCGGAATGATCCTCGATCGGCGGATTCAATCCGCGGGCGTGATCGCCTTCTCCACCGCGGCCACCACCGCCGCGTCGGGTGGATGCCGATCGGTCCTGACCCAGATCCGCCCCGGGGACGGTTCGAAAGGCCGCCATGCGACGATCCGCGAACGTTCGTAGTGGCGGCCGGTCCAGATCCCGCGGTCGTCCCGGCCGTGGGCGATCCGCTGGCCGACGTTCGGGAAGCGATCCCATCGCTCCACGAAGCCACCGAGGACCGCGCGTTCCACGAGCTCGCCCGCGGCCGATCCGCCGCCGACGAGGACGATGACGTTCTCCCGGCCCGGCGCGAACTGTCGGTAGGCGCGGCGGAGGAGTCGTTCGGTTCGCGCGATCATGCCGGCCGCTCGATTCGCATCGCCGGACGCCACCACCCGGACGCTCGGACTCGCCTCGGACGCGGTGGCCTGCCGCGGCGCGTTCATCTCCATCATCCCGACCCGCGCACCCCCGGCATCCCGGAGCACGTGTCGATCGCCCATGCTCGCCCCCATGAGGAATTCGCGGGCGTCGGCGAGCTGCGCGGCATCGGGCGGGGTGGAGGGTTTCCAGTCGATGCCCACCACGTAGGGACGTGGGACGGATTCGAGCACGGTGAACGCCTCGTCGAGGGGCCGTCGCGGTCCCGACGCGCCCGCGAGTCGCTTCACGTGCACCGCGAACACGTTCTCGTCCGAAAGGACCTCCAGATCGATGCTTCGCCCGCCGGGATCGAGGACTTCGGCCCGAACCCGGTCCCCCGCGGCGATGAACCGGAGCGCGACTTCGATCTCGGCCCGGACCGACTGCCGTCGGGGTCGACGGGTCGCCGAGCGGAGCCGGTGGAGCAGGTCCCGCACGTCGAGTCCGGGAATCGATCCGTTCGCCACCGCATCGAAGAGCGAGGATTCCAGTGCATCGTCGCTTCGTTCGTGGGTGGAGGCTGGGGAGGACATGCGGAATGCCCATTCTGAAGCGTGGTCCGGGTAACGGCAAGCCCTCGCATCCGGCGCGACCCGACCGTCACCCGACGGGAGCCCCTCGTTCCGGCGGGAGTCGTCGTCACGGGAGGCCGATGGGAGGGATGTGGGGAGGAGTTCGCGTCGATCCGATGTGCGTCGGATCCACGCGGGCCCGTGGGGAGGAGGATCGAGATGAAGCTAGGTGAAGTGATGGTCCGGCAGGGGCTCCTGACCAGCGAACAGGTCGAGCAGGTCCTGGCGGCCCAGGCCCGGCGGACGGAACCCTTCGGGTCGATCTGCGAACGCCTGTTCGGGATCGCACCGGAGGTCGTCGAAGGTGCGTGGGTGCAGCAGTACGAGGTCCTGACCGCAGGACTCGAACCCGATTTCGGGGCACAGGATCCCTCGGTCATCGGATTGGTGACGCGTCGTCAGGCGTGGCAGTTCCGGATCGTCCCGGTCTCCTGGGACGACGGCACCCTCGTGCTGGTGACGACCCGCGACCATCTTGCGCGGGCGTTGAGATTCGCCACGCGCTCGGTTCCGTTCCCGGTCTACTTCGTCCTCGTCGAGACCGGCGTCCTCGCCGACGCCCTGAACGCGAGCTATTCGATGCCCGGGATGGACGCCAACGTGGATCTCGGC